>CAYSFY010000005.1:19436-22291 GCA_964430285.1 uncultured Desulfobulbia bacterium
TCTCGGATCTTTTTGCAGTAGCTGCAGATGGAGAGTAGTCCCTCCAGGGTCTTCAACTCGAATTTGGTCCGCTCCAGCTCCGCCAGTTGCTCGGTCAAGGTCTGATTGGCCCGGGCCAATTCGGCGGTGCGCTCCTTGACTCGATCCTCCAACTCCAAGTTCTTCTGGCGTAACTCCTCCACCAACTCGCGGTTGCGATGCAGGAGATGGTAGCGTTCCACTGCCTGGGAGATGGTGATCCGCAGTTCGTCGGCGTTCCAGGGCTTGAGGATGTAACGGTAGACCTGGCCTTGGTTGATGGCGGCGATGATATCCTGGGGGTCGGTGTAGCCGGTGATGATGATCCGTTCGGCCTGGGGGGCAAGCTCACGGGTCTTGGTCAACAGATCGGTGCCTTTCATCCCCGGCATCCGTTGGTCGGTGACCACCAAGGCCATCTCCCGCTCCCGCTCCAAGACCCTGAGCGCCTCGTGACCGGAAAGGGCGGTGAAGACCTCGAATCGGTCACTGAGGGCCTCGCGGAAGTTGAACAGGTTGATCTCCTCGTCGTCCACATACAGGACCTTGCCCAACATCTTGTTCACTGTTCACCCTCCTCCGTGCTTGAACCTTTTGTCTGAAGCCTCCGCGGCAGCATGACCTCGAACTCGGCCTCTCTTCCGGCGCGCGCCGATGCCGAAACTTATCGCGCTGTTGCCTATTGCCATTTAATCGCAAATCACCTCATTCCGCAAGGTGAAGCTGATGTCGGCGCGCTAAAGAAGCGAGCCTGATCCTCCAAAACCGGCCAAGACCCCATGCCGCGCCTTGGAACATGGCTGTGACTGTCCGGCTCCACCTTACTCTTTGCCGCGTTTCTCCTGTTTTCGAGGGGGGCAAGCCCGCCTATTCCGCCTTGCCATCAAGATGGCACTCATGTGCCGGCCGTAGAGTCGAGGCGGGGCCTCGCCCTTGACGCTACCGCAGGGGTAAGGGCATGGCCGACCCGGCGGGTCGCCTTTACGGTGCCATCGTGTTTGTGCATCGGAATGATAATGACGACCTCGTCGCCTAGGCGGGAGGTCGTCTCTGCGTGGGCAGGGGGAAGACGCCATTTGCGGTGAGAACGGATGATCTTGGTCTCGGCAGGCCAGACGAAATCCTTGGCCGGGATCGGGTCCTCATTGTTGGCGGTGGAGATGAAAGGTCGGGCCGCTTCCTTGATGGCGCTTGGCGCGGTGGGCGCGTTTGCCGCGGCCCCCTTGTCCATTCGTCAACAGTTGTTGCTGGAGGAGGGGGTCGACCTGTCCGGGGGGGGGC
This sequence comes from uncultured Desulfobulbia bacterium, assembly GCA_964430285.1. Lineage (GTDB taxonomy): Bacteria > Desulfobacterota > Desulfobulbia > Desulfobulbales > VMSU01 > VMSU01. Next base: position 20,736 of record CAYSFY010000005.1, read on the forward strand.
AACTCGCGGCAAATGTCCTTGAACGGCGGAGCACCAGTGTTGGTGATGATGGCACTTAACGCCAAGTGCCGTCTCTTCCCATGCCTTTACCCCTGGACAAGCGGTTGTGGCCGGGAAGGAGCGCTGTTAAATTCCGTTAGAACTGCTGTCCCTCGACATTCTTTCTGAGCTGAGCGATTTCCAGGCCTAGGGAGACACACTGCTTGCCTTCCATGCAGGCATCGGCATCCGGTATTTCCAGATGATGCTTGAGTTCATGGCTCCCTTTTTTTAGGTCAATCATCCAGATCTTCTTTTTTGGGTCGTAGTCGACCAGAATGCCGATGCCACATTCGCCAATCTCCGGATAGAGGTCGGTAATCTTTTTGCACAATTCATCTTTGGTATACATGGTCACTCTCCTTTGTTTGTCAGGTTGCTTGCCTCATAGTTACGTTTGCGCGCCCCAGCGGCGCGAGAGGGGGCAGGTGCCCGGCTTTGGCTAACTCGCCCGGCACCCGCTCCTTTTTCGCCGGCAGTTGGACCGGTTGCTCCTGCATCGGTGTCAGCTTACGCCTTTCCCGGTTCCTTTTTTATCAGCATGATCGAGCAGGGCATCTTTCTGATCAGTTCATCGTTGCTGCGCTCGAAGAAGAGGTCCTCCAGCCGGCCCTCCTTGTGGGCCAGCATCACCAACAGGTCGATCTTTTCTTCCGCAATGGTCTTCAGGATCTCCACGGTGGGCTCTCCCGTCCGCACCAGTTCCGTGATGGACAGGCCTTTTGTCTTTTCGGCCTCGACCAGTGACGATAAGCCTTGTCTGGCATCTTCAAGAATTTTTTCATACTCTTTTTCCAGGGACAGGGTCCCCATGCTCCAGCCGCGGAGACCAAATGGGTTGTAAATGGAGTGAATGATATAGAGGTTCGCGCCATATCTCTGGGCCAGGGAAACCCCGGCATGGATAGCCTTTTGGGATGACTGGATCATTCGACTGACGACAAGGATACGTTTAAAATCGTTCACGATTAGGCCTCCTGTTTTGCATGGTGATGGACCTGCCGAGATTCAGGGTCTGTTGATTTCAAACCTTATGCTAGTGGGAAGTGGATTGTAATAGAATAGGGTGTTGCCCCTATTTGTTGGGCGGGCTGTTCACTGCTGTGTGTGGACTCGCCAAACAGCCATTGTCAACATGTCATCACCATATTTTCCACCGGTCGGATATCACTAAAATGACAAGGATGGATAACGGTCATGTGGCTCATGGGTACAATCGGCAATCGCAACTCGGGGGGGCGGCACAGCGGTTGACTGTTACCGAATGGTGTCGGCTAGTTCCTCCTTGGTGACACCCGTGGCTGGATTTCGGAGGGGAACAGCCGCTAGGGAAAGAGCGGAGGCCATTGAGTAAAAAAGTATTTTTACGTAACTCGTTGTCATCACCGACTAAAATCCATCAGTTCCCGGTCCCGCCGGTTCCGGAAGGGTATTGGTGTTGATCAGGCACATCGGTTGCAATTTCCCTTGCCGGCAACCTGATCATCACACCACCGGAACACCATAACCAAAAGGGG
>CAYSFY010000005.1:22301-29909 GCA_964430285.1 uncultured Desulfobulbia bacterium
TCGTCATCCCGTGCTCAACCAAATGCAAAATGTTGGCATCCTATCTGATGTACCTTGTGGCCATTGCCTCCCCTTTTGGGATCACCTTGACCGGATACAGTTTTGTCAGGGCAGGGATAGCTGGCATGATCCTTACCGTAATCTCCGCACCGGCATGGGTAATGATCCTCAGGAAAAAGTCCGACCCGACGGAGAAAGATGCCTGGGCGCACGTGTGATTCCGTGGGGACGTTGTTGTTTTATTGCTTTATCGTACGAAGGGGGAACGATATGAAGGTGGGATGGTAACTACTCTGGCCGGTTAGGCTGAAGGCTGTTAGGTGAAAACCGGACCACGGGATAGCCCGCGGAGGGGCCACTCTCGTATGGTGCTGCTGCCCTCACCCTGACCGTCTGCGTGCTGTCAAGCTCTGTGTAGTTCCGTGGTTAAAGCAATAAAGCAACAACGTCCCCGGAATGTAAAAAAAGGGGTGATGCAACAATGGCATCACCCCTTTTCTATTGCTACTGGTGGGCGGAGCGGGGATCGAGCCCACGACCTTTGGCTTCGAAGGCCAAAGGATATGGTTTACCCTGTTTTCCTCTAAGTGCTTTATGAGTTGATTTTGTTAAAATTTGTTCGATTGTAGCTCCCCTTGACTTACTTCGTTTTACCTTGTATCGTGCCTCATATGTTGGGAATAGTGTTGGGAGTAGAAAAAACACGGAGGCCATAGCTATGGGGGCAAAGCAGAGATTCAAGACGAATTATCCGGGCGTTTTTTACATTGAATCATCCGTTCCAGGGACCAATAAGCCCGAAAAAATTTACTACGTCATGTATCGCAAGGGCGGAAAGCTGGTTGAAGAAAAGGCCGGTCGGCAATATCAGGACGACATGACCCCGGCCAGGGCCGCAGGTATACGATCAGCACGTCTCGAAGGAAAGCAGCAATCCAACACTGAGAAACGCCAAGCAGAGGAAACAGCTAAACAGGCGGAGCAAGACAGGTGGACCATAGCCAAGTTGTGGTCAGAATATCAGAACAACAAGGCCCCCGATTACGCCGCGCATCGAAGTGACGGCAGCCGTTTCAACAAATATCTCAAAGATTCTGTTGGCGACAAAGAGCCGCAAGACCTCCTCCCCCTTGATGTTGACCGGCTTCGCATCAAACTCCTCAAGACCAAATCCCCGCAGACAGTCAAGCACATCTTGACCCTCTTGAAGCGGATCTGCAATCACGGGGTCAAGAAGAAGAATTGCCCAGGCCTTTCCTTTCAGGTTGAAATGCCGGACGTTGATAACTTGAGGACCGAGGACTTGAGCCCGGAACAGTTGCACTGCCTTCTTGACGCCATTGCTACCGACGAGAACAAGACAGTCGGCAATATGATGTTGATGGCGCTCTATACCGGGATGAGGCGGGGGGAACTGTTTAAGCTAAAATGGGATGACGTAGACTTTGCCCGTGGGCTTATCCTTATCCGAGACCCAAAGGGCGGGAAGAGCCAATCTATACCACTGAATGACGCTGCCAGACGATTGCTTGAGAGCCACGAAAAGACAACCAGCAAATATGTATTCCCTGGCAAGACTGGTGGCCAGTTGGTCGATATTAAAAAGAGTGCCAACCGCATCAAGAAAGCTGCTGGTCTTCCTGGTGATTTCAGACCCCTTCATGGCCTGCGCCACACTTACGCCTCTATGCTGGCCAGTAGCGGCAAGGTTGACATCTACACCCTACAAAAGCTCATGACGCACAAGACCCCGGCAATGACGCAACGGTATGCCCACCTGCGTGATGATGCCTTGAGACAGGCGGCAGACCTGGCGGGGGACATTATCAGCGATGCCATGAACCAGGACCGGCAAAAGACAGTTTCCATTACCAGGAAGGCAAGCATAGGTTAGAATGGGGATAAGCATGAGGGAATTTATGAAACCGACAGGGGCGAAAATTGAAAGGGCCAAGGACATCCTTGAACATGAAGAGAGCCTGCGGGGTGAGGGCGGAAAACCCTACACTTCGACTGCTGAACTCTTTGGCGAACTTTTTCCCCAGAAGGTTCAACGATGATAGAAATGGTATGGATTAGACAGGGCGCTAGTGAGCAAACCTATTGCTACTCACGCCATGGCGATCAGGAAAGGCAAAATGACATCTGCTTATTAGCGAAGTGCAGTAGGCCTTGATTAGTGGGCGTATTCTTGAGCAATATGAAGACACCGGGCGCGGGGAAAGTTGCCTGGTTGCAGGGTTTACGGATGATGGAAAGCCCGTCCATGTTGTTTGTGGCCGTATGGGACAAAAGTTGGTTGTGATTACCGTGTATATCCCCTCACCACCTAAATTCAAAAATCCATTTGAGCGAGGACATTAATCATGTCAGAACAATGTGTATTTTGTGGACATAAACATCTTGTCAGTAAGGAAACCCGCTACATCTACCAAAAAGATGGTCAAATGCTTGTCGTGGAGCATGTTCCTTGCGCAGAGTGTACTTTTTGCGGCGAACAATACTTTGATGCTGTGGTGTTGCAAAAAATCGAGAGTGAATACCTCTCCATCTCCCAGCAGCAGAAACAACCTCAGCGAATGATTCAGGTAGCGGTTGAAGAATTTGCCGGTATTTGAATCAGGACAGAAAGAAGATTATCTCTATCAAATAGGGGGCACAAGATGACACCAGAACAACGCGAGCGCCACTACCTCAAAACGCTTAACGCCCGCATTTTATTTTTGCAGGAAAAGACCAAAACCAGAACCGGCAAAGAGGTTTCATATATATTGTCTGAAATCGACGCCTTACGATGGGCATTGGATATCATCGACGCACATAAAGCCAACAACCACAGTACGTCGTGCGATGCCATGAGCAACAAGATTGTTTCTACCAAAAAAAGTAGTAACGCCGGGCCAAAAGTCCGCGGTTTTAGTCGGTGAGAAACTCCGCAGCCCCGGCCGGTTGAAAATTCCGCGGCTTTTCTTTCCGACCTTGGTTTCTCTGAATCTTCTTCGTTTTTCTTCCTGAATTTGATTCTTATCCTTCCCTGATCTGTCAGACCAAGCATTATGGTGTTCCGGAGGGACGCCACAAGGCCAATCTCCACCTGTTCCTGTTGCCACTCCCGAGTACTTGGAGAATCAGCGCGATGCCTGCCGGACATGGCGAGAAACTCACCGAGACTACTGGCGCCAACGATAAATTTCTGTTGGGTGTTGGGGATACTGTTGGGGAGGGATTTTTGGGCAACAAAAAAGGCCTTCAAGGAAAACCTTGAAGGCCTAGTCTAACTAATGGTGGGCGGAGCGGGGATCGAACCCACGACCTTTGGCTTCGGAGGCCAACACTCTATCCAACTGAGCTACCCGCCCACATCATAATGAAAACACGATCTTTGAATGGTGTTCCTTTTAGCATGGATGTGGGGTTTCGTAAAGTCCTTTATGCTGGCCGGATGGTGACCTTCAGGATGCTGGTGGAGCTTGCCGTTACCCGATAGTGGTGGGCGATGCGCACCCCCAGCAAGGCGACGATTTCATCCCCGCGGAGCAGGAGGGGGAGGGTGTCCCGTTGCCCCGGCGGCATCTTTAGATCGGTCAGAAAGTCGCTTACCGTCTTCTTCCCCTTGCTGTTTAGGGGGCGGAAACGGTCGCCCGGGAGACGGCTGCGGATGAGCAGCGGAAAGGGGGCCAGGTCGGCATCCAGGAGATCGGCCCCCGCGCGGTTCATCTCGTCAAGGGGTACTGCTGCGCTCACCAATTCAACCAGAATCTCGCGGTTGCTGTCAGGGAGCGGATAGCGCCCGGGTTGCGGCAGTTGGAGCTGGAAGGGGTGTGGGGTGGCACGGGTGTGGTGCCGGTGGGCCTTTTTCCCTTGCGGATACCAGAGCCGCAAGAGATCTTGGGCCGCCGAGGCCCGCAGACCATGGCGCAGGTGGAGTTCGCCGGCGGCCGAGCCATGGGCCAAGGCGATGAGGCCTTCGATCTGCCGAAACCCCGGTTTGCTGCCGAGATGGATAAGCATCTGCTCCGCGAGCCGCCTGCGGATGGCCAGCGGTCGCCCATTGAACCGCGCGCGGGCCACGGTGACCGTAGGCCCGCTCACCTCCCGGCCTTCACTCACCAACTGCCGGTATTCGCTCTCGGCCTGGGCCGCCAGCACCTCCTCTTCGTCGCGGAGGATGGTGGCGGTCTGGCGCAGGGTCTGTTTGATGTTGGGGTTGAATTGGGCCAGATAGGGGAGGAGGTCCAGACGCACCCGGTTGCGGAGATAGCACCGGTCGCTGTTGGACTGGTCCAGGGCAAAAGGGATGCTCCGTTCCCGAAGGTAGGCGAGGAGGCGCGCCTTGGTGGTGGTGAGTAGCGGCCTAACCACCGACCCCTGCCGCAACAACGACATGCCGGAGAGCCCTTTTTTCCCCGAGCCCCGGAGCAGACGGAGGAGGACCTCTTCCGCCTGATCGTCGGCGGTATGGGCCACCGCGATCTTGTGGGCGTCATGGCTAGCAGCGACAGTGGCAAAAAAGGCATAGCGTAGGTCACGGGCCGCCTCTTCCAGGGATTGACCTTGCTCACGGGCTCGCTCCTTTACCGCCAGGTGGTCAACCACGCAGGTAAGCCCCAAACGCGCCGCCTCTTTCCTGACCAACTGTTCTTCGTCGGCCGAGGCCTCGGGGCGCAGGCCGTGATCGGCATGGGCGACGACCATGGTGATGGTAAGCTGTTGGGCGAGCCGGGCCAAGAGATGGAGCAGGGCCATGGAGTCCGGTCCGCCGGAGACCCCGACCACCAGGTGCTCGCCCGGGTGAAACAGGCCGTTTTCTTGGCACAGGGCCAGGATCTCTCTCTCTAGGGGGTGCATGGCGGGATCGTTGCCGATAACAGGGGTAAAACAGAAAAAGGTGGATGAAGGCTACGGGAATCGGCTATAATCAGGCCTCTGTTGACCGTCCATAAACCTCATCCACGGAATTAACGTTAATGAAAAAAAATAGCAAGCCCAAACAAATCCGCAAGGCAGTCATCCCGGTGGCGGGGATGGGGACCCGATTTCTGCCCGCCAGCAAGGCCATCCCCAAGGAGATGCTGACCATCGTCGACCGGCCCACCATCCAGTATATCGTTGAAGAGGTGGTGGCCTCGGGCATTGAGGAGGTGATTCTGATCACCAGCGCCGGCAAGGCCGCCATTGAGAACCACTTCGACTACAACTACGAACTGGACACCATGCTGGAACGCAAGGGCAAGCACCGCATCTGCGAGGAGCTGCGCCACCTCTCCAACCTGATCGACATCGTCTCGGTCCGCCAGAAGAAGCCCTTGGGCCTGGGCCATGCCATCTGGACCGCCCGCAACGTGGTGGGCAATGAGCCGTTCATGGTCCTGCTGGGGGACGACCTGGTGGTCTCCGACGTCCCCTGCGCCAAGCAGATGATGGGCCTCTACAACGAGGTCCAGGAGTCCATCGTCGCCATCCAGAAGGTCCCCATGGACCAGACCTTTCAGTACGGCATTGTGGAGGGGACCTCCCTCCGCGAGCGGGTCTATCAGGTCAACCGCCTGGTGGAAAAACCGGCCCCCGGCACCACCAGTTCCGATCTGGCCATTATCGGCCGCTACATCCTGCACCCGGAGATCTTCGAGATGCTGGGCCGCACCACCCCCGGCCATGGCGGCGAGATCCAGCTCACCGATGCCCTGCTCGCCCTCTCCAACAAACGATCCATGTTCGCCTACGAGTTTGAAGGGGACCGTTACGACGCCGGGGACAAGCTGGGCTACTTGAAGGCCATTATCGCCTTTGCCATGCGCCATCCGGAACTGCGCGACGACTTCCGCAAGCACATCAAGGAAGTGGCTGCCACCTATTAAGCCTTCCCCGCCCCGTGATCTCCTTTCTCGAAGTGGCGGTGGCCTCTCCCATCGCCACCACCTTGACCTATGCCGTACCCCGCTCCTCCTCTGTCCGTCCTTGCCCCGGGGTGCGGGTGTTGGTCCCCCTGGGTAACCGGCAGGTAACCGGCTACGTGCTCGCCGCCCTTGATGCCTTGCCCGAGGGGTGCACTTACAACGTGCGCTCCATCACCGACTATCTCGACCCCACCCCCCTGTTCCCGGCGGCCATGGTCCCCTTTTTTCGCTGGCTGGCCGACTACTATCAGTACCCCATCGGCGAGGTGATCAAGGGCGCCCTGCCCGCGGGCCTAACCCCGCAAAGCGGACGGAGGATCGTGACCACCGCCAAGGGGCGCGTCCTCTTGGCCGCGCGGCCGGAGGCTTCGTGGCCCGGTCCGTGGTTTCCCCGCCTGGTGCAGGAGGGGCGATTGGCCGAGGCCGCCACCCGCAAGGTGTGGCGGAGCAAGGGGCGCCGGGAGGTGGAGCGCTGGGCGGAGGATGGTCTGGTGGAGATTGTCGACACCGTGTCCACGGACAGGGTGAAGGAGAAGACCGAGAGCTGCGTGCGGTTGGCCGAGCAACATGGACCCGGCCCTTCACGGCGCTTGCCCTCGGTGGAGAAGACCCTCTCCCTGCTCAGGGTGATGACCGCCGAGGCCGAACAGCCGTGGGTGACGGTCAGGGATCTGGCCCGGCGCTACCCGGGGGCGCGCAAGGCCCTGGTGACCATGGCCGGCCAGGGGCTGGTGACGGCGGAGGAGCACGCGGTCTACCGCGACCCCTTTGGCGAGCAGCCCCCCTTTTCGCCTCAGCCCGCGCAGTTGACCGAGGAGCAGCTCACGGTGCTGGCGACTCTGCTGCCGGCCATTGGTGCCAAGCGCTTTGCCCCGTATCTCCTGCATGGGGTCACCGGCAGCGGCAAGACCGAGGTCTATCTCCAGGCCGCGGCCCATACCCTGGAGCTGGGCCGCACGGTCCTGGTCCTGGTGCCGGAGATCGCCCTGGCCACCCAGCTGGAGGGGAACTTCCTCTCCCGTTTTGGGGAGCGGGTGGCCATCCTCCACAGCGGTCTGACCGGAGGCGAACGCTTTGACCAGTGGCAGCGCATCAACAGCGGCGAGGCCCGAGTGGTCATCGGCGCCCGTTCTGCCTTGTTTGCGCCGCTTAGCAACCTCGGGCTCTTGGTGGTGGACGAGGAGCACGATGGCGCCTATAAACAGGAGGAGAGCTGCCGCTACCACGCCCGTGACGCCGCGGTCATGCGGGCCAGCCAGGCCGGGGCCGTGGTCCTCCTGGGCTCGGCCACCCCCTCGATCACCAGCTTCTACCACACCACCACCGGCAAGTACCAACTCCTTTCCCTCACTAAGCGGGTGGCGGATCGCGCCCTGCCCCAGGTCCAGGTCGTTGACCTGAAGGGGGTGCCCACGGTGTCCGGCAGGCCGCCGCTCTTTAGCCCGGAGCTGATCAGCGAGGTCAGAAATACCTTCATCAACGGCGACCAGAGCCTGATCTTCCTGAACCGTCGAGGGTTTGCCAACCTCATGCTCTGCCGTGATTGCGGCAAGACCCTGGAGTGCAACCACTGCCACGTCACCCTCACCCTGCACCAGAAGAGCGGCCGCCTGCTCTGCCACTACTGCGGCTTTTCCATGAAGAGCGAGGCCCTCTGCCCCCACTGCCAGTCGGCGGGGCTGACGGCGGTGGGCTTTGGCCTCACCGAGTG
>CAYSFY010000005.1:29919-38578 GCA_964430285.1 uncultured Desulfobulbia bacterium
CCTGCCCGAGGCCCTCATCGCCCGTCTGGACCGCGATACCGCCTCCTCCCGGGAGCGGTATCTGGCCATCCTCAAGGGGGTCCATGAGCGGGAGATCGACATCCTGGTCGGCACCCAGATGATCACCAAGGGGCACCACTTTCCCCATGTCACCACCGTGGGGGTGGTGTGGGCCGATGCCGGGCTGGGGATCCCCGACTATAAGGCGGGGGAGCGGACCTTCCAGCTGCTGACCCAGGTCTTTGGCCGGGCCGGCCGGGGCGAGAAAGCGGGCCGGGTGGTGGTCCAGACCTACTACCCCGAGCACTACAGCATTGTCACGGCCGAGACCCATGATTACAGTGCCCTCTACGCCCAGGAGATCGGGCTGCGCAAGGCCCTCTCCTTCCCGCCCTTCACCCGTCTGGTCAATATCAGGATCGAAGGGCCAAGGCTGATGGAGGTGGAGCGGGTGGCCCTGCACTTGGGGCGGCTGGCCCGGGAGCAGGGGGTGATGAGACGGATCGGGGTCCTGGGTCCGGCCCCGGCCCCCATCACCAAGGTCCGGGACCTCTATCGCTGGCAACTGCTGTTGAAGAGCGCCGATCTCAAGGCCCTGCATGCCTTGAGCGCCCAGCTGGTGGCCATGAAACCGGCCCTGATCGGCGGCCCCGCCTGCAAATTGCTGGTGGACGTTGACCCGGAGAGTATGGTATAAAAAGGCCCATTTTAATCATCAACCCCTGTATCCACCGCACACCATGATCAAGAAAATTATCACCTATCCCCACCCCATCCTGCTGAAAAAGTGTGCCCCGGTCACTGAGTTTGACCAGGGACTGCGTGAGCTGATCGACTCCATGATCGAGACCATGTTCGATGCCCCGGGCGCCGGTCTTGCCGCCAATCAGATCGGCGAAGCGAAGCGGGTGGTGGTCATCAACACCTCGGAGAAGGAGAAGGATGCGGACCGCCAGGCCGTTGCCCTGATCAATCCCGAGATCATCCACGGTGAGGGGTCCCAGGTGGATGTGGAGGGGTGTCTGTCGGTGATAGAATACACCGCCAAGGTGGAGCGCTTCATGACCATTATCGTACGCGCCCAGGATGCCACGGGCAAGATGAGCGAGTTTGAGGCCGATGAGTTCTTTGCCCGGGTGATCCAGCACGAGTGCGACCACCTGGAGGGCAAGTTGTTCATCGACCGCATCAGCTCCCTGAAGCGTGGCCTCTATAAGAAGAAACTCAAAAAGATCCTGGCCGAGGAAGATAAAAAGTTGTGAGGAGGATACGCGGATGACCCCATCAGGCCTACGCCTCATCTTCATGGGCACCCCGGAGTTCGCGGTGCCTTCCTTGCAGGCCCTGATTGACCACGGCGAGCAGGTGGTGGCGGTGGTGACCCAGCCCGACCGGCCCAAGGGGCGGGGCAGGGTACTGGCCCCGTCGCCGGTGAAGCTCCTGGCCGTGGCTGCGGGGATCGAGGTCCTGCAACCGACCAAGGTGAGGAACGAGGCCTTTGTGGATGAACTGCGCGCCCTGGGGCCCGATCTCATTTTGGTGGCGGCCTATGGCCGGATCCTGACCCCGGCGGTGCTGGGGGTGCCCCGGCTGGGATGCATCAATGTCCACGGGTCGCTGCTGCCCAAGTACCGAGGCGCCGCCCCGATCCAGACCGCCATCCTGCGTGGTGAACAAGAGGCCGGGGTCACCATCATGTGCATGGATGCGGGCCTGGACACCGGGGATATGCTGCTCAAGGGCGCTTTGCCGGTTAGCGAGCAGGAGACCTCGGCCACCTTGATCCCCAAGCTCGCGGAACTGGGCGGCAAGCTCCTGATCCAGGTCCTGGCCCAGGCGGCTCAAGGGAAACTGCACCCTGAACAGCAAGACGAGACCCTGGCGACCTTGGCCCCGCCCTTGACCAAGGAGGATGGCATGATCCAGTGGCACAACAGCGCCCAGGCCATCAGCTGTCAGATCCGGGCGCTGGACCCCTGGCCCACCGCCACCACCCTCTATGCAGGCAAGCAGCTGAAGCCCTTCGCCCCCACCGTCCTCAACGAACCCGCCTCCGCGCTGCCGGGCACCATTGTCCGCGCCGGCAAGGAGGGGCTGGTCATCGCCTGCGGCCAAGGGCTGCTCCAGGTGGCCGAGATCCAGTTCGAGGGGAAGAAGCGGATGCCGGTGCACTCCTTCCTCCTCGGTCACCCCCTGACAGTCGGCACGGTCCTTGGCTGACCGATGACGCATCCCATCTCTCACGGCCGGGTAATCGCTTACCTGGACTGCTTCTCCGGAATCAGCGGCGATATGCTGCTGGGGGCCTTGGTCGATGCCGGCGTGCCGGTCGAGACCTTGACCGCTGCCTTGGCCCAACTGGATGTGGAGGGCTAACGTCTGCTTGCCGAACCCGTATCCACCCCTTCCGCCATCCACGCCACCCGAGTCCGGGTCCTGCTCGCAGGCCATCAGCATGGCCGCGACTGGCGGGCCATTCGGGCCTTAATCGACGGCAGCGGTCTGGCCGCGCCGGTCAAGGCCCGAGCCCTGGCCATCTTCCAGGTCCTGGCCGAGGCCGAGGCCAAGGTCCATGGCTGCCCAGTGGAGCAGGTCCATTTTCATGAGGTCGGGGCCGTGGACAGCATCGTGGATATTGTCGGCGTGGCCATTGGCCTTGACTATCTGGGCATCCATGAGCTGATCTGCTCACCCCTTCCCCTGGCCACGGGGTGGGTGCGGTCGGCCCACGGCACCATCCCCCTGCCGGCACCGGCGGTCTGTGAACTCCTGCAAGGGGTCCCGGTCTACGGGGTTGATCTGAGCACTGGGCCATCCCCGCTGGCGGGGGGCCAGGGCATGGAGTTGGTGACCCCCACCGGGGCGGCCGTGGTTAAGGCCTGCGCCCAGGGCTTTGGCCCGTTGCCGGTCATGACCATCAGCAGGGTGGGGTACGGTGCCGGCAGCAAGGAGCGGCCGGATGGCCTGCCCAACGTGTTGCGGTTCATTGTCGGCCAAGGACGGGCGGTGGCCGAGGCCCAGCAGGTGACCATCATCGAGACCAATCTCGATGACTGGTCGGCGGAGAGCTTCCCCTTTCTCTGCGAGCGGCTTTTTGGTCACGGGGCGCTGGATGTCACCCTGACCCCGGTGCAGATGAAGAAGGGGCGGCCCGGGTTTGCCATCCAGGTGATGGCCTTGCCTGCCGCCTCCTTCCCTCTGCAACAGGTGCTGCTCACCGAGACCTCGGCCATCGGCCTGCGTCTGCGCCAGGAAGAGCGGCGGACCCTGCCGCGCGCCCTGGGGAGCATCGCCACCCCCATCGGGCCGGTGCGGGCCAAGCTGATCGAGACCCCTGCCGGCCCGCGGTTGACTGCGGAGTACGAAGATTGCCGACTCCTCGCCCTGGCCACGGGCCTGCCCATTATCGACATCTACCGCCTGGTGGCCGCTCAGTCACCAGAGCTCTTTTGCCCTGATCGACTTGATGAAGGAACCTCGCCCCATGCACCCTAAGTTTCATTTAGGCAGAGCCAGCACCCCTATTTGCCAGGCCACTGGAGCCGCGCGCGCTGAGCGCGGATTGACCGGGTTGTGGCCGCTCAGGTTGTGCCCCTGCGAGCAGACCGTCCGTAGCGGCAGCCCGCTCACTCCCTTGACCCTGGGAGGCTGATCGCCATGGTGCGCCTTATTATGTTCATCGCCACCGGGGCCTATACCGGTTACCTGCCCAAGGCCCCCGGCACCTGGGGGACTCTGGTGGCCCTGCCGCTCAATCTGCTCTTGCTCCTGTTGCCGGGTCAGGGCTATGCCATCTCCTTGGCGGTGATCCTGGTGCTGGCAGTGTACACGGCCGGCGCCGCCGAGAAGATCCTGGACCGCAAGGACCCCGGCGCCATCGTCATTGACGAGATCATCGGCATGCTGATCACCTTGATCGGCGCCCCGGCCAACCCCGTGGTCTGGCTGATGGCCTTCCTCCTCTTCCGGCTCTTCGATATCCTTAAACCCTGGCCGGTCTCCTGGGCCGACCGCCACTTGAACGGCGGGCTTGGCATCGTCATGGACGACCTCCTGGCCGGCGTTTATGCCTGGCTCTGCCTGCGCGGGGTGCTCTTCTTGATCCCCGCCCTGCACTGATCAGGGGCCAATCCCCTTGGGGCCGGCAAGCGGCGGCTCCAAGGGCGCCTCCCTCTTCCCCAACGGCTCGCTGCCGGCAATCGTACTCTCCTCCTCGATCAGTTCCGCCACAAAGCTGCCCACCCGCACCTTACTCTTAAGCCGCACCAAGACCTTCCGCGTGTCGTCGGTAAGCCAGATCTCCATCTTTGCCCCAGGGCTCTTTTCAAAGACCCCCTTGACCTCCCGGATATCGGGTTCAACCCGGATGGTCCGGTAACTCTTGCCGCGGATGGAGATGGTCTCCTTGGTGATAACGCGGGCCTTACCCTTGGAGATTTTCCTGCCGTCGGTGACCCACTGCTCCAAGCTGGACTCCCCCTGCTGCAGATGGGTCCTGATATAGTAGAGGGCCGATAACGGGTCCAGGGTCCTCGGCTGGATGGCGATGGGCTCGCTGACCTGGCCGTAGTTGCTGTATTGGGCGGTCAGCCGTTGCCAATCGAAACGGACAATGCTGTCCCGGGGGTGGCTGCTCTCTTGGACCTTTTTGTACTGGAGGGAGTGGTGGATATCGGCCGCCACCAGTGAGTCAACGCGCTCCCGGTAGCGGTAGATCATGTCGATGGCCGGCAAGGTCTTGGCGGTCATGATGAAGTGGTAGGCCGCACCGAGTTCAAGATCGTTCGCCGCTGATACCTCCAAGGTGGCATGGCCGGCAGGGATGAAGCTCCAGGAGATCTGATAGCAGAGGCGCTCGCCCTTATGAAAGGGGAGGGGCCTCTCCTCGGCCCGGGCAGCAGCGGCCAGACAGAGCAGGCAGAGCGTAAGGGTGGCGGACCACCTGGGCAAAAGGGGAGGGCGGGCCATGGTCTGGGGTGACGCCATGATAGCGTTTAATTGTATAAGCAATTGATTATGTTGGTGGAATGAGTTTTGGGCCGAGTCAAACCGGCCTTAAAAAGAGGGGTGGAGTTCAGCGCCCAGACAGCTTTAAACTCTCGCGTCTTGGGTGAAAAAAACCATGGCCATGCCTTTTCCCCCAGTTCATGGCAAAGGGGGTGGGGCGCGGAAACGGAGTTCGATTCTAACCTATTTGAATCGTTGGATAAATAAAAAATGGTAAGCGCTGACGTGCGGTACATTTGTTGCAGTTTATAGCCTTTGGTCACCACCAAGTAAAACACTACCCCCTCTGGACCCCGGAAGTTTTTTTCGCGGGGGGATAACCTCTGTGCAAAGCAAGAACTCGTATGAACACGACTATCGATCGCCGCCAGCATCAACGGTACAGGCTCCGTCCTGGAGTCTTTGCCGGATTTCGCCCCAACATGGGCGAGATCATCGACATCAGCATTGGCGGTATTATGTTTCACTATCTGGACATTGCCAAGGGTGCTGAAGAGCGCAAGGATTTCGTCATCTGCAGTGAGGATGGCTGTTGTCTGGACAGTTTCCCCTGCCGGGTGGTTTCCGACAAGCTGCTTACCAATGAGTCTTCCCTGTCACAGATTGTCACCCGGCAGCGGCGGATCATGTTTGAGCAGTTGACGGACCGGCAGCATGCCCTGCTCACCGATTTTATCAATCACCACCGCGATTGCTAATGGGGATGAACGTTATGGAGAACAGGACAGGGCCCGCCCTTGGCGCGGAGACCGGTGGAGGGAGAGAGATGAAACCCGCTTACGCCGTGGATGAACAGAGAACGACCAAGCGCTTTCGGGTCAAGGAGAAGGCCTCCTATGTCGTTAACCCCAGCTGGCCCGGCAAAGGGATGTTGGTCGATATCGGCAAGGGTGGTCTTGCCTTTCACTATCTCTCCGAGCAGCCGTGGCCTGATGACGCCGGGCTTGGCTGCCTCGTCTTGGGCGAACACGACTCTTGCCTTGCCGATGTCCCGGTGGAGGTGGTTGCCGATCGCATGATTCACTGTGGTCAGGGTAACGCCATGATTGTCAGACGCCGGAGCATTAAGTTCGGCACCTTAAGTGAGCAGCAGCAGTTTTTGCTGGAGTGCTTTATCTGGATCAACGGCGTGGCCCAGTGCTGAGCCGGTCTCCCGTTACTCGCCAATTAGCTTGACCAACACCCTCTTCTTTCTCCCCCCGTCAAACTCGCCGTAAAAGATCTGTTCCCACGGACCAAAGTCCAGGTCACCGTTGGTGATGGCCACCACCACTTCGCGTCCCATGACCTGCCGCTTGAGGTGGGCATCGCCATTGTCTTCATATCCGTTGTGGCGGTACTGGGAGACCGGTTCGTGGGGGGCCAGTTTTTCGAGCCAGACCTCATAGTCGTGGTGCAGCCCTGCCTCATCATCGTTGATAAACACCGAGGCGGTGATGTGCATGGCGTTGATTAGCGCCAACCCCTCCTGGATGCCGCTCTCTTTGAGGCACTGCCTGACCTGGGGCGTGATATTCAAAAACGCCCGTCGGCTGGGGACCTCAAACCAGAGTTCCTTGCGGTAGCTGTTCATCGTGGTCAAACCACCTCAAAACCGATCTTGGTGATCGCCGCCCGGATCGTCTCTTGGCTCACCGGCTTACTCTCGGTGTAACTCGCCTCTTTCTTCTGTAAATCGACCACGACCGCGCTCACGCCGTCAATGGCCTCCAAGGCCTTGGTGACCGCGGCGGTGCAGTGTCCACAACTCATACCCGATATGGTGATGGTTGGCATCTTCTCTCTCCTCTCTCAATGATGATGATGAACTTGGGGCTGGCAAGCCAATGGGGGTGGATGTGGTTGGTGCTGCCCACTGAATTGATGCCAAATAATACTTTGATTCAATCCCATTGCAAGGGTATTTTAGCAAAAGCGTAACTACTTTAGGGATTGAGGCGGTAGCCCATGCGCGGGCAAGAGAAGTGTTAGTGGCCGACGTTGATGGCCTTGGTGGAGAGGGAGGTTTCGTTAATGACGCAAGAGGTCAGGGAGATAACGGGCAGGGTGCGCGGCATGCATTGCGCCTCCTGTTCGGCGCGGATCGAGAGGGTGTTGGCTGGCATGGCCGGGATGCACGGGGCCCAAGTCAATCTGGCGGAGGAGTCCCTGCTTCTGCACTGGGACCCTGGCCTGGTCGATTTAGAGCAGGTTGCGGAGAGGGTCAAGGGGTTGGGGTTTGAGGTCATCTTCCCCGGGCCTGAAGCGCGGATCGAGATGCGGATTTCCGGGATGCACTGCGCCTCTTGCTCCGCCCGCATTGAGAAGGTGGTGGCGGCCTTGCCCGGGGTGATCGCGGCCGAGGTCAATCTGGCCACCGAGGTGGGGAGGGTCCGCTTTGACCAGGAACGGATCAATCAGCGCCTGATCCGCGATACCATCCGCGGCCTGGGTTTCGGGACTCGGGTGATCTCGGGCCGGGAGGATCTCGTGGCCCAGCGCCGGCAGGAGACCCGCGAGCGGCTTAGGGCCATGAAGCGGGCCTTGATCCCGGCCTTGCTCCTGGCCGCCATCCTGCTGGTGGTGGCCATGGGGGAGATGGTGGGCCTCCCCTTGCCCGCGATCATCGCCCCCCATCGCCACCCCTTGACCTTCGCCGTGGTGCAGCTCCTGCTGGTCCTGCCCATCATGTGGTCGGGACGCTCATTCTACCTCCAAGGCTTCCCGGCGCTGTTTCGGGGAGGGCCGACCATGGACTCCCTGATCGCCGTGGGCACTGGCGCGGCTTTTGTCTACAGTCTGTGGAACCTGGTGGAGATCGCCCTGGGGATGCAGGTGATGGTCCGGGTGATGGACCTCTATTTCGAGTCGGCCGGGGTGCTGATCGCCCTGGTCTCCTTGGGCAAGTACCTGGAGACCAGGGCCAAGTTCAGGACCTCGGACGCCATCAGCGAACTGATGCAACTGGTGCCGGAACAGGCGACCCTGATTACCGGCGAGGAACAGAGCGTGGTGCCGGTGGCCGAGGTGGAGGTCGGTGACCTGCTGTTGATCCGGCCCGGGGAGCGTATCCCGGTGGATGGCATTATCAGCCAAGGGAGTTCGGCGGTGGATGAGTCCATGCTCACCGGCGAGAGCCTGCCGGTGGCAAAACAGGCCGGCGACCGGGTGGTGGGCGGGACCCTGAACAAGAACGGGGTGCTCAGGCTTTGCGCCGATAAGGTGGGGCACGACACGGTGCTCGCCCGCATCGTCAAGATGGTGCAGGATGCCCAGGGCTCCAAGGCCCCCATTGCCAGCCTTGCCGACCGCATCAGCCTCTATTTCGTGCCCACGGTGATGGTGATCGCCCTGGTGAGCGGCCTGGGGTGGTTGTGGGCCGGGGCGGAGTTTCCCTTTGCCCTGCGCATCTTCGTGGCGGTGTTGGTCATTGCCTGCCCGTGTGCCATGGGGCTCGCCACCCCCACCTCGATCATGGTGGGCACCGGGCGCGGCGCCCAGCTCGGGGTGCTGATCAAGAGCGGCGGGGCCTTGGAGATGGCGCAAAAAGTGGGCGCCGTGGTCTTTGACAAGACCGGCACCCTGACCCATGGTCAGCCGGCAGTGACCGCCTTCCGCTTGGCTGAGGGTGTGGAGATGGGCGAGGAACCCCTCTTGGCCTTGGTGGCCAGCG
>CAYSFY010000005.1:38588-47097 GCA_964430285.1 uncultured Desulfobulbia bacterium
CAAAGGGGTCAAGGCCACGGTCGCGGGCCAGACGCTGTTGATCGGCAATTTGGCGCTGATGCGGGAGGAGGGGGTGGCCGGGGTTGATGGCATGGTCAAGGGGGCCGAGGTCTTGGCCCAAGAGGGGGCCACCGCCCTCTATCTGGCCGTGGGCGGCTCGATGGCCGCAATCATCGGGGTCAGTGATCGCATCAAGGAGGAGAGCCGGCAGACGGTGGCCGAGCTGCGGGCCATGGGGCTTAGGGTGATCATGCTGACCGGCGACCATGAGGTCACGGCCCGGGCCATTGCCCGTCAGGCCGGGATCGATGAGGTGCTGGCCCAGGTCCTGCCCGAGGAGAAGGCTCTGCGCATCAAGGCTCTGCAAGGGGAGGGGGTGCGGTGACGGCATCAACGACGCCCCGGCCATGGCGGTGGCCGATGTGGGCATGGCCATGGGCACCGGGGTGGATGTGGCCATCGAGTCCGGCGATATCGTGCTGATGAAGGGGGATCTGCGGGGGGTGGTTACGGCCCTGCGACTGAGTCGGGCCACCATGCGCAACATCCGTCAGAACCTGTTTTGGGCCTTGGCCTATAATGTAATCGGCATCCCGGTGGCTGCCGGGCTGTTGACCCTGATGGGGGGTCCGACCTTGAACCCCATGATTGCCGGCGGTGCCATGGCCCTGAGTTCGGTCTCCGTGGTCTCCAACGCCCTGCGGCTGCGTTTTTTTCGCGGGAGGTGAGCGGGCTAGGGTTGCTCCCCGCTCCGCACTTGGGCCTTGCCTTGCCATGAGGAGGGGAGGCGGGCGATGGCCGCCCGTGCCGACCCTTCATCCCTAAAGGCCTCTTCCAGGACCACGCGGAAGACGAGGCCACTCCCAGAGGTCAGCAAGGGTTTGATCAACAGCGGCGGCGCCCCCTCCGGATACTCCTTGACCAGGGCATAGGTCGCGGCCAGGGTGGGGGTGCGGGCCAGTTCCAAGCGCAACGCCCCAGCCGGGTCGGGGGGCTCGCTGCTGGCCAGCAGGGGAAAGGTGATCTGGGTCTTGGGGGCGACTTGATCCGGGTCGCTGAGCTGGGGGTTGGCCGCCAGGACCATGGCCAGTTTCTTGTAGGTGAAACGGCCGTAAACCCGGGCCACCATCTTACTTAAGGGCACCCCCGGTTCGACCAACAGGGTCCCCAAGGTCGTGGGCAGGGGTGGCTCTGCGATTGGTGGGCGCGGGGCAGGGGGGGGGGCTGCTTGGGCTGGAACCGGTGGCGTTTCAGGCAGGGGGGCGCTGGTGGCCGGTGCCGGTGCCGGCGGAGTGGGGCGGGGACGCTCCGTCACGGATGGGACGGTTGCGAGAGGCGGCAGGGGTGGCTGGACCATGGCCAGGGGGGGAGTCTGCGGCCACCAGGGGCGCAGGAGCACCACCGCGATGGCCACCAGGGCGATGGCCGTGGTCCATTGCAGCAGCTGACTGGCGCGGCCATGGCCCTGGGCCGCGGTCTCCCTGGCCGCGCGCAGCACCTGGATGCACCCGGCCTCTCGCTGTTGATTGACCAGGATAGCGATGATGACCTTGGAGCAGAGCATGACGATGCGGCGGGGGTAGCCCCGGGTCAGCCAATAGATGGTGATGATGGCGGCCAGGGAGAAGAGCTTGGGGGGCGGACCGGGATCGGTATGGGACTTGGTGATGCGGAAGGCGATCATCGCCCGGGTATCCCGGAAGTTCAAGGGCCGCAACCGTTGGTAGGTGGTGATGCGGTCGGCGAAGTTGGGTTTCTGGCGCAACATGGCCCGGAACTCCTCCTGGCCGAAGATGACGATCTGTAGGAGTTTGTGCTGGTTGGTCTCGAAGTTCAAAAACTCGCGCAGGATCTCGACACAGAAGCCGGGGAGCTTCTGCCCCTCGTCGATGATCAGCACCGGCACCTTGTGGTGGTGGACCGCCTGCTCGAAGAGGTAGTCCTTGATTGCGTCTTTCATCTGCCACTCCGATCCCCCCGCCAGTTGCGGGTCGAGACCAAAGGTCTTGCTGATGATGGTCAGGAATTCGTTAGGCGAGGTGAACTCGGGGTCCAGGATGAGGTGGGGGAGGATCTGCTGGTTGTTGTGGGAGATGCGCTGGATGAGCTGGCGGCAGAGGGTGCTCTTGCCGGTGCCGATATCGCCGATGACCACCGAGAGCCCCCGCTGCAAGCGGATGGCCAGTTCCAGCTTCTGTAGACACCCCTGGTGCTGGAGGGAGTGGAAGAACATCTCTGGGTCCGGGGAGTTGGAAAAGGGTTCCTTTTGCAGGTGGAGTTGGGAGAAGTAGGCCATGGGGGTAAAGAAGGTTGGAAAGAAAAAGGCGGGACCACATGGTGGTCCCGCCTTTGTTGCAGCAAACAACCAAACTTAACGGTCAGGTTGAGGCCACGATGATCGGTTCTGTTAGACCATTACGGTGTGCGTTTCCAGGTGCCTGGTGAGGTTGTCGTCGAAGCGGTTCTGGTGAGCGCGATGCCAGTCCCGCTTTGGAACTGCAATGTCCCACCGGTTACTGAGGCGGCGACGCTCCAGACGTAATCAGTGCCTAGGGCTGTATCAACCGTCGCGAAGGTGGCGGCGTCAGTGGCCCAGCCAGCACCTAGCTTGAGCTTACCCCAGGCCAGACTCTCTCGGGAGTTGAGTTCGGCGATGCCGGCATCAACGGCCTTCTGCTTGGCGTTGTCGGTGAGGTCCATATATTTGGGCACCGCGACCGCCGCCAGGATGCCGAGGAGGACCAAGACGGCGATGATCTCGATCAGGGTAAAGCCCTTCTGATTGTTGATGGTGGAATGTCTAGGTCTCATCTCTCTCCTCTCCTCACGATGTTTTCGGGGTGTTGTATCCAGGTGCCATCTTGAGCCCGGAACGATTTTAGCAAACTATACACTATTATTTTTCGAAATATCAAGGCAATAAAATAATCTCTGCCAAAAAAAGGGGAGTGCCTCTGGTTTATCGTCTAGCCGGTTGTTATGCGCAATGGTGATGGTTAAAATTGTCAAGTATCGTGTGAATTGCAGGCCTGCCCCTCCTCTTGCCAAGGGGGAGGTCAGGAGGGGGATGAGGTGCCATGGCCTCCGCAAGGCGGCAAATGTGACAAAGGTGAAATAAGATGGACTCGCCAAAAGTCGTGAAGCTGACCATCTGCCAATACAATTTCAATGTGTTATGGGATGTGCCAGCGGCGGTTGAGCGGTTTTTGCAAAACCGTCAAATAATATTGCTACACCAACCATGACAATTGGTTTATTGTCAAATCTATGTCCATAGATCCTCTTCCCTCTATCCCTCAGGGTGGTAACACCTCCTCCATCTCCACGCCCTCGCGGACCTTGCCGTGGGGTACGCGGGGGTTCACCATGGTCGAGATCATTGCGGTCTTGGTCCTGTTGGGCATCATGAGCGCCATTGTCTTTAACCATGCCAATAATTCAGGGGTCGATGCCGAACTGAGCGGCGCGGCCGAGGTGGTCAAAAATCATCTGCGCTTTGCCCAGACCAAGGCCATGAACTCCGATTTGGCCTGGGGGATCAATTTTTCCGGTTCAACGTATACGTTACAGGATGCTAACGGGGCAACCGCCTCCCTGCCCGGGGACCTGCCCCAGGGGATGACTTTTGCCGCCACGGTCAACCCGGTTATGTTCGAAAAGCGCTGGGGGGGGCCGGGGAGTATTACCATCACGGTCACGGTGTCCAAAGGTGGGGGGAGCCGGACGATCACGGTGACCAGGAAGACGGGGTTCATCCCATGAGCTGGGGGCGCTGGTTGCACGGTTCGACAGAGGAGGGGTTCACCCTGATCGAGGTCATCATCTCCCTGGTGGTCTTCGCCATCCTGGCCTCCATCCTGGTGACCGCCATGGGGACCTCCTTTACCGAGAGCAGCACGCCGATCACCCGCCTGCGGCAGACCATGAAGCTCCATCATGCCATGGAGAATATCCGGGTCAAATTTGCACAGGACATGAAGGATATCTGGGACGACCCCGGTCTCACCACGGAGGCAGATAGGAAGACAGCCCGGGAAACGGCCCTTGCCGCCTTAAAGACCGCCATCGGCACCGGCCCGCAGGACAACAGCTTCGGAGTTTATGAGGTGGTGGACAACAAGTACATTAAGTTCACGAGCTACAGTGAGGCGGTCGGGGCAGCAACGGACGAGATTCTCAAGGTCTCGATCAAGGATCCAATAAGCGGTTTGGTCCTTACTGAACTCTTGGTGGCCTGGTGAGCGCCATGCCTCGTCCTTCCCCGGGCCGTCCCGGCTTTCTCCCCGCCAGCCGGGATCAAGCCGGGTTTTCCTTGATCGAGATAATCACGGTCCTGCTCCTTCTGGGGATCATGGGGGTTGGGGCGGGGTTTGGGATCTCCAATATTGTCGATGGCTTTTTCTTGAGCCGGGATGCCGTTGCCACGGCGGCCAAGGGTCAGCTGGTCCTGCTTCGGCTCTCCCGGGAGTTTCGGGTGATCAAGTCGGTTGCCGCCGCCTCGGCCACCTCGATCCAGTTCGTGGCCAAGCACGGGGACACCGACGCCGAGGACCAGGGCTACACCGTGACCCAGAGTGGTGCGACCATCACCATGAACGACGGGGCCACCACCGATATCCTGGCGGACCAGGTCAACTCCCTGGTCCTGGCCTATTACGACACCTTCGACGGGGCGGCCCAGACCACCTGGGCCACCTCCCGCCGGGTGATCCAGGTGACCATCACCCTGAACGGTCCCAACAACACCACCCAAGCGTTCACTACCCGGGTGGCGCCGCGCAACCTGTGAGCGCTTCGCCCTTAACCTGTAACCTTTGCTCCAGCCTACCCCATGCCGAACCGTTGTCGCCCCAGACCCTGGCCTGACCTCTTCGCGATCGCCCGTGGCCCCCTTGCCGGTCAGCAAGGGTCGCTTCTGATCGCCACGGTCATCGCGGTGACCATCGTCGCCACCCTGGGCACGGCCATCTACTCCTTCGTCTCCACCGCGAGCCTCACCCAGATCGGTTCCATGAGCGATACCAAGGCCTACTACCTGGCCGAGTCCGGGGGCCACTACGCCATCAAGCGGCTGACCGCCATCGACTCGGGCAACACCACAATCCGCAACGCCCTGCTGGCCGAACTCACGGCCTCACCTTACTCCGTTACCACTGTCGGCCAGTTCACCCTGCAATCCTTCACCTACACCGCCGCCTCCGGTTTTCACGTGTACCGCTTTGCGGCCAATGGGGCGCTGGCCGACGGCTCGGCCTCCCGGGCGATTAACTACATCATCAAAGTCCCCGATGCCGCCGGGGTGGAGATCCCTTTCACCGGCACCGGGGATACCTTGGATGCAGCTGAGTGGAATGTCACGGGGGTAGCCGACCTGGATACCGCCAACCAGAGAGTGGAGTTGAATGATAATGGCGAGGGCGATACCCAGATCAGCCTGGACTGGACCAACGCCAGCAGCACCATGCCCAATCTGGGGGAGGTGTGGGACTATTCGAGCGGACTCTTGACCTATGAGGTCCAGGTTAAGGTCAGGCTGGCCAATGGCCTTGACATCTTCGACCATGACGTCATGGCCGGGATCTCCTTCCGGCTCAACACCCAAGGGGACACCGATATCAACAACGACAGCTTTTACGGGGTCTCCTTTCTCTGGTGCCAGGACCACAACGACCTCCCGGCCTTCTGTGGTGGCTCGGCCTTCACCGAGTCCTATATCGTGCTCTGGCGGCAGGCCGACGAAGACGGCGATGGCGATTACGAAAGGACCCTGATCGGCAAGCAGTTGGCCCGTTCCGTGTCACCGAGTCTGGTGAGTGGCTTTTTGAGCAATAAACTGGTCGACTGGGCAACCCTGGTGGTCAGGGTCCAGGAGCAGGTGAACCCCACCACCGGGGTCCGCGAGAACCTGATCTACGCCTTTGCCGGGGTCCCCGCCACCTCACCCAAGGGGGACGTCCATTGGGACTACTCCAACTACACGGCGGTCAGGTGGCAGACCTCCTTTACCGGCACCGACTGCTCGGGCGGCCAGAAGAGTTGCGCCGCCGATTCGACCCTGACCACCGTCAACTTCAGCACTCAGCCCCAGGATGAGATCGGCCTCCATGCCTTTGGCGACGAGCAGGGGGAGGTGGCGGACTTGGCCCTGCGTTTTAACTTCAACGGCGGCGTGGCCACGAGCTATTGAGGAGGGGCGCACGGCCGGGCGACCCTCTTGGGCCATGCTGCTCGCTCACCGTTGACCTCTTTCGGTGTAAGTCCGGGGGGATAAGGCTTACCGATTGACACCCCGTGATCCATTAGGTACATGTAGATTAACCATCCTCAAGCAGTCACCAACAATCAAAGGAGGCTCTTATGCGTTCCGTCATCAAACCCCTTGCTCTTGCCGTCGTTGTCGTAGGTGCCACCCTGGCCTTGCCGGGCCTTGATCTCTCTGGAGGGGCCCGCTCGGGTTCGATGCTGGGTGCCCTCTCCTTGGTGGACACGGCCCATGCCGAGGGTGAGAGCAATACCAATAACGCAAATGGCAATTACAACAGTAACGACAACCACAACGGTAATTACAACGGCAACGACAACCATAACGGCAACTACAACGGCAACGACAACCACAACCACAACGGTAACTCCAATAATTCCAATAGCACCCCAGCCCCTACCTACGCACCGAAGCCGGCGGTTAAACAGTATTGAGCGAGGGGGGATGGATCGACCTTGCCGAGAGGCGAGGGGCTTCCGGCCCAGGCCGCGGGGAGGTGTTGCCGGTCGCCCGTTACACCCTGGCTGCGGCCCTCCTCTTTCTCCTCTTCGGGTGGCTGCAGTTCTTGGTCCCCGGCCTGATCGAGTATGACGGCTATTTCCATATCACCTTCAGCCGTCTCCTCGGTCAGCAGGGCTTTATCGACAAGCTCCCCTGGCTCCACTTCACCATCCATCGCGATCACTTCCGGGACCACCACCTCCTCTGGCACTATCTGCTTATCCCCTTCACCGGCGGCGATCTTGTCCTGGGAGGGAAGATCGCGGTGGTGCTCTTTTGCACGGCAGCGGGTCTTGCCCTCTACCACCTCTTGCGGCGGGCCGCAGTCAAAGAGCCCCTGGCCTGGACCGCTATCGCCTTCCTCTCCTCATCCCCTTTTCTCTACCGGGCCTCCATGCTCAGGGTGCAGAGCGTCTCCCTGGCCCTGCTGCTTTTCGTCTTCCACGGTTGCTTGCAGCGCAAGGGCTTCCCTCTTCTCATCGCCGCTCTCCTCTTTGTCTGGACCTATGACGCCTTTGTCCTGCTGCTGATTATTGCCCTCTTTTTTGCCATCGCCGGGGTGGTCACCGGCCAAGGGGAGGGGGCGTGGCGTCCCCTCCTCTGGGTCGGGGCCGGGGTGGTATTGGGCATGGTGATCAATCCCTACTTTCCGGACAACTTCAACTCGCTCCTCTATAACGCCAGACGCAGCATCTTCCTTGACCTCCCGGCCATGAACCTGGGCAACGAGTGGTCGCCCTATGATAGTTGGTTCTTGGTCAGGAGTTCCCTGCCGGCCTTCATCCTCCTGCTGGTGACCCTCCTGGTCCTGCCCCTGATCAAGGGGGTGCGGAGCGAGGAGTATGCCGGCCTGCTCCTGAACCTCTTCTTCCTGGTCCTGATGATGAAATCTCGCCGCTTTGCCGAGTACTGGCCTGTCTTTGCCGTGCTCTCCGCGGCCTTGGTCATCGGCCGCCGCCTGGCGGGGCGCTATGTGTTGTTGCTCGTCCTGCTCATGGTGCCGCTCATGCGCAGCAATATCATGGCAACGGCGGAGGAGATCACTGACTCCCCGTCCATCGAACTCTACCAGGGGGCGTCCCGTTGGCTCGCGGCCCACAGCGAGGAGGGGGAGGTCATCTTCCACGCCGACTGGGACGACTTCCCCTTTCTCTTCTTCTGCAATCAGAAAAATCGTTACCTGGTAGGCCTCGACCCGATGTACATGTATACCTTCGACAGTGCCAAATACCTGCGCTACCGCGAGATTACCCGTGGACGGGTGGAAAATCCGGCAGCCGTCATTCATCGGGAGTTTGGTTGCCGGTTTATCTTCCTGGACCGGCGCGAGCATCGGGATTTTTTTGAGAGACTGGAGAAGGACCCCGAGGCGGAACGGGTCTATGAGGACGACGGGGCCTACGTGTACGCTTACCGCGAAGGCGGGCGATGACCGAGCTAAGCCTTGTCCGTTGCTCAGGCAGGCTGGTGCTCGGTCATTTTACCATCTTGGTTAGGTCCCACATGGGCAGGAAGATGGCCATGGCGAAGAAGCCGACCACCGCGGTCAGGGCGACAATCATGATCGGTCCGATGGCCTCGGCCAGCCCTGCCACCGCGTACTCCACCTCCTCATCGTAGTGGCTGGCCACTTGGCGCAGCATCTCATCCAGGGAGCCGGCCTCCTCGCCGATGGCGATCATGTTGACCACCATGGGCGGGAATAAGGTCGAGGCCCGCAGGGGGGCGGAGATGCCATGTCCCTCG
>CAYSFY010000006.1:0-317 GCA_964430285.1 uncultured Desulfobulbia bacterium
CCCTTGGGGGGGTGTCTGCCCATGATTCTACAGATCCCCGTCTTCTTTGCCCTCTACAAGGTGCTGCTGCAGACCATTGAGTTGCGGCATGCCCCTTTCATGCTGTGGATCACCGATCTCTCCGCCCCGGACCGCCTGA
Source organism: uncultured Desulfobulbia bacterium (assembly GCA_964430285.1). Lineage (GTDB taxonomy): Bacteria > Desulfobacterota > Desulfobulbia > Desulfobulbales > VMSU01 > VMSU01. The sequence goes on from CAYSFY010000006.1 coordinate 140, forward strand.
GCATTGGCTTTGACATCCCCGGCCTCGGCGGTATCTTCGGCTATAAAGGATTCATGCTCAACGGAACCTATGACGCGGGCATCTATGCGCTCTTTTTCTTCCAGATGGTGTTTATGGATACCACGGTCACGATTCCAACCGGCGCCATGGCAGAGCGCGTGAAGTACTCCGCAATGGT
>CAYSFY010000006.1:327-5167 GCA_964430285.1 uncultured Desulfobulbia bacterium
GCCCCGGACCGCCTGAGCATTGGCTTTGACATCCCCGGCCTCGGCGGTATCCCGGTGCTGACCCTGCTCATGGGGGCCAGTATGTTTTTGCAGCAGAAGATGTCGCCCACCACCGGCGACCCCACCCAGGCCAAGGTGATGATGTTTTTACCGGTGATCTTTACCTTTATGTTTTTGAACTTCGCCTCCGGTCTGGTCCTGTACTGGTTCCTCAACAACTTGCTCTCCATCGGCCAACAGTACATGATCAATCGGACAGTCGAACCATAACCGTGGCCTGCCCGGCTCTATGCCGGCGGCTTAAACGATAGCAGAGAAACTCCATGTCAACCAACCGTAAAGAGTATCAGGGAAAAACTGTCGACGAGGCCATTGCCAAGGCCGTAAGCGATCTCAAGGTCGCGCGCGAGGAGTTGGAGATTGAGGTGATTGCCACCGGTTCGGCCGGCATCTTTGGCCTGTGTAAAAAAAAGGCGATCATCCTCGTCTCCCAACAGAGCGCGACGCCGACCGTGGCAGCGGAGGCCTCCCCCGCGGCGGTGGAGACCTCCGTGACCCCGAGGCATCATGCCAAGCAGGCTAGAGAGACCCGGCCGAGATCCGCGCCCCGGCGTGACCATGACGCGCCCAGGAGGGGGGAAGAGCCTCCTGGCAAGGCCCCCTCGCCGGAGGTCATGGCGGAGATCAAGGGGTTGACTGAGACCTTCCTGCGGCTGATGGGATTTCCCTTGGCAGTCACGGTCTCGGCCCAGGGGAACAAGGTCACTGCCCATATCGCCGCGGCAAATGACGCGGATGCCATCATCGGTCGGGACGGCAGTACCTTGGACGCCATCCAATACCTGCTGCGCAAGATCATCACCCAAAAATTTGCGGAGAAGATCATTCTTGCCCTGGATGCCGGTAACTACCGCGAAGACCGCCAGAAGGAGTTGGAGGCGCTGGCCCTGGAGATGGCGAAGATGGTCAAGGAGACCGGCAAGAGTCAAGTCATGAGTGCCTTGAACCCCTCCGAACGGCGCATTGTCCACGTCACCCTGCAAGACGACACCGCTATCCGCAGTTCGAGCATTGGCGAGGGGCTGTTCAAAAAGGTGCGCATCTACCTCCCCGGCAAGGGTCGCAAACGACCATCCGATCGGGCCAGAGGCGGCGCGGCCCAGGAGCCGGACGAGTCGCAGGCCTGTTGACACCATTCCCATGGCCGGTCTGAGCGAGCCGACTATCGCGGCGATAGCCACCCCCCCCGGACCGGGCGGGATTGGTATCGTCAGGATCAGCGGTCCTGACGCAAAGCTCATTCTGAGCCGCCTGTTCACCCCCAAGCGGCCTACCCCGCATCCGCTTAGCCATCATCTCTCCTTCGGCTGGATCAAACGCCCCTCCTCTGGTCAAATCCTTGACGAGGTCATGGCCGTGTTCATGGCCGCCCCGCACACTTACACCCGCGAAGATGTCGCCGAGATCCACTGCCACGGCAACTTTCTCATCCTCCACGAGATCTTGGTCCTGGCCCAGGAGGCTGGAGCCCGTCTGGCCGATCCCGGCGAATTCACCAAGCGCGCCTTTCTTAATGGCCGGCTGGACCTCACCCGCGCCGAGGCCGTCCTTGAGGTGCTTAAGGCCCGCACCGTGGAGGGGCTACGGTTGGCCGTGAACCAGCTCCAAGGCGGGCTGCACCGGCAGATCCAGGAGGTGGTCGATGCCTTGATCCGCCTCAAGGCCATTATCGAGGTCGCCATCGATTTTCCCGACGACGATATCGAGATCATTGATGCCGACCTGTTCCGGCTTACGGTAAACAGCACCATCACACCCACCTTGGCTGAATTGATATCTGCGGCAGACAATGGTAAGATATTTCGCGACGGTATCGCGGTGGTGATCATCGGTCGCCCCAATGTCGGCAAATCGAGTCTGCTCAACACCCTGTTACGGGAAGAGCGGGCCATCGTCACGGCAGAGGCCGGCACCACTCGTGATACCATCGAAGAGCAGATTACGGTGCGGGGCATTCCGGTACGCATCATCGATACCGCCGGCATCCGCGACTCCCAAGACGTGGTGGAGGAGATCGGTATCCAGCGCTCCCGCGAGAAGATGGCCCTGGCTGATGTTGTCCTGCTGCTGATTGATGCCGCCCAGCCGGTGCTACAGGAGGACTTGGACCTGTTGGCGGGTGTTGACCGCAAACGGCTGCTGGTGGTGGCCAACAAAAGCGATCTGTGCTCGCCCCAGACGATTACTGCCCTGCGGGGACGATTTCCCGGGCATGCCGTCGTTGCCATCTCCGCCAAGCACGGCACCGGCATCCACGAGCTGGAAGAGGCGCTCTTTGCCCAGGTCACCGGTCAGGCCTCAGGATGGGACCCTGGCTACAGCACGGTGCCCAACGCCCGTCATCGGGCAGCGATGAGCAAGGCCCAGGCCGCCTGCCTGGACCTGCTCGCCTGCCTCGATCAGGGCCTCTCGCCGGATCTCCTGGCCATCGAGTTGCAAACCGTGCTTGACCATCTGGGGGAGATTGTCGGCTTTACCACCAGCGAAGAGGTCCTGGATAAAATCTTTGGCGAGTTCTGCATCGGCAAATAGGGATGGACGTAAGTCAAGGCGTCACGAGGTGAGTGCGGATGGCATTAAATATCGACCAGCAGATCAATTTTTTGAAAAAGATCGAAAATTTTGATGACCATGAACTCCGGCAATTTCTAGCGGTCACCAAGTGGCTGAAGGTGCCAGCCGACACCCTGATCATCAAGGAAAACACCATTGAGCGGATCTTTTACGTCCTGGTCAAGGGGGAGGTCTCGGTGTTTAAGACCGTGGATGAGGGGAGACGGAGCCTGGAGTTGACCACCCTGAAATCAGGGGCCTGCTTCGGTGAGATGTCTCTGGTCATGGACGTCAAACGGACCGCTGGGGTCATCACCCGCTGTGACTCCTTTCTGTTGATGGTGGAACCGGGGATCATCAACACCTCCAACGTCTTTCTGCAGCTTAAGTTCTACAAACGCTTTTGCGAAATCCTGGTCAGCCGGCTGATCCTGGCCAACGAACGCATGGTCAGCGCCGACGCGCCCGCCCCCATGAAGTCCATGCCCCAAACCGTCACCTCTGAGGTGGAGGTCAAGGCCACACCCCCATCTCCCCCGGCGTCGGCTGGCGAGAGTGTGGTTTGGCCGGGGCAGCAAGAGGCCACCGCCACTGCCCTTCCCGATCTACCCCACCTGCCTGAGAAGAAGGACCGCATCGTCAAGAAGAGTCTGCATCGCCAGATTGCCGCAGCCATGGAACTCCCCTTCAATCCGGTAGTGGCTGATCGCCTTTCCCCCTTGCTGCGTGGAGAGTGCGAAAACACCTTGCTCCTCGCCGATCTGTTGCAACTCGATCCGGTCCTCAGTCTTCGGGTCATGCAGGTGGCCAACTCCTCCTATTATCGGCGGAGCATGCCGGTGGCTACCGTGCCCCATGCCATGATCACGGTGGGGATTAAACACCTCCAGGAGACCCTGGCGCAAGTCATCAACGGCCGTCGCCGCAAACCGTTTGCCGGCTTTAAGCCGGTAGCCAGGGCCTTCTGGCGGCACTCGATTCTGGTGGCGCGCATTGCTGTCCTGCTACGGGACGTGATCCGGCTCAGCCTTACCACCGACATCTACCTGGCCGGATTGTTTCATGATATCGGCATCCTGGCCCTCGATGCCATTGAGCCGCACTTTTATCCGCACCTGATGGACCAGGGGTCCGAACTCTGTGCCAATCTCTGTGCTGCCGAGATCTCCTATATCGGGATCGACCATGGGCAGGCGGGGGCCGTGCTCGCCGAGAGCATCGGCCTGCCGGAGACCTACCTCGACGTCATGCGTTTTCATCATGATCCGACCCAGGCCCGGGCCAGCGAACTCTCTGTCGCCCTGGTCCATTTGGCCAATATCTTCGCCAACATGCATGGTGGAGGGCTCTCCCCCGTCATGGCCGATCTCCTCCCGCCACCCTTGGAGACTTACGCCTGGGCCATCATTCAGGAGCACCATCGTCCCTTTTGCGAGGTCAATGTCGCAGACTTTGTCCGCACCTTCGACGACGAGTTGACCTCGACCTGGAGCAGTATTGCCGACGGTTTAACCTTCTGATGCCTTTGTCCGGAGCCTTCCTGTTGGACCTCTCCCCCGTTCCTCGGGTGGCGGCATCACCCTGGCTTAGCAACCTGAGCGGTAATAGGTTTCAGCTTTCCGTGGACCTGAAGCGTGGCGATGCGGCTCTGGCATAACTCTTCCTTGCTCTCCAAGCTGAGCACCAAGTCGCTCACCCTCTTCCTGTTGGCCGGGTTGGTCTTGGTGTTGATGCCGGCCACGATCAGCCGCTCCCCCCTGTTGGTGGCGAGCGGCAGATGGCTTTTGGGCATGTTAGCCATCAACTTGCTCCTGTGCACCGTAAGGCATTGGCAGCGTCTGCCCCTTAGCGTCATCACCATCCATGCCGGGGTCCTGATCATCCTGAGCGGTAGCGTGTTGAGTCACGCCGGGTTCATCGCCACCATCAATATTCACGAGGGCGGGACCAGCGGCACGGCCTTCCGTTGGGATCGTGAGAGCGAGATGCCTTTGGGCTTCACCCTGAAGGTGAACAAGGTGCACCAACAGTACTACCCGGTGGGCGTTAAGGTGGGGGTCTTGATGGACGGCAAAGCGGAGCGGTTGCACCAACTGCGGACCGGAGAGGCCTTTTTTGCATCGGGGTACCGCGTTGAAGTGCTGGAGCTTGACCCCGCGACCCCGGCCCTGCTCGTGGCCCTCACGGATGGCAAGGGAATCCGCACCCTGCGCACCGTGACCAAGGA
>CAYSFY010000006.1:5177-15993 GCA_964430285.1 uncultured Desulfobulbia bacterium
CCCTTGTGTTGGCAGGGTCACCGTCTCTTTCACACCGCCACTGGGGTCGATGCCGATGGTCGGCGTTTCGCCGGCATCCAGATCGTCAAGGACCCAGGCACCCCCCTGGTCTATGGCGGGTTTGTCCTGCTCTTTCTCGGCAATGGTCTCTTGTTGCTGAAGAGGGGCGGCCGACTAAGTCCACCCGTGATCAAACCCCATAAGCAAGCCTTGCTGTAATTGACGGTGTCGCAAAAAATGCTCAACCGCCGCTGGCACACCCCGTACTATATTGAAATTGCATGGGCAGCGGGCCAGCTTCACGACTTGTGGCGATTCCGGCTTAATGCTGAAACGAACTATTTCCGACCTCGCCATCATGACCTGCCCGCCATCCATGCCAGTATCGTTCACCGACCGCTTGGTTAGCGTCAACCACCTGGAGGCGAGCGGGTTTCAGCGTTGGTCATTTCAGCCTGGGATGCTATTTGCCGCCACCACGGTGTGGTGGCCGACCCTGACCCCGGCCCGTCCGTGCCCCCATGAAGGGCTTGATCTGGCTACCTTTGTCGATAACAGCGGTAACTGCCGCTCCCTTACGCACGGGGCCATGGTGCCGGTGCTGGCTGACGGGGAGGTGGTGGCGATCTTCGATGATTTTTTGGGGAAATCCATCCTGGTGGTCCATGGCTACCAGCAGGGAGGGGCTGCGCTGCACTCGCTTTACGCCCATTGCCAGATCGCGCCTGGCGTCAGGATCGGTCATCAGTGCCATGGCGGAGAGATCATCGGTGGGATCGCGGCCAGCCCAAGAGGGCCGGCCCCTGCCCACCTCCATCTCTCCATCTTGTGGCTAAGCGGCGGGATGGACGGCGGGGTGAGTTGGCCACGCATCAATAACGCGCCTAATATCCGCCTGTGCGATCCCCTGGCCTTTATCAGTGTCCCTGACCACAACCCTTGATCCGCCCATGGGCCAATGGCACGTCTATATGGTCCTCTGCCGGGACAACACCCTGTACACCGGGATCACCTGCGATCTCCCCCGACGGCTGGCCGCCCACAATTCGGCAAAGGGTGGGGCGCGGTACACCAGGGGACGACAGCCGGTGGCCTTGGTATACATGGAACCAGCCGCCTCACGGTCCGAGGCGGCGCAACGGGAGTGGCGGATTAAGGGGTTGACCGTGGCCCAGAAACAGGCGCTGATTGAGACCGGATCTCTTGCCAAGCCGCCGGTAGGCGCAATACCGGAGTCAGGGGATGTGGATAGCCCTGGAGGGTAACCTTACTATTTGTCATCACCGCCCTTCCCCTGATGCGAGTGCGGACCGGTTTTTCCTTGTATCGGGATGTGCGTTGTGCCATAAAGTTAATGTCTACACAACAGGGCCGTAGGTAACCGTCAAACTGACAAGTTGACCACCATTCAACGTCAAGGAGGGAGTGATGATAAAACGATTGGGAGATATCTTGATCGGCAAGGGCTTGGCCAGTAGTGAGCAAGTGGATGAGGCGCTCAGGGTGCAGGTCGGTGGCAATCGGCGTTTGGGTTATATCCTACTGAAGATGGGGGTGATCAGCGATGACCAGCTGATCGATGTCCTCTCCCAGCAGATGCGGATGCCCGTTGTCACCATCGCCGATGAGTTCTCTCCCCAGGTACGAGGGGTGCTGCCCAAGTACCTCTGCCGAAGGTATACCGTGATGCCGCTTAGCCGCGGCAACAATAATATCTTGAATATCGCCATGGTTGACCCCTCCGATGATGCTGCCATTGCCGATATCGAAGGGTACACCGGTCTGGTGGTCAAACCGATGCTGGCCCGTGAACAGGAGATCTCAACGGCAATCAAACACTATATCCCCTTTTCTGGGAAAGATATCTTTAACCCTCAGGTCTATGGGCATGCGGCTAAAGTTGCCACGGTGGTGGCCCTGGCCCTGCTGATCGTAATCGGCTGGGTCAGCTACCGCTATGTCCAGGAGGAGAGATACGGCACTATCTCCGTGGTGGATGGGACCACCACCTATAAAAATCACGACTTGATGGTGGGGGTCGAGGAGACGGGCCGGATATCGCTCCTTGGTCATGGCGCTTACACCAAGGGCTTTTATTCGGTGAACTTCACCACGTCCGAGGCCCTTAAGACCTTTGTGGAGCAGAAGCGTAAGAATTTTTCAGATAAGCAGGCCGAGTGGCTGCTGTGGATCATCAACAACCCGTTGGCGGTTACCCCCCCAAGGGAGTAGCCGCTCCGGCGTTGTTCAGGCCGGCGCGGCCCCGGACACGAGCGCTCGCTCTGCCCTCTTCTGGTCCGCGGACCACTCCAGGGAGGCGAAGGTGTTGCACCCCTCGGAGTAGTTTTTGACGGTGAGGGAGAACCAGCGAATGGCGGCGTTATCTCGCAGGCAGCGTCCCAGGGACTTGGTGATGCTCTCCACTTCCAGGGCCTCGGCAGGGGATTTTGAGTCGGCGGTGGCAGCCGGCCAGCGAAGGTCATGGGCGGTGACGGACTCGATCATCCTAATCAGGTCCTCCAGCCAGATGAAGTGCAGCAGGCGGACACAGACCGTTGCCAACCCCCAGTGTCCCAACGACCTCGGCAGGCCCTGGGTGTTCTGGCTGGGACTGGGTGGATAGATGGGGACCTGGACCGTCAGCACCAAGTCATCGTTGCTGCCGAGAGAACCGTGCATCGCACAATGATATTCAGCAAGACGCGGGCTACTCCCTTGAGCCGTCCGCAGAAAATAGGGGAAGGCAACCTCCATGTGAGCCTCTTCCGCCTGGAGCGTGGTCTTCATCTCCGCCAGGATGCGATGAAAATTCTTCAGGTTGATTTCACCGCGGAAGCGATTGAGGATCTCAATGAAGCGACTCATGTGGGTGCCCTTGAAGTGGTGGGGCAGATTGACGTACATGTTGACCGTGGCCACGGTCTTTTGAGTGGCGTTCTCTTTGTCGAGAACGGTGAGCGGGTAAGAGATGTTTTTGACCCCGACCTTTTGGATGTTGATGCGTCTGAAGTCCGGTTGGTTTTGGATATCCTTCATTACAGGGGCAAGAGACGCTTGACCACGGCCCTGAGCTCGTCAAGGTTGGCGGACTTGACCAGATACTCGTCCGAGGCCCAGGAGGAGAGGTCCTGCTTAAACTCCTGATAGGCGGAGCACAAGACCACCGGTAGGGCCGGGTTGATCTCCTTGATGCGGCGCAGGGCCTCGAGCCCGTTCATCCCCGGCATATTGATGTCCAGGATGATCAGGTCAATCTGCTGTTGGGCCAATTTGCTCAAGGCCTCCTGTCCGGTAAAGGCGGAGTGAACAACATAACCCTCCTCTTCCAACTCCTCGCGATACAGGAGATGGATGGAGTCTTCGTCGTCAACGAGTAAGATATTGTTCATGATTTTCCTCTTTGGGGCAATGATTGTTCAAGGGAGGTGGTGGCGCGTGGATCATCAGGTCCGCATCATCTGTAACGGTGATTACGACAATACGGTTTCCCGTAGGTACTTGGCCGCCTCTTCCGGAGGGGTGGGGTTGATGTAAAAACCGGAGCCCCATTCGAAGCCGGCAATCTGGGTCAGTTTGGGGACGATCTCAAAGTGCCAGTGAAAATGATCCAACGGTTCGGAGCGCAGCGGCGCGGTATGCAGGACAAAGTTATACGGCGCGTTGGGGATGCAGGCGTCCAGGCGGCGCAGGGCCTCGGAGAAGATGGCGGCCAAGAGCTCAAAGGAGCGGTTGTCCATGGCGATATAGGATGAGGAGTGCTGGGCCGGCAGGATCCACATCTCGAAGGGAGAGCGCGGGGCAAAGGGAGTGATGACGATAAACCGTTCATTCTCGCAGACAATACGGGTCTTGTCCCTGCGCTCCTGATTGATGATGTCGCAGAAGATGCACCGCTCTTTGTAGCGGTAGTAGGCCAGACTCCCTTCCAGCTCGGAGACGATCATCCGGGGTAGAATGGGCAGGGCCACGAGCTGGGAGTGCGAATGTTCAAGGGAGGCACCGGCAGCGCGACCGAAATTCTTGAAGACCATCACATAGCGGAACCTGGGGTCATGGGCGAGGTCGATTAGGCGGTCGCGAAAGGCAAAAAAGACCTGGGCCATGCGGTCCAGGGGGAGGTAGGTGAATGACTCCTCGTGATTGGGGGTCTCGATGATGACCTCATGGGCACCGATGCCATTCATCTTGTCGTAAAGGCCATCGCCGACCTTATCCAGATTCCCTTCGATCACCAGGGCCGGATATTTGTTGGGCACGACCCGCAGTTCCCAGCCGGGGGAGTTGGCTGCCTGGGGTTGGTTGCCGTAGCGCAGGACTTCGGTGGGGGTGGTCTTCTCGTTGCCCGGGCAGAGGGGACAAAATCCCCCCTTGGTGTTGATCGGTTCAACAATGAAGTCGGTGGGGCGTTTGCCCCGCTCCTTGGAGATGATGATCCAACGGCCAAGGATCGGATCTTTGCGCAGTTCAGGCATAGTATTTTAAAGGTCTCTCAGGGGGGGGCGGACGCCACGTGCCATCAGCCGGCATGGGACTTCTCGTGATCTTCCTGTTTGGTCTTGCACTCAATGCACAAGGTGGTTACCGGCCGAGCCTCCAAGCGTTCGATACTGATATCGTCGCCGCAGGTCTCGCAGATGCCGTAGCTCTCATCGTCGATGCGGATGATCGCCTCTTTGATCTTGGCCTGGAGTTTGCGCTCACGGTCACGGATCCTGAGCTCAAAGCTGCGATCGGATTCAGCGGAGGCCCGGTCTGTGGGGTCCGGATAGTTATCGTTCTGGACTGTCATGTCAGAGAGCGTCTTGTCGGCCTCTGATAATAGCTCGGCGCTCATGTCCACCAGTTTCTTTCTGAAATGCAGCAGTTTTACCTTATCCATGTCAATCAATCCTCCAAAGAGTAACGAGATCTTTCCTGTTAATCTACCATGGGCTGTCTAAAAATGCCCCGCTTTTCCGCCGGTCTCGTCCCCGGCTCGATATTTCGTCCCCCCCCACTCCCTTCTTCGGGGAAGGGGTTTTAGACTATGGGGTATGCCGTATCCGTCAAAGAGGTCGGACTGCTTTAGTGATGGAACAGCTTCTGAAAAAACCCCTCTTCATCTGTTTTTTCGCTTTTTCCCTGTTCGCTCAGACCGGCAAACTGACGAAGCAGTCCCTCCTGCTGCTCGGTGAGATTGGTGGGGGTGGTAACCTTAAAGACCACAGTCATGTCGCCTCGCCCGTGTCCGCGCAAACTGGGGACCCCCTCCGACTTCAGGAGCTGGGTGTCGTTGGCCTGGGTGCCCTTGGGGATGGTAATGGTCTTGGTGCCGTGGATGGTAGGGATGTCGATCTTGTCACCCAGGGCGGCCTGGACCATGGAGATGGGCAGGGCATAATAGATATTTTCGCCGTCACGCTCAAAGAACTCATGGGAGTCAACATGGATGATGACATACAGATCGCCGGCATGGCCCCCCTTCCTGCCCCCCTGCCCCTCTCCCTGTAGGCGCATGCGCGCGCCGTTGTCCACACCGGCCGGGATCTTCAACGAGACCTTTTTCTTTTTGTTGACCAAGCCATTGCCACTGCAATCCTGGCACGGGTCGGTGATGATTTCGCCTGCGCCTTGGCACTGCGGGCAGGTGGTGCTAAGACGGAAAAACCCTTGGGAGCGCATCACTTGGCCCCGGCCGTGGCACATGGCGCAGGGCTTGCTTTGGTAGCCGGGCCGCAGGCCTGTCCCCTCACAGGTCCAACAGGTCTCGGGTTTGGTGATTTCAATCTCTTTGTTGGTGCCGTGAACCGCCTCCATGAAGGAGATGGTCAGGTCGTAACGCAGATCAGCGCCGGGGATCGCCCCACCCTGTTTCTGTCTTCGTCCTCCGCCCCCGCCGCCAAAACCAAAGAGGTCTTCAAAAATATCGCTGAAATTGGAGAAGACATCTTCGGCATTATGGGCGTGGTAACCGCGATTTTTCAGGCCATCTTCGCCATAGCGGTCATAAATCTGTCTCTTTTCCGTGTCGCTCAAGACCTCATAGGCCTCGGCAGCAGCCTTGAATTTTTCTTCCGCCTCCGAGTTTCCGGGATTGCGGTCAGGGTGGTATTTCATGGCCATCTTGCGATAGCCCTTTTTAATCTCCTCCGCCGAGGCGGTGGAGGTCACCCCTAAGGTCTCATAGTAGTTCATGCTCAGCTTGCAGCCTCTTCCACTTCGTCGGCAGCTGCCTTGGAGTTTTGCCGACCTTTCTCGGCAAGCTGCCTGATGTTCCCTGCCGTGACCTTGCCGGCGGCAATCTCGCGTAGGGTCATGACGATCTCTTTATTCTTGCCCTCAACCAGAAAGGGCATGCCTTGGCGGTGCTGTTTCAGTCGGGCCAGGGCCAGGTGGATAAGGGTGAATCGGTTTTCGCTGCCCACTTCTTTGAGACAATCTTCAACCGTTATACGTGCCATGCATGAATCTCCTTTTATGGTTAGGAGTCGTTACGTAATAACTTGGACAATGCTGCCTGTCCCTCTACGGTTCCTTCCTCTGTCACCCCCTCCGTGCGGGGGAGGTCACTTTGGCGAGGCGGATGGAGACCAGTTATTTTGACGCAACGGCTTAGGGCGATACGCTGGGCAAAAAATCCCAACTAAAACTTTGGTAATATAATAGTTCATATTTTTTTGGCAAGCGATTTTTAGGGGGACTGGGTTGCGCGAGGGCATCACCACCGGGGCACGGGCCTTTTTGACGCATAGTCGTCAAGGGTGGCATGTATCGTGCTTAGGGTATGATGCAATTGCGCCGAGGGCTTGCGGCGTGCAGCCGATTACCGTCCGTTACTGGGCAGCGCCATGCTGAAGGGGTGCCCTGCCTGGGCCGGTTTGCGGTAAGGAATGGGTGATGGGCGGGCCTGGAGAACCCTTGCTCGCGGGCGGTAGACGGGGCCGCAAGCAAGGGAGAGGGAAGGGGTGATGTTGCCCGTGGCCTTGAAAGAGGGGACAGCTTGCCTGATGCCTGCCCTGAGGCGCTAATCGGCCTAGCGGCAAAAAATTCCCCGTCAAAATAATGACAGGATGCTCCTCATGATGAAAATCGTAGCTCTGGTGATGGTGACACTGCTCATGGCCGCGTGCAGCACGCGTGGCGGGGCGGTGGCGGTTGGCAATAAGCGCTGGCAGGCGTATTGGCCCGAGCAGGGGTGGGATCGCTATGAGGAAGTGGTGTATCCGGCAGACCCCGTAAGACCATGAACTGAAACTTGACATCAAGAAGTTACAGAGGGTGCCGACGTCGGTAGAGCGGTTTTTGCGAAACCGAAAAACTTAAGCGTGAAGAGGGTGGTATGCGAAAACTGATCTGGTTGACGGTGATAACGGTCGGGGCACTGGGCGCGGGGGCGGCCGCGCGGGGCGGTTCATTGTCCGATCCGCTCTACGTCTTAGACTCTGCGCTGATGGCGAAACCGGATTATCAATACCGGACCGCGAAGGTACCAGAACCAGTGGCGGATAAGACTTTTTGGGATTATCTCTCCTTTTTTGCCCTAAAGTCAGAGCCGGAGCCACCTGTGCATGAATTTCCGGCCGCCGAGGCGGAAGAGTTGCGGGCTAGGACGCGGGAACTCGTCAGCCAGCTCCTGCTCCACGCCGCTGGGGGGATTGTGGATGAGTATGTGGTTACCGTCAACACCTTTGTCAACGTGAACAACCTCTATAAGACTTCGTCCTTGGGGCGCTACCTGAGCGAACAGTTGCTCGGCGAGTTGCAGGCCGCAGGGGTTGGGGTCATTGACGTGCGCAAGACCAACACCTTGATGATCAGGGAACGCTTTGGCGAGTATGGCCTCTCCCGCGACATGGAGGAGTTGAACCCGGCCCAGGGGTCACAGGCCAGGGTGGTGGGGACATACAGCTATGCAGGGGGACAGATCTTGCTCAATGCCAGGATCCTGCGTAATGCGGACGGCATGGTGCTCTCCCATGCCAATCTGGCCTTTGCCTTGGATGACCTGACCGCCGCGATGCTTAAGGATGAGGCGATGCCGGCCCGGCGTGGCGGCCTGGTAAAAATTGAGGCTGCGCGGTAAGCGGCGGCCTTCTGCTAAGGATAATGTGGCCATAGCCGCAGGGGAGGAAGGGACATGAGCATGGTGAGGTCGCGGTTGTGGGGTGATGTGCTCCTCTTGATTTTTGTTGGGCTGGGTCTCTTGGCCTGCGGGCCGCGGCATCGGACGATTACGACCCTGGACAAGGGGTTGGAGTACTATGCCAAGGAGCGCTATGACCAGGCCCTGCGCTATATGGAAGCGAGTCGCTTCGAGTTGGCGCGACAGCAGTTTGCCATTGTTGAACAGACCTCGGTCAGCCCGGAGCTACAGGAGTTGGCCCGAGAGGGGTATGCCAAGGCCGGCGCCGTTATCGGGGCCAAACGATGAGTGTCGTCCTTGGTCGTGACCATTATTTTTGCAGCACGAGAGGAGGGAGAGCATGTTGATTTCGTCGCCAACTACGGCCCGGTGTAGGGTAAGGCCCGCGACTCTAGCGATCATCGTTCTGCTGTCGGTGGGGCTCATCCCCTTGCTGAGCGGCTGCCGGGAGGAGGTCCCCTCGCCGCAAATGGTATCCGCGGTAGCCCCTGACTTTTTTGTGATCGGCGAGGAGTTGGCTCGCCAGTTGATCGTCAACCAGCGCGAGGGAGACGGTGGTGAACGGCTGATCTTCACCACCCTGGTCAATCTGGATAACCTGCGCCAGACCTCCAAGTTTGGCCGGACCATGAGCGAGTCGCTGGCCACCCAGCTCTTTCAACACGGCTATGGGGTGGTGGAGTTACGGAAGACGGCGAACATCCTGGTGCAAGACAACAAGGGCGAGATGGTCTTGAGCCGGGATGTGGCCCGTCTGGCCGGTCAGTATGAGGCCAACGCCGTGGTGGCCGGCACCTATGCCATGACGCCGAGGACAGTGATCATCAATGTCAAGCTGCTGGATGTCCACTCCCAGGAGGTGCTGTCGGTGGCGGGGATGGAGTTGGAGCGGAGTTCGACCATCAACTATCTCTTGGCCGATCAGGTCGGCCTGGTGGATGCCTCTCTCTCGGGCGTTGAACGGTAAGGAGAACCCATGGCAAGGCTGATCTGTGCAGTATTGGTCCTATTGATGATAAACGGCTGCGCCACGGTGACCGAGCGCCGCTCCTCCGCCGAGGTGGCGGTCAACTCCGGGGTGCCGGTGGTCTTTATCCATCCCCTGGAGGCGGAGAGTTACCACCATGCCTCGGTGGGGGTGCTCCCCTTTTTGTTGCCGGCCGGGGTGGACCCCGCCATGGCAGGGAGGATTGCCGCCCTCTATCAGGATGTGCTGTTGGGCAAGGCGGCCTTTCCCGTGGTGAAGGTGTTGCCGACCCCCTATGGGGATATCGATGAGGCCTTGGCGGCGGGGAGATTGGCGAAGACCGAGATGGTCCTGGTCGGCAAGGTCAATTATGCCTTGGAGGGGACCGAGTTGGGGGGGGCGCGTCTTGACGTCACGGTGCGGCTGTTGAACGTCAGCACCGGCAAAACGGTGTGGCACATCAACCAGGCCATGGACCAGCCGGTGGATTACCCCAAGGCAGATATGCGGCACCGATTGTCCAGGGCCTTGGGCGCGCCAAAGGTTAGGCGCCCGGGCGGCGCCCCGGTGCTGATCAACATGCTGAACCGTGCTGCCGTTGATATGGCGGATGTCATGGTCGGCGCCCGCTACGTGCGGCGCTAACTTAAAAGGATCACTCGGTAAACGGGTTGCGCAGGAGCATGGTCTGCTCGCGACCAGGTCCCACCGAGACGATATAGGCCGGGGTCTCGGTCAACTCTTCAATGCGCTTGATATAGTCGCGGGCCTTGGCGGGGAGTTGCTCCATGGTCAGCGCCTGGTCGATCTCTTCCTGCCACCCCGGAACCTCTTCGTAGCGCGGTTCTAGCCGGCCGGTGGTCCTGATGTTACAGGGCATGGCGGTGAACTCTCTGCCATCGGCCTCATAGGAGGTGGCGATCTTCAGCGACTTCTGGCCACTGAGCACATCCAGTTTGGTGATCGCCAAGCCATTGATGCCATTTAGGCGTACCGCGTCCCGAGCCACCACCGCATCCAGCCAGCCGCACCGTCTCTTGCGGCCGGTGGTGGCGCCAAATTCGCCGCCTTTTTGTTGCAGTTGGTCCCCGGTCTCGTCCAGCAGTTCGGTGGGGAAGGGCCCTTCGCCGACCCGGGTGGTGTAGGCCTTTAAGATGCCAATGACGGCATCGATATGAGAAGGGCCAAATCCGGAACCGGTGCAGGCGTTGCCGGCCACGGTGTTGGATGAGGTGACAAAGGGGTAGGTGCCGTGGTCGATATCCAGTTGGGTGCCCTGGGCACCTTCGAACAGGATGTGCTTGCCGGCCTTGCGCCCCTGGTCAAGGGCCACGGAGACATTCTGGATAAAGGGGGCGAGTTGCTCGGCGTAGTTCATAAATTCGGCAAAGATGGCGTCAATGGAGGGGAGAGAAGCCCCCGCGAGCAGCGCCCCCTTCTCCGCGAGATTGTCCTCCAGTTTGTCGCGGAAGAGGTCCGGGTCCAGGAGTTCACCGAGCTTAATGCCCCGGCGCAGGATCTTATCCCCATAGCAGGGGCCGATGCCGCGGCCGGTGGTACCGATCTTTTTGCCCTTCTTCATGCCGGCCTCGCTGGTCTGGTCGAGCAGGTTGTGGTAGGGCATGATCAGGTGGCAATTTTCACTGATGGCCAGACGTTCGGGGGTGACCGCCATGCCGCTGGCCGCCACCCCGCGGATCTCCTGCAACAGGACCCCGGGGTCCAGG
>CAYSFY010000006.1:16003-18422 GCA_964430285.1 uncultured Desulfobulbia bacterium
CTGGGTGCGTTCGCTGATGCGGAGGTTTTCCGGACCCACCGCGATTCCCCGGGCTTTGAGGTTATCCAGTTCCGTCAGCAGGACCTCGGGGTCCAGGACCACGCCGTTGCCGATAAAGCATTTTTTGTGCTCATAGAGGATGCCGGAGGGGATCAGATGAAAGACGAATTTCTTGCCCCCCACCACCAGGGTGTGCCCTGCGTTGTTGCCGCCTTGGAAGCGCACCACATAATCGGCATAGCCGGTCAACAGATCGACGACCTTTCCCTTCCCCTCATCACCCCACTGGGTGCCTACGATTACCACATTGGCCATTATCCATCACTCCTTGGCGGATCGTCCTGGTTTGGTTACGCTTACCTTTATTCTGTCTGATTACCTATTCATTACCGCCGGGCATAATAGTCAAAGCCATGCCAAATGTCAATCCATGAAGCCGCTTGACACGGCAGGGTAAATACCGTAGCTTGGCCTGAGTTGTGGAGGCGGTCAATTTCTGGCTATTACTTTGTGGGGTGCCGCTGGGTACCACGTGTGCCATCCTTAGGCGGTTCCGTAAAAACCGCGCAAACGACGCCGACACATCAAATATTGATGGTCTCGCAAAAAGTCCCAACACTGGCCATCTGCCTACGTACTATCAATAAGTTACACAACGTGCCAGCGTCGGTTGAGCGGTTTTTGCGAAACCGACAAATATTGGGTAAGCGGCTGGCCAGATTACGGCCTTTTTGCGCGGCCCTCATCCTGTGACAGGCCCTGGAAATGTTTGGAATCGGACTTCCCGAGTTGATTTTGATTATGGCCATTGCCCTGATCGTGGTGGGCCCGGAAAAATTGCCGGAGTTGGCCAAGACCCTTGCCCGGCAGATGGTGGAGCTGAAACGGGCCGCTAATGCCCTGAAGGATAGCTTGCGGGAGGAGGATCTACCCTCTAACTCCCAGTCCTTGCCCCAGCTGCCCGGGTTTGCTGGGGCCCCGCACCCTGCGTCCGAAGTACAGGCGGTGGCCAAACGGGTAGAGGAGCAAGGGGCACTGGGCGCGGGGGATGCCACGCCGCAGGACAACGCGCTTGACCCGTCGAGGCAGCCAACGCCTAGTGACCATGTCCATCCTGGCTGATCATCTCGGGGGTCATCTCCAAGAACTCCGCCGCCGCTTGGTGATCTCACTGTTGGCGGTAGCGGTGAGCAGCGGCGTGGCCTACGCCTTTGTCGAGCCCATCGGCGAGTTTCTCATGGCCCCCCTCTTTGCCGCCTCCCCTCAGCTGAAGACCCTGGTCTACACCAATCTCACCGAGGCCCTGTTCAGCTACATGAAGCTGGCGCTTCTGGTGGGGATCGGGGCGAGCTTCCCCGTCTTGGTCCATCAAGCTTGGCAATTTGTGGCCCCTGGTCTGCATGACAGTGAAAGGCGCGGCGTACGGACCGTGGTCCTCTTGGCCTCCGGCCTCTTTGTGGCGGGCATCTCCTTTGCCTATTGGCTGGTCCTGCCGCGCCTCCTCACCTTCCTCATGGGCTTTAGCCGCGAGAACCTTACCCCCATGCCTAAGTTTGGGGAGTATCTGACCTTCATGGCCAGGTCCGGTTTGACCTTTGGCCTGGCCTTTGAGATCCCCTTCCTGATGGTTGCCGCCGCGAAGACCGGGCTGGTGGCCCCGGGCCATTTTAAGGAAAAAAGGCTCTATGCCTATCTGGCCATCTTCGGGCTGGCCTTCTTGTTGACGGCGGGGGACCCTTTTTCCGCCGTACTGTTGCTTCTGCCCCTGGCGGCATTGTACGAAATTGGGGCGCTGATCGCCCGTGTTGTGGTGGACTGAGGGTTGACACCTTTTCGGTTAACCGCCTTCATTCCCCAGCATCAATAATCTCAGCAGATACGATATATCAGTTACTCGTGGAGGGCCATGGCGATGAAAAAATGGCGGAGAGGGTGTTGTGATCGGCGAGTTGGCGGAGACCGGAGGCAGGTCCATTCGCTTGACTATTTTGCTGCCGGCGGTATCGAGCGGCGGGGGGGGGCTACGCAGCGCAAGCGTAAGGGCGGGGAGAAGAGACGAAATTGGGTGCGGGTTGACCGCTATGTCAGCGTCTATTGTGGCTGGAGTGCGGACGACGTAAATGTGGCCGAGGGCAATGCCGAGGAGCCAACACTCACCATCTATCCCGCGGGTGTCGGGGAGGGGAGGGAACCCTGTTGATGTCCCCCCTTCTTGGCAGCTACCGCGTGGGTGCTTTGCTGTGTGAGAATTTGTCGAGCTGGGCCCTATAGTAGTCGCGGTTGTCCGGGTCCTGGTCCATGGCCCGTTGTTCCGCGAGCACCGCCTGCTCGGAGGAACCATTGTACCAATAGGCCAGGGCCAGGGTGTCCAGGATATGCCCGCTGGGCTGGAGAATGACGGCTTTTTTGGCGAGCGGCA
>CAYSFY010000006.1:18432-30879 GCA_964430285.1 uncultured Desulfobulbia bacterium
GCAGGGCCTGACCCGGATCAAAGACCCCTTTCTCCTCCAGGGTTAGCAGGAGCCAGGCCAGGTTGTTTAAAATCTCCGGCTGGTCCGGGGAGAGTTCAATGGCCCTCTGGTACTCGCTTATCGCCTCGGCATAGCGCTGGCGGCTGTACTGCAGGTCGCCCAGCAACTGTCGCCACATGTAGTTCGTGGGCTCTTCCTCGATCTTCTGTCCGATCACCTTCACCGCCTCGTCGAATTTCTCCCTGGATGGTCCTGCCTGCGGGTCTTGCGGCATCCTCCACAGGGTAACGGCCGCTACGGCTAAAATGAAGCCATAGAGCAGCAGGGCGCCGTAAACCTTGCGATCGTGGGCCTTGATCCCCTCCGGGGCTTGCTCGCAGCGCTGTAGGCAGTCGATGCGCTGGCCGATGCCGAAGTGGTGCCAGCTCGGCAGGTCGCGGATCTCCCCGCTCAGCCAGGCGATCTTTTCCAGTACCCGGATCAGGGGGGAGCAACTCTTCATGGTCTTCAGGGCGTAGAGATCGGCTTGCCGTTCAAAGTTGCGCATGAAAAACCCTAGGACATAGCGGAAGTAGACGATCATCAGGAGGAAGAGCGGCGCGGTGCTGACAAAGGCCAGGGTGTTGCTCGGCTTGTTGTTGGTCAGGTGGATCATCCGATAGAAGAGGTCGGAGTTGGTGAGCAGATAGAGGATGGGGTAGGAGGAGAGTTGGGCCAAGAGGCCGAACCCCAGGAAGAGCACGAGGAAGATCTGGAGGTGTCGTTTTTTGACATGGCCCAGTTCGTGGGCCATCACCGCTTCGATCTCTTCCGGGCTCATGGTTGTCAACAAGGCTGGGGTAACCAGCAGATAGCGAAAAGGGGTTATGATCCCCATCACCCCGGCGGTCAAGGCCTGGCCCTCATGCAGGGGCCAGAGCAGGATCTCGGCGTAACCGACCCGCTGCTGGCGGCAGAACTCCTCGATTTTGGCGCGAGCCGGGCCTTGGGGTAGAGGGGTGCACCCCCACATCTTGGTGACCAGGACCGGAAAGATGATGGCCAGGCACAGAAAGAAGGTGATGAAGAGCGCCTGCTCGCCCCAAGCCGAGGCCATGACTGTTCTGATCAACGGCAGATCGGACCACTGGAGGAGATCGGCCAGGAGCGAGAGGCAGAGCCAGGGGAGGATGATCGGCAGGTTGGTCTGCAGGTTGTTCCAGGCAAAGGCCGCGGAGGTTTGTTGCGAGTGGAAGATCTCCCGGTAGCGTTCACCGGCCTTGGCCCACATCAAGGTCAGATAGCCGGAGAAGATGAGCAGACTCATCAGGCTCCCCACCACCGGCAGGGTGCGAGCCCCGGGCAACAGGCCGAAATAGTATTGGCTGTCCAGCAGATAGACGTCCAGGCTGAAAATCATGATCGCCAGGATCGACCCCCGGCGCTCGGCCGTGCTGTAGGTACTGGCCTTACTGACCTTGGCCCGGCTGAAGATGTGGCCCAAGAGCCCTTGGTAGATCGCGACCTTGATCAGGAAGAGGGCGATGCCGGCCAGCCATGGGAATTGGGGGTGATCGGCGGCCGTGTTGGTGGTCAGGATCAGGATGACCACCAAAAAATAGATGAGATTATTGTAGATCAATCACTACATCCTGGCCGCAAAGGGGTAGCGCTGGCGATCAAACGAGGTGTTGTGGCGGGAGAATTGATGGGCCAACTCGTTGATCTGGGTTGGGGTGAGGAGTTTGTGGTGGGTAAAGTACTCCCCGAATTTCTTCTGCAGTCGATTCTGTTGGAAGAGCATGAGTTGCAACTGCCGTTCGCTCAGGAGCCCCAGGGCCACGGCCGAGGCCCCGAAGGAGACGGAGAGACTGCGTCTTTTGAGGATGAAGAGGATGTCCTGATCCGTGAGCCAGCCGAAGCGCCTGCCGATCTCGCCCAGGCGTGGGCGGCCGGTGCGCTGCCAGACCAGGGCCTTAATGATGGTCTGCCAGTTGGTGACCCCGGCGTAAAAGAGAAAATGGCCAAAGAGCAGCTTGCGGGACGGGATGGCCACGGGGCGAGGAGCGGAGGCCCTGGTCTGCCAGGCGGAACTCGGTCGGCCTTGGCCGCGGTTGCCGGCCTGACCAGGAGCTGACTGGGCATAGCCATAATTGGGTGCCGACCAAGCTCGGGCCTGGGGGCGAGGATGCGGTTTGACCGGGGGCTCCTTGGGGGGTGCTGGTTGCTGGACCGGGGGCCGGGGGGCGGCCTGGAAGTGGAAGCCATTGTCACGGGCATCCAGGTAAGCGTTGAGGTTTTCGTAGGACTGCTGGACCAGACGAAAGAGGTCGGCACTCTGCACTTGAGTCGCTGCTTCCCCTTGGCTGGTCAGGATGTCCGGGTGGGTCTCCAGGGCCTTTTTGCGGTAGGCGCTTTTAATACCGGACCGTTGCAGGTATTCCAAGAAACTTCTGGTGATCTGCAACTCCGCGCCGAACAGTACCCGGCAGGAATTAACCAATTCGTGCTCCGCGATCACTGTTGCCATATTCTCTCTCCGCGCTTGGTTAGGGAAGCATACTCATTTTTATAATTTATTCGATAACGTATTAATTTTAAACAATTAATTGCTATGGGGCCCTCTATTTTAGAAATGGCCCCATAACCACTTGAGTTTATTGGGTTTAATTTTGCACTGTTAGGCCTGTATGGTACTTTCCCTGCCCTCGTTGAGGTCCTGACCCGCGAGAAAGCGGTGGATGGATTCGGCGGCCACCTTGCCCTGGTAGACCGCCTTGGCAGCGGTCTGGGGGCCCAACACGGCGTCACCACCGGCGAAGATCCACGGCACACTGGTCTGTTGGGTTATCTCGTCAACCGCATAGGTCCCCCAGCGGCTGGTGGCGATCTCCACCCCATCGCTGGCACTGAGATCAACGTCCTGGCTGATGGCGGCGATGATGGCATCCGCCTCAATCATGAAGTTTGAGCCTTCAATGGTCACCGGTCGACAACGGCCCGAGGCGTCGCATTCGCCCAGACGCATGCGCAGACACTCTATCTTCTTGACTCGGCCCTGTTCACCATGGATCTTGACGGGGGCGGCCAGGAACTCCACCTTGACCCCTTCCTCCTGCAGGTGGTGGATCTCGGCCCGGGCTGCCGGCATCTCGGCAATGGTCCGGCGGTAGAGGATAAAGACCTGATCAGAGCCGGTGCGTAGGGCCGTGCGGGCCACATCGATGGCGACGTTGCCGCCGCCCACCACCACCACATGCCGTCCCAAGTGGACTTCGTGGCCCAGATTGATCTCGCGCAGGTAATCAACACCGTGGGAGACGCCGAGCAGATCTTCGCCTTCAATCCCCAGTTTGCGGCTGGCGTGGGCACCAGGGCTGATGAAGATGGCACCGTAGCCTTCGGCCTTGAGCTGGTCTAAGCTCTTTTCTCGACCGATGGGGTTATCGGTGCAGATCTCCACGCCGCAATTTTTTAAGGCATCAAACTCGGCCTTGATGATGTGACGCGGCAGGCGATAGGCCGGGATGCCAACGGCGAGCATGCCACCCAGGACCGGCAGACTCTCGAAGATGGTGCAATCGTAGCCCATATGGGCCAGATAATAGGCGACCGTCATCCCCGCCGGTCCGGAACCGACAATGGCGACCTTTTTGCCATTGGGCAGGGCACAGGCCCGGGTCATCACGCGGTCATTCATCACCATCCAATCGACGATATAGCGCTCCAGCATGCCAATGGCCACGGGGTCGCCCTTTTTAGCCCGTACGCAATGGCCTTCGCACTGAAACTCATGGGGGCAGACCCGAGAACAGACGGCCGGCAATGAGCTTTGTTCCCTAATGGCCCAGTATGCCTCCTCGATCTTGCCCTCCCGCAACAGACCGATAAATTTTGGGATCTCATTGTGAATCGGGCACCCTTCCCGACAGGTCGGTTTCTTGCACTGGAGGCAGCGATCCGCCTCGCGCATGGCAGCGGCTTCATCGAAATTAAACACCACTTCGTCAAAATTTTTCACCCGCACCTCCGGGGTGAGTTCCTTGGCCTGTTGGCGCGGAATGGCTAAGCGTTCAGCAGCTTTCATAGTCTCCTCTCGTAAATAAAACTTTAATGTCTGGACAAATTTTACTTTTTTTTATAGCCTATAATATCATTTGTGCAAGGGAGATCAATATGTCGGTCATCGCTCCCCCTACGGTTTGCCTTTGGATGATGATTTAGCATGATGGAAGGTTAACGGGCAGCGGACATGCTTCTCTCCGCCACCAGTAACTATGTGCCTTTGGCCCGGATTTGTTAGCATGTAAGACCAACAACCACGACAGGACGGCTCATGAAAGTCGAATTTATCAATCCCTTTCTCTCTGCGACCAAAAATGTGCTGGAGACCATGTGTCAGACCACGGTCAAGGCCAACAAACCCTCCCTCAAGCAGGACACCATCTCCTATGGTGCCATTACCGGCATAATCGGCATGGCCTCTTCCACCATCAGCGGCTGCATGGTCTTGAGCTTTTCAGAAGCGTGCATCCTCAGGGTCGTGGCCAATATGCTGTATGAGGAACCAAAGACCAAGATTGACGAGGACATCATTGATGCCGTGGGCGAGTTGACCAACATGATCTGCGGCGGGGCCAAGGCCCAATTGGCCAAGTTAAACCATAAGTTTGATCTGGCCACGCCGACCATGATTACCGGTAAGGGGATTGAGATCGCCTACCATACCGACGCCCCGACCATCGTCATCCCTTTTTCCACTGAGTATGGTGATTTTGTGGTGGAGGCCAATCTGGCGGAAAAGTAGGGTTGATGATCGACCCTTGATTGACCACTTACTGCTGCATGGAATAGCCGCCACGCTCGCAGCTGCTGTACGAATCATAGACCCACGACCTCGAAAAAAAAGCCGCGCCCTTGATCAAGGCGCGGCTTTTTTTATTCGTGAAAAGACCCTAACTATTTGTTGCTCTGACTGGCCTTAAGTCGAGCCAAGGACCTCTGCAGGGCGGCATGGGCACGGGCGTGGCTGAACGCCTCCTCTTTTTGTTGGGCGGCGGCCAGACGTTTTTCAGCGCGTTCCTTGGCGCGGAGGGCACGCTCAACATCAATATCCCCACCCCGTTCCGCCGATTCCACTAAAAAGGTGATTTTGTTGTTGGAGACTTCGCAGAACCCGCCGCTGACCATCAGCACCTGCACCGTGTTGCCCTGTTTATAGGTCAGCAGGCCGGTCTTGATGGTGCTCAGAAAAGGGGCATGGTTCGCCAGCACACCAAACTCACCATCAGACCCGGGCGCAGTCACGATATCGACCTCTTGACTGACCACCGGGCCAGTGGGGGTCACGACTTCAAGCTGTATTCTATCCGCCATGGGTATTCCTTAGTTTTGTTTTTTGGCCTTTTCGATGGCCTCTTCAATGGAGCCAACCATGTAGAAAGCGGTCTCGGGCAAATCGTCGTGCTTGCCTTCGAGTATCTCTTTGAAGCTCCTGACCGTGTCGGCAACCTTGACGAATTTGCCAGCCATACCGGTGAACACCTCGGCCACCGAGAAGGGCTGGGAGAGGAAGCGCTGCATCTTCCGCGCCCTGGTGACGGTGAGCTGATCCTCTTCGGAGAGCTCATCCATGCCGAGGATGGCGATGATGTCCGCCAGGTTTTTATACTTCTGCAGGGTCTGTTGCACCTGCCGGGCGACATAGTAGTGCTCCTCGCCCAGGACGTTGGGATCAAGGATACGGGAGGTGGAGTCCAGAGGGTCAACCGCGGGGTAGATACCGAGTTCCGCGATCTGCCGGGAGAGAACAACGGTGCCGTCCAGATGGGCAAAGGTGGTGGCCGGTGCCGGGTCGGTCAGGTCGTCCGCGGGGACGTAGACGCACTGTACGGCGGTGATGGATCCTTTGGTGGTGGAGGTAATGCGCTCTTGGAGTTCGCCAAGGTCGGTACCCAAGGTCGGCTGATAACCAACCGCCGACGGGATACGTCCCAAGAGGGCCGAAACCTCGGCGCCTGCCTGGGTGAAGCGGAAGATGTTATCCACAAAGAAGAGCACGTCCTGGCCCTCTTCGTCGCGGAAGTACTCGGCGGCGGAGAGACCGGTCAGGGCGACACGGGAACGGGCTCCTGGGGGCTCGGTCATCTGGCCGTAAACCAGGGCCGCCTTGGGGAGAACGCCGGACTCCTTCATCTCGTGGTAGAGGTCGTTACCCTCACGGGTGCGCTCACCAACGCCGCAGAAGACGGAGATGCCGCCGTGGTGCATGGCGATGTTGTTGACCATCTCCATCATGATAACGGTCTTGCCGCAACCGGCGCCGCCGAAGAGACCCATCTTACCGCCGCGGGGAAAGGGGACCAGCAGGTCGATAACCTTGATCCCGGTCTCAAGGACGTGGACCTCGGTATCCTGTTCGGTAAAGGAGGGGGCGAGCTTCAAGATCGGGGCGGTCTTATCGGAGTTGATGGGACCTAAGCCATCCACCGGACGACCAACCACGTTCATGATCCGACCCAGGGCCGGCGCGCCAACCGGGATACGGATGGAGTCACCGCTGTCCCGGCACACCTGGCCGCGGCGCAGGCCATCGGTCTGGTCCATGGCCACGGTACGCACCACATTGTCACCAAGGTGCTGAGCGACCTCGCACACCAGATTGTCGACCACATCATTGATGCCTGGGTTACTCACCATCAAGGCATTACCGATCTTCGGTAATTGACCGGCGTTGAATTCGACGTCGACGACAGGTCCGATGACTTGGACAATTTTTCCTAAGTTTCCTGCTGTTTGCTCTGCACTCATTTGGCAATCTGCCTCCTCAACACTCGCTTGTATTGAATCTTGCCGGCCTGGACCCCAAAGGCCCGGGTCGAAATCAAATTGATTAATAAAATCAGCCTTTCAATGCCTCAGCACCACCGACGATATCCATCAGCTCGGCGGTGATACTGCTCTGCCGCACCTTGTTGTAGACCAGGGTGAGGCTGTGAATCATATCCTTACAGGCCTTGGTGGCGTTATCCATGGAGGTCATGCGGGCCGCGTTCTCTCCCGCCGACACTTCAAGCATGGTGCTATAAACCATGACATTGAGATACAGGGGTTGCAGCACTTCCATGATCTGCTCCGGGCTCGGCTCATAGAGGTAATCGCCAGCCGTCTTAACCGGTTGTTGCTCTCCCTCGCCGGCCGCAGGTTGAATGGGGAGCAGGGCCACCGTGGTCGGCCGTTGCACGCCGACGCTAAAAAACTTGCCATAGAGGAGCTGCACTTGATCGGCATCTCCCGCCAGGAAGTTTTCCGCCACGTCCTGGGCGATGGTGCGGGCGTTGTACATCTGGAAGGTGCCCATGATATCGGCATACTGCTTGCGCATCAGGCCGCTCTTTTTCAACTTGCTGATGGCCTTCTTGCCGATGCACACCAGGGAGACCTTTTTGCCCTCCGCCTGGTGCTTCTTGATCAGCTTCTCCGCCATGCTGATGATATTGGCGTTGAAGCTGCCGCACAGGCCGCGGTCAGAGGTCACCACCACCAACTCCACGGTGCGAACGGCTCGGGCCTCCATCAGGGGGAACTGAGCCTGGTCCATGCCGGAGGAGAGATTGCCCATGGCCTGATTAAACTTGGCGGCATAGGGGCGGAACTTCTCCATCCGGCTCTGACAACCGCGCAGCTTGGAGGCGGCGACCATATTCATGGCGCTGGTGATCTGCGCGGTCTTTTTCACCCCGCCTATCTTGCTCTTTACGTCTTTAAGACTGGCCATCGTTTATATCCTATTGCAATCAGTTGATGCCGTTAGCGGTCTTGTACTCTTTGACAAAGGCGCTGATGGTGTTGGTCATCTTGGTCTGCAGATCGGCGTCGATGATCTGCTTCTCCTTCAGGGTGGAGAAGATGGCAGGATCCTTCTGCTCGACATAGGCATAGAGTTCCTTCTCGAACTTGCCTAAGCTATCAACAGGGAGCGTATCCAGAAGACCTTTGGTGCCGGCAAAGAGGATGGTGACCTGCTTCTCCATGGGCAGCGGCTGGTATTGGGGCTGTTTCAGGATCTCCACCAGACGGGCGCCCCGGGTCAACTGGGCCTGGGTGCCAGCATCCAGGTCGGAGCCGAACTGGGCAAAGGCGGCCAGTTCGCGGTATTGGGCCAGATCCAGGCGCAACGTACCCGCCACCTGTTTCATGGCCTTACACTGGGCGGCGCCGCCGACGCGGGAGACCGAGAGACCGACGTTGATGGCTGGACGCACACCGGCGAAGAACAGGTTGGGCTCCAAATAGACCTGACCGTCGGTGATGGAGATAACGTTGGTGGGGATGTAGGCGGAAACGTCACCGGCCTGGGTCTCGATGATCGGCAGGGCGGTCAAGGAACCGGCACCCAAGGCGTCATTCAGTTTGGCGGAGCGCTCCAACAGCCGTGAGTGGTTGAAGAAGATGTCGCCGGGGAAGGCCTCGCGTCCAGGGGGCCGACGGAGGAGGAGAGACAACTGGCGGTAAGCGACGGCCTGCTTGGAGAGGTCATCATAGATGATCAAGGCATGCTGACCGTTATCGCGGAAGTACTCGCCCATGGCGCATCCGGCAAAGGCGGAGACATACTGTAAGGGGGCCGGATCGGAGGCGCAGGCGGCAACCACGGTGGTGTAGCTCATGGCGCCGTTCTTGCGCAGGGCCTCGACCACCAGGGCCACGGTGGATTTCTTCTGGCCGATGGCGACATAGATGCAGTGCACCCCAGTCTCCTTCTGGGCGATGATGGCATCAACGCAGACCGCAGTCTTGCCGATCTGCCGGTCGCCGATGACCAGTTCGCGCTGACCTTTACCCACCGGGGTCATGGCGTCGATGGCCTTCAGGCCGGTGTAGCAGGGCTCATGCACACCCTTTCTGGCGATAACGCCGGGGGCGATGACCTCGATCTTGCGGCTCTCCTTGGCGTTCAAGGGGCCGAGGCCGTCAATGGGGTGACCCACGGCGTCAACCACGCGACCCTCCATCTCCGGACCAACCGGGACTTCGGCGATCTTGCCGGTGCGTTTGACGATGTCACCCTCTTTGATGCCGGAGACCTCGCCGAGAACGGCGCAGCCCACGTTGTCGGCTTCCAGGTTAAGGGCCAGGCCCAGGACTCCATTGGAAAACTCCAGGAGTTCCATCGCCATGCAGTTCTCAACGCCATGGACACGGGCGATACCGTCACCAACGGAGATTACTGTCCCGGTTTCACTCAGATCAACCTTGCTTTCATAATCTTTGATCTGACCCTTGATAATTTGACTGATCTCTTCGGCTTTAATCTGCATTGCGCTTATTCACTCCCTTTAATGGATTCTTTTAACCCTTGCAACTGGCTTCGGATACTGCCATCTAAGACTAAATCACCAACCTTGGCGATGAGGCCGCCGACAATGGAAGGATCTACTTTGGTGCTGAGGACGACCTTCTTGCCGGTAATCTTCTCCAGGGTCGTCTGTAGCTTATCACTTAATTCGGGGCTCAACGGCATGGCCGTAACCACGGTGCCCTGACAGATATTGCGTTGCGTATCGATCAGCACCTGAAAGGCCTCGGCGATATCGGGGATGAAGGCCGCCCTCTTTTTGATGAGCACCAGGTCGAGAAAGTTTTTGATGACCTGGGAGGCGCCAATGGTCTCGGCGATGTAGGCCATGACCTTGCAACGGACATCCACCGGGTACATGGGGTTGGTCACCCCATCCTTGACTTCGGGTTGAGCGCTTATGGCCGCGGCGACCTCGGAGAGGGATTTGGCGTACTCGTCGAAGGCGTTCTCTTCCTGGGCCACGGAGAACAGGGCCTTGGCATAACGGTTGGCGAGGATTGAGTTCTTCATGCGCGGGCACCCACCTTGTCCAGATACGCGCTTACCAGGTTGTCTTGGTCAGCGTCGGTAAAATTCTTGCGGATCAGGGCCTCGGCCATCTGGGCCGCCTGCTCGGCTACTTCGTCCTGCAAGGCCTTTTTGGCCTGGGCAAATTCGTACTGCACCGCGAGTTCAGCCTTGCGTTTGATGTCGGCCGCGGCCCGGGTGGCCTCGTCGATGATCTTCTGCCTTTCCAGCTCGGCCTGGGCCTTGGCATTGGCAATGATCTCCTGGACCTCCTGATCAATGCGGCCCAGCTTCTCTTCGTACTTCTTATAGGACTGCTCCACCTCGCCGCGGCGGGCGTTCAACTGCTCGAAGCGGTTGACAATGGCCAGCCGGCGGCTGCCCAAGGCACTGGCAATGGGTTTGGAACCAAACTTGACCAGGATGATGAGCAAGGCGATGAAGTTGGTGGTCCGCCACAGGAGGTCCATGATCTTTTCATGGGAGAGGGGGTTGGCTGCCTCGCCGTGTCCGCCGCCATGCCCTTCGGCATAGGCCATGGTCGCCCCCAGGATGAGCATGCCGATGGTGGCTGCCAGGGTGATGGTTTTATTGGTGCGTGTCAGCTTCATGGTCAAACAGCCCTCCCCAGAATCTTGGTAGCCATATCAGCGGCAAAACCTGCAAGCTGACCTTTGAGGGTCTGCTGGGCCGTGCTGATCTGACCTTGAATGGTGCTCAACTGGGCGCTCTTGGCAGCGTCGGCCTCCTTGCGGATGGCGGCAAGTTGTTCGCCACTGGCGCTGGTGGCCGCGCTCTTGACCGCCTCAAACTCCGCCTTGCCCTTGGTTCGGGCCTCGGCCAGCTTGCGGTTGAACTCTTCCAAACGCAGGTTGGAGTTCTTTTCAAAGTCCTCAATATCCTTGGCGAGACCGGACAATTTTTTGTCGCGCTCAAGCAGGATGGAGCGTATGGGGCGATAGAGCACCGCATTCATGATCACAATCAACAGCAGCATGTTGATGATATGAAGCGGCATGGTCAGATCAATTGTTATCATCCAGCGTCTCCTTGTTTGTGTATTAGCCAGCAGACCGTCTAGGCCTGCCGGCTCCAACGCCCATCCCCCATCCCCAAAAACGGCGATGACGGACTTTAGTGTGTGGGTCTCTTTTTGGGCTCGGCCGTGTTCATTCGGACAAAAAATGAATGACGATTCAAAAAATTACGCATTTTCTTAGCAGATAAAAAAAGGGCTGTCAACGTTTTATCTGTTCACCGTTCGTGGGCATAGTGAAAAAAATTATGAGTAATACTACCTGGTTTTGTCGCGTTGCTTCCCGTGGCAGGGCGGTTTACCCCTCTTTATTCGGGCTGACCTGGGCCGCCACCACGCCATAGACCGCGGCCAAGGCCTCCGGGATTTTATCCGGCATGGTGCCGCCGGCCTGGGCCATATCGGGCCTGCCGCCGCCACTGCCACCGACCAGGGTGGCCACCTCCTTGATGATCCTGCCGGCGTGGCAGTGGTTGGTCAGCTCCTTGGTGACAATCGCCAAGAGTGCCGCCTTGCCCTGGAGTTCGCCCGCCAGCACCACCACCCCGCTGCCAATGGCGTCCCGCATGCGGTCACCAATGTCTCGCAGGGTCTTGGCCGAATCCAGCGGGATTTGCGCCGCAACCACCTTGATCCCCGCCACCTCCTTGGCTTGGGCCAGGATGGCGTCGATGCCGGAGAGGGAGAGCTTGGCCGTCAGTTGGCTGACTTCGCGTTCCAGCTCTTTGTTGCGGGCGAGCAGGGTCTTGATCTTGCTCGCCAGCTCCTCCGGCGAGCTCTTCATGGTCTCGGCTAACGAGCCCAGGGTGTGTTCCAACTCCCGGTAGCGGCTGACCGCCTCCCGGCCGGTAAGGGCCACAATCCTCCTCACCCCCGCGGCAATCCCGGTCTCGGAGAGGATCTTGAACAGGCCGATCTCGCCCGTGGCCTCAACATGGGTGCCGCCGCACAGCTCTCGGCTCACCTCGCCAAAGCTCACCACCCGTACCCGGGAGGCATACTTTTCGCCAAAGAGGGCGGTGGCCCCGGACTTCTGGGCCTCCTCCCGGTCCATCTCCCGCACCTCGCGCCGCAGGTTGGCGCGGATCTCGTCATTGACCAGACTTTCGACTTTTGCCAACTCCTCCGGGGTCATGGGCGAAAAGTGGGTAAAGTCAAAGCGCAGGCGGCCATCGTCCACCAGGGAGCCGGATTGATTGACGTGGTCGCCCAGGACCTTCCGCAGCGCGGCCTGCAACAGATGGGTGGCGCTGTGGTTGGCCTCAATGTCGGCGCGGCGGCCCTTGTTGACCTTCAGATCCACCTGCTCCCCCACCGCCAGATGGCCGGCCACCATCCTGGCCTTATGCAGGGTGACCGTGCCCGCGGCCCGCACCGTCTCCTGGACCTGGGCTATGCCGGCCGTGCCCACGATTTGGCCGCTGTCACCCACCTGACCGCCGGACTCGGCGTAGAAGGGGGTCTCGCGGCAGGCGATCATCACCTGCTGCCCCTCTTCAGCCCGGGTGATCTCTTCGCCATTGGCGTTGGCGATGAAGGTGATGGTGGAGCTCGCCTCCCGCCG
>CAYSFY010000006.1:30889-33412 GCA_964430285.1 uncultured Desulfobulbia bacterium
CCCTGGAACAGGGTATGGCCGGCCTTGGCGGCCAGATCAACATCGTGATGGAGATGGGCAACCGCCCCCTTCCAGGACTTGCGGGATTGCTGGCGTTGGGCCTCCATGGCCTGGTTGAAGCCGGCCTGATCCACACTGATGCCGATCTCCAGGGCCATGTCGCGGACGATGTCCACCGGGAAGCCGAAGGTGTCGTAGAGGCGGAACATGAACTCCCCAGGTACCTCGCCAGCACCGTTCTCCTTCAAGCGGGCGAACTCCTCCTGGAGCATGGCCAGACCGTTGTCAATGGTCTCCAGGAAACGCTCCTCCTCGTTGGTGACCACCTTGGTCAGCAGTTCACCGGCGCCATTCAGATGCGGATAGGCGCCCACCATCTGCCGGGTCACCGCCTGACAGATGGTGGCCAGAAAGGGTTTAGTCAGGCCCAGGGTGCGGCCGTAGCGGATGGCGCGGCGCATGATTCGCCTTAAGACATAGCCCCGCCCCTCGTTGGAGGGGAGGATGCCGTCGGCCACCAGAAAGGTGGTGGCCCGGGCGTGATCGGCAATCACCCGGAGCGCGGTGTCGCTCTTGGCATTGGCCCCGTAAGGTACCCCGGAGACCGAGGAGATCCTGTCCATCACCGTGGTGAAGATATCCGAGTCATAGTTGGTGAACTTGCCTTGCAGCACCGCCGCCACCCGCTCCAGCCCCATGCCGGTGTCGATACTGGGCTTTGGCAGCGGGGTCATGGCCCCGCTCTCGTCCCGGTAAAACCGGCCTCTGGACCTTGGTCGTAGTGGATCTCGGAGCAGGGGCCGCAGGGGCCGGTGTCGCCCATGGCCCAAAAGTTGTCCTTCTCCCCCATGCGCACGATGCGCCCCGGCAGCAACCCCTCCGCCTTCTCCCACAGGCCGAAGGCCTCGTCGTCGTCATCAAAGACCGTGACCCACAAGCGCTCCTTGGGCAGGTGCAAGACCTTGGTGAGAAACTCCCAGGCGTAGGCAATGGCCTCTTTCTTAAAGTAGTCGCCAAAGGAGAAGTTGCCGAGCATCTCGAAGAAGGTGTGGTGACGGGAGGTGTAGCCGACGTTCTCCAGATCGTTGTGCTTGCCGCCGGCCCGCACGCTGCGTTGGCAGGTGGTGGCCCGCACGTAGTCGCGTTTCTCTTCGCCGGTGAACACCTTTTTGAACTGCACCATGCCGGAGTTGACAAAGAGCAGGGTCTGGTCATCGTGGGGGACCAGGGAGGAGCTGTCCACCACCTGATGGTTGCGGGCGGCGAAGAAGTTGATGAATTTTTCTCTGATTTCGTTACCGTTCATGATCACAAGGGGATAAATTTTCAAGGTTTAAGAGTGAAAGGTGTAGGTTTGGCAGCTGTAGGCTATCGCCTAAGCAACCTGTTCCGGGGCCGGGGCGCCGAAACCGAAGCCCAGTCTGACCTTGCGGTCGATGTCGGCGACCATGTCCGGGTGCTCCTTCAGGAAGGCCTTGACATTCTCGCGGCCCTGGCCAATCCGTTCGCCATTGTAGGAGTACCAGGCGCCGCTCTTTTCGATGATCTCGTGGGTCACCGCCAGGTCCATCATGTCGCCGATCTTGGAGATCCCTTCGCCATAGACGATGTCCAGCTCCACCTCCTTGAATGGCGGCGCCAGCTTGTTCTTGACGATCTTGATCCGGGTGCGGGTGCCCACCACATCGGTGCCGTCCTTCAAGGCGCTGATCTTTCTGATGTCAAAGCGCATGGAGGAGTAGAACTTCAGGGCATTGCCGCCGGTGGTGGTCTCCGGGTTGCCGTACATCACCCCGATCTTCATGCGCAGCTGGTTGATGAAGATCAAGGCCGTGTTGGTGCGGTTCAATACCCCGGCCAGCTTACGCATGGCCTGGGACATCAGCCTGGCCTGGAGGCCCACATGGGAGTCGCCGATGTTGCCGTCGATCTCGGCCTTGGGTACCAGGGCCGCCACCGAGTCGATGACGATGATGTCCACGGCCCCGCTACGGCAGAGGATCTCGGCGATCTCCAGGGCCTGCTCGCCAAAGTCGGGTTGGGAGACCAGGAGGTCATCGATATTGACCCCCAGGCGCGAGGCATACTGGACATCCAAGGCGTGCTCGGCGTCGATGAAGGCGGCGGTGCCCCCTGCCTTCTGGGCCTCGGCAATGGTGTGCAGGGCCAGCGTGGTCTTGCCGGATGACTCCGGGCCGTAGATCTCGATGATCCGCCCCCTGGGGATGCCGCCGACACCGGTGGCGATATCCAGGCTCAAGGTGCCGGTGGAGATGACCGGCACCGCCTCGACATTCGCGCTGCCCATGCGCATGATCGAGCCCTTGCCAAACTGTTTTTGGATCTGTAATACCGCGGAATCAACTGATTTTTTCTTGTCGTCGGAAATAGCCATGTGCTGCTCCTTGTCATGTAATTGTAGGTAACTCCTGCCAACCGCTGGTGGAAGGTCAGGCTACCGTACACCGGCGGGCCGGTGATCGTCAACTTTTGATGTGCGGGAGGCCTGCACCAGAGGTTGTC
>CAYSFY010000006.1:33422-41469 GCA_964430285.1 uncultured Desulfobulbia bacterium
TAGGGGTAATGGTGAAAAGAGTGTCAACGACCAGCTATCGTTGCGCCAGTGGTTGGAGAAAACGCTACGGCTCAAGCAGCCGGCGGCGGATCAGATCCAGCCCGGTCTGGGCGCTCAAACTCTGGATCTCGCCCCGTTTGCCGGAGAACTGGTGACGGCAGTGGCTGAGCGCGCCCTGCCAGTCGAGGCCGAAAAAGACGGTACCCACCGGTTTGGCCACGCTGCCGCCGTCAGGGCCGGCGATGCCGGTGACCGAGAGGCCGATGTCGGCCCCGGTCAGCTGGCGGATACCGCGGGCCATGGCTAGGGCGGTCTCGCCACTCACCGCCCCGTAGCGCTCCAGGAGCGCGGACGGCACGTCCAGCACCTTGACCTTCATGGCGTTGCTGTAGGTGGTGACTCCGCCGGGGTAGTAGGCGGAGCTGCCGGCCACCGAGGTGATGAGCGCGGAGAGCAGGCCGCCGGTGCAGGACTCGGCCACGGCCAGGGTCAACCCTTTGTTCCGGAGCAAACCGCCGACAATGGCGGCCAGGGTCTCCTCGCCCACCCCGTAGATGAACGGGCCGATGGCCTCCCTGATCTTGTGGTCCACCATGGCGAACAGGCCGTCGGTCTCCTCCTGGCTCTTGCCGATGGCGGTGAGGTTCAGGTGGACCTCGGGGAAGACGGGATAGTAGCCCAGGCGGATCATGGAGTTGTGGGCCTCCAGGTGGCAGACCCGCTGGTTGATCTCGGTCTCCCCTAGACCAAAGATGCGGTAGAGCCGTTGCGTGACAAAGCGCCGCTCCCCTTGTTGCCACTCGGCGAGCCTGGGGATGACGCAGTCGGTGAGCAGCTCCTTCATCTCATGGGGGACCCCGGGCAGGAAGAAGACCGGCTTGCCGGCATGGACCAGGAGGTAGCCGGCCATGCTGGCCTCGGGTTTGAGGACCACGGCCCCGGCGGGCAGCCAGGCCAGCTTTTCCAGATTGACCCCGTTGCCCTGCAACTGGCCGCTGATCTTGCTGTGGGCCAGGTAGGCCTCGATCTTGAGCAGGATCTCCGGGTGCAGGGTAGGGGGCCGGTTCAAGGCCGAGGCCACCGCCTCGTTGGTCAGGTCATCGCTGGTCGGCCCCAGGCCGCCGGTGACGATGACAAAGTCCGCCCGGTCCAGGGCCTTGATCAGGGCCTGACCGATCAGTTCCGGTGAGTCGCCGATGGTGGCCATGGCCACGATCTCATGGCCACCGGCAAAGAGGTGGTGGGCCGCGAAGTGGCTGGTCATGTTCAGGATACGGCCCGAGGTCAGTTCGTCGCCAATGGCGATAATCTCTCCACGCATGGTCTTAAAAATAGTGAAAGGGAAGGGGGATATCGTTGCTCATTCAAGCAAGTGGCCAAAGACCATCAGCTCCTCGACCCGGTCGATCATGACCTGGACGATGGTGTTTTCCTGGTGCGGCTGGCCTGCGAAATAGACCGGCACGTAGTTGTCGGTGAAGCCCTTCATCTGCTTAAATCGATTCTTGCCACCTTCCACCAGGACCGCATGCACCGTGCCGATCTGGCGTTGATAAAAGGCCCGGCGCTTGGCACGGCCCAGGGCGGTGAGCCGGGCGGCCCGCTCCTCCTTGACCGCCTGCTCCACCTGGTCGGGCATGGTGGCGGCCGGGGTGCCGGGGCGCTTGGAGAAGGGGAAGACGTGGAGGTAGCTGAGCGGCAGGGTCTCCAGCAGGTGCACGGTCTCCTGGAACTGCTCGTCGGTCTCGCCGGGGAAGCCGGTGAGCACATCGATGCCGATGGAGGCCGTGGGCAGCGCGGCGACGATGCTCTCCACCACCTGGACGAACTGTGCCACCGTGTAGCGCCGGTTCATCCGCTCTAGGATGGCGGGGGAGCCACTCTGCAGGGGGAGATGGAAGTGGGGCATAAACTGGGGAGAGGTTGCCATCAGCGCCAACAGCTCCGGAGAGAGCTCGCCGGGCTCCAAGGAGCTGAGCCGGAAGCGCAGGCCCCGATCCTCCATGGTCAGCAGCCTTGCCAGCTCCAGCAGCGAGGTGCGGGGGGAGAGGTCCTGGCCGTACATCCCCACATGGATGCCGGTCAACACCAACTCCCGGTAGCCCTCGGCCACGAAGACCGCCACCTGTTCCAGGACTTGGTCCACGGGCAGGCTGCGCACCCGGCCCCGGGCGTAGGGCACGATGCAGTAACTGCAAAAGTTGTTGCAGCCATCCTGGATCTTCAAGTAACAACGGGTGCGACCGGGGAAGCGCTGCACCGGCAGCAGGCAGATCTCCTTTTTCTTGCCGATGTCACCGACATAGATCTCCAGGTCACAGAGCTTGCGCGACAGGGCGATCTCCACCAGCAGGTGCTTGTTCTCGTTGCCCACCAGACAGATGGGGTGGTCAACCAGCTCCAGAATCTCCTGGGTGGCCACCTGGGCGTAGCAGCCGGTCACCACCAAACGGGCCTTGGGGTTGGCGCGTAGGGCCCGGCGGATGAGCTGGCGGGACTGGGCACCCGCCTTGGCGGTTACGGCGCAGCTGTTGATCACATAGACGTCCGCCGCCTGGTCAAAGGGGACGATCTCGGCCCCCTGTTCCTCAAAACGGGAGGCAAAGGAGGCCGACTCGTACTGGTTGACCTTGCACCCCAGGGTGGTGATGGCAACGCGTCTTTTTCCGGATTCGGTCATGGGTGGCAATGCGTCGAAGGTTAAAGGTCTATGGCCCCGCTGCCGATCACCTCGTCCCCCAGGTAGAGGGCGGCGATCTGACCGGGGGTGATGGCCCGCTGAGGGTCGCTAAAGCGGATGGTATACCCCCCCCGGTCATCGCGGCTGACTCGGGCCGGGGCCGCCCCATGGCGGTAGCGGATCTTGACCATGAACTCGTGGGGCAGCACGGGCTCCGAGCCCGCGAGCCAGTGCATCTCCCTGACCGCAAGCCTATCCTGCCACAGATCCTCCTCCTTGCCGATCACCACCCGGTTCCGCTGGGCATCCAGGCCAATGACGTAGTAGGGGGTGGCATCCGGGATGCCGATGCCCCGCCGCTGGCCCACGGTGTAGCGAAAGATCCCCTGATGGTCTCCCCGGCACTCTCCGGCGCGGGTGACAAACTCACCGGGCCGGGGGGGGAGATCGCTAAAAAAGGAGGCCAGGTCACGGCCCTGGAGGAAGCAGATATCCTGGCTCTCGGCACTGTGCAGGCCGGAGAGGCCCAATTCGGCCGCCACCTGGTAGACCTCCTCCTTGGTGGTCTCGCCCAGGGGAAAGGTCACCCCGGAGAGGTGCTCCTGACCCAGGCCGGAGAGGAAATAGGATTGGTCCTTCTTGGGGTCAAGCCCGGTCAGGAGCCTGACCGGGCCATCCGGCCCAGGGAGCGTGCGGGCGTAGTGGCCGGTGGCCATGGCGGCGATCCCCAGGTGGTCACGGCCAAAGGCGCGCAGCAGACCGAACTTGATGGTCCGGTTGCAGAGCCAGCAGGGGTTCGGGGTCAAGCCCGCCTGATAGGCGTGGCTGAAGGAGTCCAGGACCTGATGCTGGAAGGCATCGGCCAGATCCACTACCTCCAGGGGCAGACCCAAGCGCTGGGCAATGCGCCGTGCCCGCTCCTGCTGGGCCTGATCATCGGCCCGGGAGAGCCGCATGTACACCCCCACCACCTGATAGCCGCGCTGCTGGAGCAGGGCCGCGGTGACCGAACTGTCCACCCCGCCACTCATCGCTACCATGATCTGTCGCGGGTTGGGGGTGAGGGGGGTCATGGGGGGCTCCCGGGCAGGGGTTTAGGGCGCTTGAATGATTTTGCTACACATATACCCGGGGCATGGTAAAAGGTAAACGCCAAAAGGTAAAGGGTTTATCGACGATACGATAGGGAGGAGCGGATGATGGATGGTGGGCGGGAAAGAGGCTTTACCCTGCCGGAGCTGTTGGCGCCGGCAGGGAGTTTAGAGAAGTTGAAGATCGCGGTCCGCTACGGGGCCGACGCCGTCTACCTGGGCAGCGGCAGTTACAGCCTGCGGGCCCACGCGGTCATGGGGCCGGAGGAGTTGGCCCTGGGGGTGGCCCATGCCCATGAGCATGGGGTCAAGGCCTATGTGACGGTGAATATCATGGCCCATAACCGTGATCTGGTGGAGCTGCCTGCCTACCTCGCCCTGTTGCGGGAGATCGGGGTGGATGGCCTGATCATCGCCGATCCCGGGGTCTTTGCCCTGGCCCGGCGGCTGGTGCCCGAGCTCCCCATTCATCTCAGCACCCAGGCCAACGTCACCAACCGCGAGAGCGCCCTCTTTTGGCAGGGGCAGGGGGCCGAGCGGGTCAATCTGGCCCGGGAGTTGGGCCTGGCCGAGATTCGCGAGATCCGCGAGGCGGTGCGGCTCAAACTGGAACTCTTTGTCCACGGCGCCATCTGCATCTCCTACTCGGGCCGCTGCACCATGAGTCTCTACCTCACCGGTCGCGACGCCAACCTCGGGGAGTGCGCCCACCCCTGCCGCTACCGCTACTCCTTGGTGGAGGAGAAACGGCCGGGGCAGTACTTCCCGGTGGAGGAGGACGCGCGCGGGGCCTACATCTTCAACAGCAAGGACCTCTGCCTGCTGCACCGGCTCCCTGAGTTGATTGCGGCCGGGGCCGACTCCCTGAAGCTCGAAGGCCGGATGAAGAGCGTCTATTACGTGGGGGCCATTGTCCGCCTCTACCGGGCCGCCTTGGACCACATCAAGGCCGAGATCGACCGGCAGGGGGTGGAGCACTTGGCCGCCATCACCCTGCCCCCGGCCTTTAGCGAGGAGTTGGCTAAGATCGGCTCCCGGGGCTACACCGAGAACTTCTTTGTCCAGACCCCGGGCCAGGAGGATATGCTCCACCAGGGAGTGGAGTACCGGCCGAGCCATGCCCCGGTGGGGTTGATCCGGGAGCAGGGCGCGGCCCCTGTGCTTGAGACCCGAAACCCCATCGATCTGGGCGATACCTTGGAGTACCTGGACCAGGGGCTGACCAACGTGCGGGTGCGGGTCACCTCCATGACCGATGCCGAGGGCGAGTCCATCGTTCGCGCCAATCCCAACTCCTTGATCCGGTTGCACACGGAACCGGCCCTGCCCCAGGCCACGCCCTTAGGGTTGCTGCGCAAGGGCGTTACGGCGAGACAATAAAAAACGGCGTACCACTCGTCAGTTGAGTGATACGCCGTTTTTTATCCAACTTCATGCCCGATGAAGTCTCACACCCGTGGCATCTTTCAGCCTCCGCCCTTGCTGGAACTGGCCTCTGCCTTGATGGTGCTGACCGAGCCCAGGATATGGGGCCGGGAGACCTTGACCCGGACATTGTCCGCCACCTCCAGGGTGATCACGGTATCGGTGAGGCCGGTGATGGTACCGATGAGGCCGCCACTGGAGACCACCACGTCACCTTTTTTCATGTTGCCTAAAAAATTCTGGTGCTCCTTGGCCTTTTTCTGTTGTGGCCGGATCAGGAGAAAATAGAAGACCACAAAAATCAGGACCAGGGGGACAAAGGACATCAGCTGATTTGGTGCTGCCGGGGCGGCGCCGGCCGCATGGGCGAGGGTGGTGCCAAACATGGTTAGCCTCCAAGGTAAAGGGTGCTCAAGGGGCAAGATGCCCCGTGAGAAGGATTATGCCGGTTCGGCCTGGCGCCGGGCGTGGAACTCCGTGCGGAATTCGGCGAAACGGTCGTTGCTGATGGCCTCGCGGATGCCGGCCATCAGACCAACATAGTAGTGCAGGTTGTGGATCGTGTTTAGCGTGGCGGCCAGGATCTCGCGGGCCATAGTAAGATGGCGCAGATAGGCCCGGGAAAAGTTACGGCAGGTGTAACAGCCGCAGGTCGGATCCAGGGGCCGCTCATCCCGTTGGTATTGGGCGTTCTTTATAACAATCTTGCCCGTGGAAGTAAAGAGCAATCCATTCCGGGCGTTACGGGTGGGCATGACGCAGTCGAACATGTCCACCCCGCGCCACACCCCCTCCACCAAGTCCTCCGGGGTGCCGACCCCCATCAGGTAGATGGGGTACTCCTTGGGCATCAGGGCGGCGGTCAGTTCAGTCATCTCGTACATCAACTCCTTGGGCTCACCCACACTGAGCCCCCCCATGGCGTAGCCGTCAAAACCGATCTCCAAGAGCCCCTCCATGGCTTGGGCCCTGAGATCGGCGTACATTCCCCCTTGGATGATGCCGAACAACAGCTGGCCGGTGGAGCGGTCCTGGGCCTCGCGGCAGCGGCGGGCCCAGCGCTGGGTAAGGGCGGTGGCCTCTGTCGCCTCCAAGCGGGTGGCGGGATAGGGGATGCAGGTGTCAAGGCACATCATGATATCCGTACCCAAGGCCTCCTGCACCGCCACCGCCTCCTCGGGCCCCAGGAAGCAGTTGGCGCCGTCGAGATGGGACTTGAAGGAGGCCCCGGCCTCGGTGATCCGGGTCAGGTCCTTGAGCGAGAAGATCTGGAAGCCGCCGCTGTCGGTCAAGATTGGCCGGTCCCAGGCCATGAAGCGGTGCAGACCGCCCATCTCCCGGATCAGCTGGTGGCCGGGACGGAGAAAGAGGTGGTAGGTGTTGGCCAGGATGATCTCGGCGCCCAGGGCCTTAAGGTCGGCCGGGGTGGCACCCTTGACCGTGGCCTGGGTGCCCACCGGCATGAAGATGGGGGTCTGGAAGGTGCCATGCACCGTATGCACCTGGCCGCGGCGGGCCGGGCACTGGCTGGATTGTTTGATCAGGGTGAAGGGTGAAGGCATGAGTAATGGTCAAGGGTGAATGGTGAATGGAAATAAACCGGCCGTGCCGTCAGATGAGGCCCATCTTTTTAAGGTGGATCTGCAGTACCGATATGGCGGCCGGGGTGATGCCGGAGATGCGGGAGGCCTGACCCAGGGAGCGGGGGCGGATGGAGGTCATCTTCTCCACCACCTCGTTGGAGAGGCCGTCGAAGCTCTGGTAGTCCAGCTCCGGGGGCAAGAGGACCTCTTCGAACTTGCGGAACCTGGCGATCTGTTCGTGCTGGCGCAGGATATACCCCTCGTACTTGACCTGGAGTTGCACCTCCTGGGCCACCACCGGGGCCAGGGGGCGGGTCGTTTCGGTGACGGCCAGCAGGTGCTCCATGGTCAACTCAGGTCGCCTGAGGAGGTCGATCATGGCCGCCGGCTGGCGCATGGGGGCGGTGCCCAAGGCGGCCAGGCGGTCATTCACGGCCTCGGTGGGCTTGACCATGGTGTGGGTCAGCCAGGCCATGGTTTCGTCAATGGCCTGCCGTTTCTGGCAGAAGGTGCCATAGGTCTCGGCGCTGACCAGACCTAACCCCCGGCCGATCTCCGCGAGCCTGAGGTCGGCGTTGTCCTCCCGGAGCAGCAGGCGGTACTCGGCTCGGGAGGTAAAGAGACGGTAGGGCTCCTTGGTGCCCAGGGTGACCAGGTCGTCGATCAACACCCCGGTGTAGGCCTGGGAGCGGTCCAGGACCAGGGGGGGGGCCTGGCGCACCGAGTTGACGGCGTTGATGCCGGCGATCAGCCCCTGGGCCGCCGCCTCCTCGTAGCCCGAGGTGCCGTTAATCTGGCCGGCCAGGAAGAGGCCGGCCAAGCGTTTGCTCTCCAGGGAGGGGAGGAGCTCCCGGGGATCGACATAGTCGTACTCAATGGCGTAGCCGGGGCGGATGATGCGGGCCTTCTCCAACCCCTTGATGCTGTTGATCATGGCGGTCTGCACATCCAGGGGCAGGCTGG
Organism: uncultured Desulfobulbia bacterium; assembly: GCA_964430285.1. Classification (GTDB taxonomy): domain Bacteria; phylum Desulfobacterota; class Desulfobulbia; order Desulfobulbales; family VMSU01; genus VMSU01. The sequence goes on from CAYSFY010000006.1 coordinate 41,165, forward strand.
TGGGCACGCCGTTGGGGTAGACCTCCACGGTGTCCAGACCCTCCGGTTCCAGAAAGAGCTGGTGGCGCTCCTTGTCCGGGAAGCGGGAGATCTTGTCCTCAATGGAGGGGCAGTAGCGGGCGCCGATCCCCTTGATCACCCCGGCGTACATGGGCGAGCGGTCCAGGCCGCCGCGGATGATGGCGTGGGTGGCGAGGTTGGTGTAGGTGATGTGGCAGGGGCGTTGGGGGAGCGGCGGCGGGCCGCTGCTGCTGAAGGAGAAGAGGTTCGGCGGGTCGTCGCTGTGCTGGGCCTCCAGCTCCGAG
>CAYSFY010000006.1:41479-45511 GCA_964430285.1 uncultured Desulfobulbia bacterium
ACTCGCAGGCGTCGCGCTCCGGGAGCATCGGGGCCAGCTCCGAGTAGTCGATGGTGGTGCCGTCCAGTCTCGGGGTGGTGCCGGTCTTCATGCGGCCCATGGCAAAGCCCAAGGCGCGCAGGTGCTCGGGCAGGGAGCGGGAGGGGGCGTCCCCCATGCGGCCGGCCGGGAAGTTTTTCATGCCGATGTGGATCAGGCCGTTTAAGAAGGTGCCGGTGGCGATGACCACCGCCCGGGCGCGGATCTCTTCGTCCAGGGAGGTGACCACCCCGGCCACCCGGCCCTGCTCCACCAGCAAGCGGTCGATGACGGTCTGGCGGATGGAGAGGTTTGCTTGCCGTTCCAGCACCGACTTCATGCGCAGGCGGTAAAGGAGGCGGTCGGCCTGGGCGCGGGAGGACCACACCGCCGGCCCCTTGCTGGTGTTGAGGCGCCGAAACTGGATGGCGGTGGCGTCGATATTCTTGGCCATCTCGCCGCCCAAGGCGTCGATCTCCTTGACCAGATGGCCCTTGGCCAGACCGCCGATGGCCGGGTTGCAGGACATGGCGCCGATGCCGTCGGCGTTGATGATGGTCACCAGGGTCCGGCAGCCCATGCGTGCCGCGGCCAGGGCCGCCTCGCAGCCGGCGTGGCCGGCGCCGATGATGATCACATCGAAGGTGTCTGAAGGGGTTGTCATGGTCGCGCGTTGGGGAAAAATTGGCTGGCAGGGATTGGGGAGAGAAGAGCCACTCCCCTCCTGGCAAAGGGCTAATCGCTGATCTTCTTTTTCAGGTCGGGCATGGTCTCCGGCCGACTGGTGTCCCAGATCTTGCTCTCATTGCCGGTGGCGGTGACGTTCTCGTAGACCCCGTGGTCCCGGCGCACCAGTTTGGTGAAGCCCAGGTTCTTCAGGGCGCTGTTGGTCTTGGGGGTGTTGATGCTGGCCAGCGAGACAAGCTTGCGCACCGGCAGGCCGCATTCGGGACAGAGCTTAAACGGGGCGCTGTACATGGCCTGGGTCCGCTCAAAGGCGTGGCCCAGCACACACTCACCCTCGCTTAGGTGCTCATACTCGTAGACCGGCATGGGCTTGCCCCCTCAACCTTTGCGTTGCAGGCAGTTCAACATGACGCTGCAACTGTCGTCACCCGCGTTAAGATCGATCTTTTTGGCGCGGATGGTGTAGGTGGCCTGGGCCTTGTCCAAAAAGGAGTAGAGGGTCTTACGCCGGTGGTCGTGGCAGAGATAGATGGTGCCGCCCGGGGCCAGGAGGCGATCAAAGAGGGTGAGCAGGGGGGCCAGCAACTCCTCGCGGAAGAGGATCTCGGCCCCGAAGATGGTATCAAAGGGCTCCATGGCCGGTGGCTTGGTCCAGTCGATGAAGCGGCACTCCACCTGCAAGCGATTGGCAGCGGCGCTGACCCGTTGGAAATTCAAGATCCGCTCCTCATAGTCGCTCAAGGTAACGCGGAACCCCTTGGCTGCCGCCACCAGACCCGGCGCGCCCAGGCCCGCGCCCAGCTCCAGCAGCCTGGGACCGGTGGTGGAGGGTAGGGTGGCGGCCACATCGGCCAGCACCATGGCCGCCTCCCAGAGCTTGACCCAGAAGGGGAACTCCGAGACATTCTTGAATGGGTCCCGGCCCTTGAGCACGGACTCCAGGTCCTGGACCATCAGCAGTTGCAGCTCCACGTCCCGGGTACGGAAGGGCTCAAAGGCCACGGTGTAGTCCTTGCGGATGGTCCGCAGAATTTTTGCCGCCTCTGTGGGCAGCTCCTTGGCAATCGACATACGCATACTCCTCGGAAAGATAGACTAAATGGGGGGATGAGGCTCAACCCTTGGGGGCTCATTCTTGCTGCCCGCAATAACTTACGCGAAAAAACGATGGTCTTCCAAAAAATCCAAAAACAGGCATCCGCCGTGGTAGAAACAATCCTGGCCTGTGATGCCTGATCCTCGCAAGGTCGACATTGGCCACGTTCTCTACGTCTTCAACGGACCATGGTCCAGACCACCACGGCGGCCAGGGCCACGCGGTAGTAGGCAAAAATGGCAAACGAGCGGCTTTGCAGATAACGCATCAAAAAGCTGATGAACAGATAGCCGGAGATGGCCGAGGCCAGAAATCCTGCCACGAAGAACCCCTCTTGGCCGGGAGGAAAGCCCTGCCGGAGGATCTTGACCAGATGGAGGAGGCCGGCGCCGGCAATAATCGGGGCGGACATCAAAAAGGAGAAGCGGGCCGACGCCGTCCGGTCCAGGTCGCGAAATAGGGCCGTGGTCATGGTGATGCCGCTGCGGGAGACCCCCGGCACCAAGGCAGTGGCCTGGGCGAGACCAATGACCAGGGCATCGACCATGGTCAGTTCATGAAAGGCGCGCCGGCGGGAGCCAATTTTTTCGGCCACCAGCAGGATCAGGCCCACTCCGGCCAGGGTGGCGGCTATCCATGCCGGTTGGCGTAAGTGCTCCTCGATCTGGTCGCCGAACAACTTGCCGATCACCGCTGCCGGGATGGTGGCCACGATCAGCAGCAGGGCCAGACGCTGGTTACCGCGCACAAGCTGGTCCTCGCTGCCGAGACGGAGGAGCGCGCCGCTGATGGCCAACAGATCCAGCCGGAAATAGAGCACGATCGCCAGCAGGGTACCCATGTGCAGGGCCACGTCAAAGGCGATGCCGGCCTGCTGGATATGAAAAAAGGTCTCCGCCAGCACCAGATGCCCTGAACTTGACACCGGCAAAAATTCAGTGGCCCCTTGCAGCACCCCCAGCAAGATCGGTTTCAGCAATTCCATGCCTGTTTCATCTCTTTGCAGCGATAACGGTTAGGACAAAAACAAAAAGAGCCATCCAATCGCACGATTGGACAGCTCTTCCGGGTTTTCAGTAAAAACTGAAAAGAAAACAGGCGATTAGCAACCCTCAACCGCTTTTTTCTTGTTCGGGCTTACTTTGATCGGCTTGCCGACTTCGATCTTGGGGGTGTCGGTATCCTTGCACTCCAGGGTTACCGTGGTCCCTGCAACGGATTTGACCTCACAGGTAAAGGAATTTGCCACCGCTACGGTGGCGGCGGTGAATGCCATTGCCAAAGCCAGAGCCATCATCTTCTTTTTCATTGTTCCTCTCTCCTTTTGTAGAATTAATATTTGATGCACCACTGATATAATCAGCGCCAGGGGCAATGTTTTCTCCCGCCAGCACGACTACCCATCGCATAAAATCACTTCATAGAATTTACCCCAAAAAAAAAGGGTGTCAATCAAAATATGAATGATTCTTCATTCAAAGAATCCCGGCCAATGATGGGGCAAATCCTTCAGTGTAGGACCTCCTTGATATCCTCGACAAACTGATTGTGGCTGGTCCAGCCGTCAAAACGCTTACGTACGGTGCCCGACTGGTCAACCAGGAACGAGGCGGGGATACCGAAGATACCGCCAAAATCACGGCTGATCTTGGAGTCACCCATCACCACCGGGTAGTTGATGCCGGTCTTGGCAATGACCCGCTGTACCGGTCCTTCCCCGCCTTGGTCCATGGAGACGCCAATGACCGCCAGACCCTGAGGTCCGAACTCATTCTGCAGGCTGATCAGGGAGGGGATCTCCTGGACGCATGGTCCACACCAGGTTGCCCAAAAATTGATCAGCACCGCCTTGCCCCGAAATTGGGTGATATCAATCACCTTTTGATCCTGGATTGCCGGCAAGGCGAAATCGGGGACCTTCACCGCAGCCCGGGCCGGGGCCACTGTGCCCATCCAACCCGCGACCAGCAACACCCCCACCAGTTTAATCCATGTTGACTTCATTGGCTCACCCGTATCCATTGATTTTTTTGGTCCATGTGCGGGAGAAAAGGATGCGGTATCCCCCGGCGGTTTAATTCACGTCATAAGATATTAAGCACTTCATGTGGAAAAAACAAATAGTCTGAATCCCCTTGCCTGTCAATAAAGATGTAGGGGCGCGCATCCCCGGACACCTAGGAGCCTGTCGGAGCGAAAGTGTTCACCATCTGTAATTTTTCGTCCGACCA
>CAYSFY010000007.1:0-6549 GCA_964430285.1 uncultured Desulfobulbia bacterium
CGCCGTGGACGACGCTCCTTGTACGGATTCACCCGCCAGCTCTGAGAGCCCGGACAGCTTGGCTGAGAAGCCTTTGTCGCCACGATATGTTTGGTGGAAGCAGTGCCGACTGGGCACCATGCAAACTCCCCGAACGGAAGAGTTTTGCTCCTGACTGCTTTAGAACGGCCAGACCACATCAATGGCATTGGCCAGCCAGCCGGGCTGCTGCTTGTCGCCCAGGGTGCCGGTACCGGAGTATTCGATCCTGGCGTCGGCGATGTTGGAGGAGAGGATGGAGTTGTCCTGGGCAATGTCGTCGGGCCTGATGATGCCCGAGAGGATGATGTGCTGGGTCTCGTCGTTGACCCGGATCTCACGGTAGCCTTGGATCACCAGGTTGCCATCCATGCCCACCTCCACCACGCGGGCCGAGAGGGTGGCGGTGACCGTGCTGTCGCGCTTGGTCTCGCCCTTGGCGTCGAAACTGGTGCCCAAGTTGGCGTTCATGCTGGTCAGGGAGGGGGTGTGGCTACCGCCTTTGGTGAGCAGGGTCTGTTCAAAGCCAAAGAGCGAGGAGATACCGCCCACCAGGCTGGAGTCCTTGGAGGTCTTGGTGTCGGCGGTCTTCTTGCCGCTGGAGGCCTCGACGATCTTGACCATGACGATATCCCCCACCTGGCGGGCGCGGCTATCCTGGTAGAGGTTCTTGGCGTTGGCGCTGAAGATGGCCCCTTCGCTGGGCCGGGCAATCTTCGCCTCCATCATGGGCAGCGCGTTGCGCTCCGGCAGGGGGGGCGGGGCCTGGGAGGTCCGACTGACACAACCGGCCAGGGCCAGCAAGAGGCAAAGAGGTAGGGTTCTGTTCATGGCATGCTCCTTGGTATTAGGCTATGGACTGAAGGGTGCTGGGCACAAAAACGGACGACATGGTGGCCTCGTTACCGCGCATCTTGCTGATTATGCTGTTGCTACAGACTAAACACCTACAGCCTATAGCCTTAAAGTAGTTACAACTCCGCCTGGACCGTGTCCGGCCCGATCACCTTGGCGTAGATCTCTTTGCGGCTCATCATATTTTTGACCGTGATCAGCTCGCCTTTGGCCCCGGCAACTTGCACTCGGCCCGGTACCGTGATAGTAATGGCCCCCCGGGCTGCCCGAATGGAGACGATGTCCCCCCGTTTGACCATTGCCGGCTCCTTGAGGAAACGGCCGTAGAGGGGGGCACCCGGTTGCAGGGTGGTCTTGATCTCCTTGCCGATGGCCAGGGCTGGGTCGGTCACCAGGTCGGGGCCCAGCATGGTGAGGTTCCTGCGCACCCGCACCAGGTCGTCGGCGGAGAGCAGGCGGCTTCTGCTTAAGGCGTGGGCCGCGCAGACCACATCGCCCTGGACCTCCAGGTCGCCACTCAGGGTGACCCGCGCCCTGGCCTGGCCGTTGACCAAGAGATCGGCCACCATGGTCTGCCGGCCAAGGGACTTGGACTGACCCCGGGAGATGACGCGAAACTCACGTCTCCCCGCCGGCACGGAAAGGGTCTCGGGGGTGGCGGTGAAGCGGGAGATGGTCAGGTCACCGGGGGGCAGGGTGGCACGGGCCAGGATCAAGGCGGTAAACACCTTTTTCAGTTCGCTCTGCTCCAGGATGACGGTGGTGGCCGTCTCCCCCGCCGCTCTAAGCGGGAGCAGGGCCACAAGGGACAAGAGCGCGGCGAGGAGGATGGGCAACAGGCGATTCATGACTTACCGTTTCAAGCCGTTGGCGATTTCCAGCAACTGGTCGGCCGTGGTGATGGCCTTGGAGTTGACCTCGAAGGCCCGTTGGGTGACGATCAGGTTGACCAGCTCCTCGGTAACGTTGACGTTGGAGGTCTCCAGGAAGTGCTGGGCCAGGGAGCCGACGCCGTTGCTCCCCGGGTTGGCCTCGGTGGGGGGGCCTGAGGCGTCGGTCTCCAGGTAGAGATTGCCGCCCACGCTCTTTAACCCCGCCGGGTTGATGAAGCTGTTTAAGGTGAGCTGCACCGAGCCCAGGGTCTGTTGGTTTTCGTCCTGGGCCACCAGCAGACCGCTCTTGTCGATATTGATGGCGGTGGTGCCGGCCGGGATGGCAAACTCCGGTTGCAGGCGGTCGCCATTGGCGTTGACGATAAAGCCATCGGCGTTGCGTTTGAAGCTGCCGTCCCGGGTGTAATAGGTGACCCCCTCGCGAATGATCTGGAAGAAGCCGTCACCCTCGATGGCGACGTCCAGGTCATTGCCGGTCTCGGTGAAATTGCCCTGGGTGAAGATCTTCTGCACCGAGGTCACCTTGGTGCCGAGCCCGACCTGGACCCCGGTGGGGACCATGCCGCCATCCACCGTCTCCGCCCCCACCGAGCGCAAGGATTGATAGAAGAGGTCCTCGAACTGCGAGCGGCTCTTCTTAAAGCCGCCGGTGTTGACGTTGGCCAGGTTGTTGGAAATGACATCCAGTTGGGTCTGCTGGCCGTTCATGCCGGTACGGGCGGTGTAGAGGGCGCGGATCATGGTGATCTCCTTGCGTTATGGAAAGGGGCGTTGCTTACGGTTTAGTGTCAAGGGCTGGGACGTTATGTCAATTTGCCGACCCTGGCGGTTGACTGCTGGTCGATTTCGTCGGAGGTCTGGATGGCCTTCTGCTGACTCTGGTAGGCCCGCTGTAGATCGATCATCTCCGTCATCTCGGAGACGATGTTGACGTTGGCCCCTTCCAGATACCCCTGTTGCACGCTGGGGGTCTCCACCGGCACCTCCTGGGCGGTGGCGTCTTGCGGACGAAAGAGGTTCGCCCCCTCCTTCTCCAGGGCGTTCAGGTCGGGGAAGGTGACCACGGTTAAGCGGTTGATGGGGATGCCGCCGGCATTGATCTGGCCGTCACGGCCCACCTGGATGTTCTGATCGGTAAGGACGATGGGCCCGCCATCGCCCATGACCAGATTGCCGTCCTGGGTGCTGAGCTGGCCCTGGTTGTTCAAGGTGAAGTTGCCGTTGCGGGTGTAGCGGATCCCGGCCGCAGTCTGGATCTTGAAGAAGCCGTCACCGTTGATGGCGAAATCGAGGGTGTTGTTGGTCTCCTTGGCGCTCCCCTGTTCTTGATTGGTCAGGATTTTCAGGGCCTTGCCCACCCGTGGTCTCTGGTCCGCGGCCCGGAACATCATCTCCCAGAAGGTGACGTCTTCCTTTTTGTAGCCGGCGGTGTCCACGTTGGCCAGATTGTTGGCGATCTGGTCCATGCGGCGCTCTTGGGCCAGCATGGTTTCGGCCCCTTCGATCATGCCCAGTCGGTTTTGGATAAACATAGTTCTCTCCGCAGTGTTGGTTTTGCTCGGTTAACTAGCAACTTGCGTGCCAAGAGGGAAAGGCGGAGGGCGAGGGCTATAGGCGGCAGGGTGAAAGGGGGAGAGGCGGCTCGGGGGTTAGCGACTGGCCGTGGTAGATTTTGCCTAGCGGTGGATGAGGCAGGGGCGATCAGCGTTTGGGCGGGGTGTAGCTTTGGTTGGCGCGGTAGATGAAGGCCAGGATCTCGGCCACCAGGACATAGGTCTCCGGCGGGATCTCCTGGTTTAGGTTCAAGCGGGAGAGGATCTCCACCAGGTCGCTATCCAGCTGGATGGGGATGCCGTGTTCCTTGGCCAGGGCGATGATCTTCTCGGCCACCGACCCGACCCCCTTGCCCACCACCTTGGGGGCATGGTCCCGCTCCCGGTCATATTTGAGGGCCACGGCTTTTTTTTGTGGCTTGGTCTTGCTGGACGGTGGGTTTTGCGGCATAGTGGGGAAGGTAAATGGTATTAAGGTTAAAGGTCAAAGTCGGGGGCGTTCGGCCTGCCGCCTGCCGTCACCCTGAGCACCGATACTATGAACTTTCCGGCGATCTTGCAATCGCCTTTTTTCTCGCGGGCTCCTCGATACTCCGTTGGGAGCCGCCGCAGGCAACCCCATCAAATCAACTAAAATCTCTTGAATAGATGAATGACAACCAAGCCAAGGCCGTGGTCTTGCTGAGCGGCGGTCTTGATTCGACAACGGTGCTGGCCATGGCCAGGGACCAGGGCTATCGCTGCTATTGCCTAAGTTTTGCCTACGGTCAGCGCCAAGCCATAGAGCTTGAGCGCGCCCGGGAGAATGCCGCCTTGTACCGGGCGGAGCGCCATCTGGTGCTGGAGGTGGGGCTGGACAAGATTGGCGGCTCCGCCCTGACCGGGGATATCGCCGTGCCCAAGAACACCCCTGTGGGTCGTGGCCACGGCCAGGAGGCCCCGGGCGAGATCCCGGTGACCTATGTCCCGGGGCGCAACACCATCTTTCTCTCCTACGCCATGGCCTGGGCCGAGGTCCTGGGGGCTTGGGATATCTTCATCGGGGTCAATGCCATGGACTACAGCGGCTATCCCGATTGCCGGCCCGAGTATCTACAAGCCTTTGCCGGGCTTGCCAACCTGGCCACCCGGGCCGGGGTCTCGGGGGGCAAGGGGTTCACCATCCATGCCCCGCTCTTGCGCATGAGCAAACGGGAGATTGTCTTGGCCGGCACGGCCCTGGGGGTCGATTATGGCCAGACCCACAGCTGTTACGACCCTGACCCGGCGGGACTGGCCTGCGGCGAGTGCGACGCCTGTCAACTGCGGCGCAAGGGGTTTATCGAGGCGGGGCTGGTCGATCCGGCTGCCTATCAGCAAGGGAGAGGAGGCAAGAGTGCAGGATAATCACCCGCAACCGCTGGGCCATCTGTTGATGATCGGCATCCCCGGGCTTGAGCTTGAGCCCTCGACCCTGGCCTTGATTCGGGATGAGGGGGTCCATAACTTCATCCTCTTCCGGCGTAATGTCCGCGATCGGCAGCAGCTCACGGCCCTGTGCACCTCCTTGCGGGAGAGTTGCCTGGGCCATGGTCTGCCTCGCCCCTTGATCGCCATTGACCAAGAGGGTGGGCAGGTCGCCCGCCTGCCCCGGCCCTTCACCCTCTTTGCCGAACCCCGGCAGTTGGCGGAGGCCGCCGATGGCGAGCAGCAGCTGATGCAGTTTGCCCTCACCTGCGCCACGGAGCTGGTTGAGGTGGGGATCAATATGAATCTGGCCCCGGTGTTGGATATCTGCCCCACCGGCCAGGGGCTGTTCATGGAGCGTCGCTGTCTGGGGGAGGACCCCCAGCGGGTGGCGGAACTGGGCGCCCTGGTGATCAATGGTCTGCAACGGACCGGGGTGGCGGCCTGCGCCAAGCACTTTCCAGGCCTGGGTTCGGCCCTGCTTGACCCGCATCTGGTGCTGCCGGTGGTGGATCGACCCGGGGCGCGGCTGCTGGCCGAGGACCTGGTGCCCTTTACCCGGGCCATGGCGGGCAAGGTGGCGGCGGTGATGACCTCCCATGCGGTCTATGCCGACCTGGACCCGGAGCTGCCCGGCACCCTGTCTTCCTTGGTGGTGGGAGAACTCCTGCGCAAGCGGTGCGGTTACGATGGTCTGATCATCACCGATGACATGGAGATGGGGGCCATTGAGAAGTTCGCGGGCTTTGTGGAGGCGGTGCAAAAGGCCTTCCAGGCCGGCGCCGATCTGGTGCTGATCTGCCATGACCATGACAAGATCCGGCGGTCGCTTGCGGCGTTACGGGAGGCAGTAGTGCAGGGTGAGATTAGCGGCGAGCGGATCGCGGCATCCTTGCGCCGCCAGGCCGAGATCCTGAACTGGGTTGCCGTCTAAGGGAGCCGAAGGATTTCGGGTCGGCCCCAGGCACTGTTAGGCCCGTGCCATTTTCCTGTAAACTGGCTGGTCAAGATAATTATCTTGGTGTATTATAAAGAAAAATACAACCGGGTACGATGGCAGCGCTAGACAGATGTCCCTTTAGGCGTTAGTATTTGGTTGTAGGAGAACGTTGCTAAACAAGGTGCCGCTCTGGGCGGCAAGGGCGTTAGGGTTGCCTACGCTTGGGTGCATCTACCCCATGGTTTTGATGCGTATGGGGGCAGGTGTTGGAGGTAAACATTGAAGGAGGGTTTCTATGGAGCTGCAAGTAGAAGGCCGGAATGTAGAGATCAGAAGTTCGTGGCAGGCGAAGATTGATGAGGAGAAGGATCGGCTTGATCGTCATCATCCGGGTCTGGTGCACAATCTGAGGGTCACCATTGCCGCTACGGCCTCTCACAAGGAAGGTGGGTTCGAGGTCCAATTGGTCTCCTCGGTCCCCAATGACACCGTCGTGGTCAAGAGAAAGGGCGAGATTATCAAGGCACTGCTGGGTGATGCCTTTGATACCATGGGTCTGCAACTGAAAGAGTTGCAGCGCAAGCGCCGGCAGACCGTAAAGGTCAGTGATACCGCCGTGGAGAGCACGGTGGTGGAGGGGGTAGTCAAGAAGTTGGTCCCCCATGAGTCCTATGGCTTCATCGCCGCCGCCGATGGCCGGGAGGTCTATTTCCATGAGAATGCCTTGAAGGATTTGACCCTTGAGGATCTGGCCGAGGGAGACAGCGTTAAGTTTGGCGAGGGTGATGGAGACAAGGGGCCTTGTGCTATCTGGGTAAAAGTTATCAGATAGTTTACTATTCAT
>CAYSFY010000007.1:6559-21876 GCA_964430285.1 uncultured Desulfobulbia bacterium
CCGATGGCCGGGAGGTCTATTTCCATGAGAATGCCTTGAAGGATTTGAAGATGGAGCAACTGACCGAAGGCGATGCGGTGCGCTTTGGCGAGTCGGATGGCGATAAGGGGCCGTGCGCCTCGTGGGTGAGATCGGTCTAGCCACCGCCCACGGAAACTGAATATTGACAGCCGTTGTCGAGCCCACAGAGGGAATGCTCTGTGGGCTCTCTTTTTGGTGGGCCGGATCAGGGTCCTATGGAGGAGGCCGCCTGCGGGCGAGAGGGTGCACGTGAAGACAATTGATAACGAGGCAGGGGAACCGTTGCGCCAAGTGGCGATCGGCCCCGAGTACACAGAGCAGACGGCGGAAGAGTTGGCCCGGAGGATCGCGGCCCGTAAAGAGGAGATGGGTGACGATCTGTTGATCCTCTGTCACCACTACCAGCAGGATGCGGTCTTTGCCTTTGCCCATGAGACCGGCGACTCCCTGAAGTTGGCCCGGCGGGCGGCCGAGGCCAGGGAGCGGCGCTATATCGTCTTCTGCGGGGTGCATTTCATGGCCGAGTCCGCCGACATCCTCACCGCTCCGGAGCAGATCGTCATCCTGCCCGACCTGACCGCCGGCTGCTCCATGGCGGATATGGCCAGTTGCCAAGAGGTGGAGGGGGCCTGGCAAGAGTTGGCGGCCTTGACCGACGTGGCCGCTATTACCCCCATCACCTATGTCAACTCCTCGGCCAGCCTCAAGGCCTTTGTCGGTGAGCGGGGGGGCTCGGTCTGCACCTCCTCCAACGCCGAGCGGGTCTTGGCCTGGGCCTTGGCCCGCGGCGAGAAGGTCTTTTTTTTCCCGGACGAGCACCTGGGCCGCAACTCCGCCCACGCCCTGGGGATCCCGAGCGAGCAGGTGGTGCTCTGGACCCGGGGTGAACCCTTGGGAGGCAATACGGCGAGAGCCCTGCAACAGGCCAAGGTCATCCTCTGGGACGGCTACTGCACGGTGCACATGCAGTTCTCCGCGGCCCAGGTCCAGGCCCTACGCCAGGAAGACCCCGAGGTGCGGGTGATTGTCCACCCGGAGTGTCGGCAGGAGGTGGTGCAGGCGGCCGACCTCTACGGCTCCACCGAGATGATCATTAAGAGCGTGGCCCAGTCGCCCTCCGGTTCCAGCTGGGCCGTGGGCACCGAGATCAACCTGGTGAAGCGCTTGGCTCAGCAATTCCCGGACAAGCATATCCGCTCGCTCTCCCCCTTTGAGTGCCTGTGCTCCACCATGTACCGCATCGACCCGGCCCACCTGCTGTGGACCCTGGACAACCTGGCCCAAGGCCGGGTGGTGAACCGCATCACCGTGGATCAGGCCACTGCCCTTCAGGCCAAGAAGGCCCTGGACCGGATGTTGACCATCTGAACTGTGCAGGTTGTTTAGGCGGTAGGCTGAAGGGTGAGAGGTGCGATGGGCTATTTGATATGCCCTTTTTTAGGCGGCCGGGGTGGGTACGCTTCAGGACGGCCAGTGGGCTGGGCCTGCCACCTGGACAAACTCCATCTCCGGCAGGATCAGGCAGGTGAGCTGGCCGCCATAGACCGCACCGGTGTCGATGCCGATGCGATGGGGCTCCAGGCGTGGGCTGGGGAAGGGGGTGTGGCCGTAGATCACCGGTTTACCGAAGTCGTAGTCCGTTGCCAAGAACTCATTCCTGGACCACAACAGCCAGGCCTTGGGCTGCAACGCCAAGGGCAGCGCCGGCATCAGGCCGGCATGGACATAGATGGCCTCCTGGTTTTGCCAATAGGGCAGCAGGGCACGGAAGAATCTTTCGTGGTCCGCCGGCAGGACCAGGGGGTGTGCTCCGTCAGCGGGCAGACCATAACTGGCCAAGGTCTCGGCCCCTCCCACCGCCAGAAATGGCGTCCCCTCCCTCCCTTCCAGATAATCCAGCAACATCTGTTCGTGGTTGCCCATGAGGGTGATCACCCGGGGCAGCTCCTTGCGGATCATCAGGATCTCGTCAATCACCTGCCTGGACGCTGGGCCGCGATCAATGTAGTCCCCTAGAAAGACCACGGTGTCGTCCGCATGGACCGGAGAGATCTTCCTCCACAGTGCGGTCAAGGCCTGATGGCAGCCGTGGATATCACCGATGACAAAGGTTTTGGTCATGGTCTTGGGTTGGGCGTACAGAGTTTTTGCTTAACAGCCTACAGCCTAAACAACCTGGACTCGTTCTCCTAATGCAATTTGTCCAACAGGGCGTTGGCCGCCGCTTTCTCGGGGAAGGTGGTCGCCTTCAGGGCCTGGGTCAGCAGCTCCCGGGCCTGATCTACCTTGTCGTCCCCTTGCAGGGCCAGGGCCAAGTGGTACTTGAAGGTGGGGTTCTCGGGCTCGGCACTGATGGCCTGTTGGAACTGGGAGGCAGCAAGGGAGTAAGACTTACGTTGCAGGTGGATCCAGCCGAGGGTGTCGCTGACACTGGCGGCCTCCGGCAGCTCGGCTTTGGCTATCATGGCCAGGCGCAGGGCCTCTCCCAGGTCGGCTTGGGGGGTCTGGGTCATCAACCAAGCCAGGTTGTTGGCAGCCACGGCCAACTTGGGATCGATCTCCAGTCCCTTACGGTACGCCTCTTGGGCGCCGGCGCTGTCGCCCGTCTGCTCCAGCATGGTGCCCAGGCCCATGATGGCCGGCAGATAGTTGGGTCGAGTGGTCAGCAGGGTCCGGTATTCGTTGATGGCCTCTTGGGTGCGGTTGGTGACCACCATGATCTTGGCGATCTGCATGGCGGGTTCCGGGGCATCGGGGTTCAGCTTCTGGATGGCCTGATAGGTCCGGATGGCCTCGTCGAACTTCTTCATTTCGGCCTGCAGGCTGCCCAAGATCATCAGGTGGCCCGGGGTGTTCGGGGCGGCCTCGATCTGCTCGGCAACCCGGCGCAAGGCCCCGGCCTGATCTTTATTCTGGAGGGAGATGGCGACCAGCATGGCCAGGGCTTGTGAATTGTCCGGAGCCAGCTTAAGGGTGGCCTCCAGGTCGGTCCTGGCTGCGTCCGTTTGTTTGAGGGCCAAGGCGGAACGGGCCTTGTTGATCAGGATCTCGGGGTTATTGGGCAGGGTCTTGTCCATTTCGGTGAAGACCTTGAGCGCTTTGTCGTACTCCTTGGCGCTGTACAGGGACTGGCCAAAGATAATGGCGGCCCGGAAGCTGTTGGCTTTGAGCCGTAGGGCCACACTGGCCTCTTTGCCGGCGTTGGTTGCGTCGCCGTTCAGCAGTAGAAGTTGGGCCAAGAGGGCATGGGCATCGGCATGATTGGGGGCGAGCCGCACCGCCTCGGCCGCCGCCTTTTGCGAGAGTTCAAACTCCTTCAACCCTAGATGGGCAAGGCCTTTCTGGTAATAGGCCTCCCCCCACTGCGGCTGCTCTTTGATCAGGGTATCGAGGATGACCAGGGCCTCCTTGGCCTTGCCCTCCTTGGTCAAGAGCTTGGCCCGGACCAGATTGGCCAGACTGTGTTTGGCGTTGGTAGTCAGGATTTGGTCCGCTTCGGTCTTGGCCTTGGCTAACTGCTGGCTGTCAACATAAAAATCCGCCAGCATCGCCTGCACATCGGCCGGTTGCTTGCTCTTGGTCAGGGCCTCCTGTAAGGCCGCCTCGGTCTTGGCGAAGTTGCCCGTTCGTTTGTAGAGATCGGCCTGGAAGAGGTTGAAGTCTGCATTTTTGGGGTCCATGCGGATCCCCGCGGCGATGATCTGCTCGGCCTGGTCCGGCTTGCCGGTGCGCAGGTAGAGTGAGGCCAAGGCGAAATAAGGGGCCGGATCATCCTTGAATTGCTCCTGCATGGCCAGGAGTTCGGCTTCGGCCCGGTCGAGTTGGTCGCGGCCCATGTAGAAGCTGGCCAGGGCCTGATGAAAGGAGATGTCGTCTGGCTTCAAGGCAATGGCTTTGCGTAAGGCCTGCTCGGCATCCGCCGCTTTGTCCTGGGCCATGGAGACCTTGGCCCGGGTCAGGTAGAGGCGGGCCAGGTCCGGTGTCTGGGCGATGGCGGCAGTGATGGCTTGGTCTGCCTCGTCGAGTTTTTTTTCCGCCAGATCGAGATTGGCCTTTAAGGCCAAGCCCTCGGCATGGGAGGGGTTTTTAGCCAAGAGATTGTTCAGCTGTTCCCGGCTCTTGTCCGCTTGCCGGGCCAGGAAGAGGATCTCGGCGCTTTTGAGTAGGGCATCCTGGTTGTTCGGGTCCAGGGAGGCGGCCCGGCTCAACTCGTTTAAGGCGTTGGCCGGCTCCTGGGTCTTCAGGTAGAGGAGGCCGAGTTGGTAGTGCGCCTCGCCGTATTTGGGGTCGAGCTGGATGGCGTTTTTAAACTCCAGGATGGCGGCCTTGGCATCATTTTTTTCGAGGTATTCCATCCCCTTGGTGTAATGGGCCACTTTCTCTTTCTCTTTGTTGGTGCAACCGGGGAGCAGGAAGAGGGCTAACAGCAAGCCAAGGAAAAGGCGTTGGTATGGTTTTGACACGGGGGGCTCCTTTGCGATATTGGGTATCGTTTGACTGCGTGAGGCTGTCAGCTATAGGCTGTTAGCAATAGATAAAAACGAGCTATGAGTTGTGCTTGGGCATCATGAAGGCAGCTTTTTTTTGCCTACAACCTACAGTCTATATCCAGCCAAACTATGTCAGATAATTCAGGAAAATACAATGATATCATGAGATAGTTATTGCAAAAGAATTTATTTGATCATAGGGTAACAAGATGATGACGATGGAATTGGTTTCATCTCTTGTTCTCAGTTTTTAATAAAAAAAACAGGGTGAATGCCCACGGAAAAGGAGCGTGCACTATGAACAGAAGGGAGAGATTTTCAGGCAAAGGGTGTGTCGGCATACTGTTTTTTCTGACACTCTTTCTGGCCTGGGCCGCCACTGGCTCGGCCGGGCAGGAGGCCTCACCGGCCCCTCCACCCGCATCTGGGACAGAAGCCCAGGCTGAGTATGTCATCGGGCTTGGAGATCAACTCCAAATTATGGTCTGGAAGGAGCCGGAGTTGGCCCAGGCCATGTCGGTCCGCATTGATGGGCGGATTTCGTTACCCTTAATCGGTGATGTGCAAGCTGCCGGCAAGACCATCCGGGATTTAAAAAAAGTGCTGGAAGAGAAATATGCAGCGGTCATTGCCGAGCCGGCGGTGTCGGTCATGCTGACCCAGAGCAAGAGCTGGCGGTATTACATTATCGGCCAGATCAAACAGCCGGGGGAGTTCCCCATTGATTTTCCCATCACCGTCCTGCAGGCCATTGCCAAGAGCGGGGGGTTCCTGGAGTGGGCCAAGACCGACCGGATCTCGATTGTTCGGCGCGAGGGCGGGCAAGAGATCATTGTCCCCTTTAACTACGAGGCCCTGGTCAATGGTCAGAACCTCCAGCAGAACGCCATGGTAAAGCCTGGCGATACAATCATCATCCCCTAACCTCGTTTTCATGGATATCCGAATGAATTTGGCCGCTATCTTTTTTTCGGTACCCGGCTCGGTTGTCGGCAAACGATACTCTTCGCAACTCGTCCTGGCCGTGGTGGTGGGTTGTCTGGTCGTGCCGAACGCACCCTTGGCCCGGCAGAACAGTATCACCGGCAGCTTGGCGCTTGGTCATGACTTTGACTCCAACGTCTTCAAATCCGATTTAAGTCGCGTGGGTGAAGGGAAGAACCAAGCTGCCCCGCAGTTCTCCTTTACTTCCGAGGGGCTTACGGACAGCTTCTCCCTGGGCTATGCCCCGACGTTTACCTATAACCAGCGCCGGGAAGATCATGAGATGGTTCAGGCCCTGTCGTTTACAGGGGACAAGGGGGTCTCTTCCCGGTGGAAGGTGACGATGAACGGCAACTATGCCGATTATGACAATCTATTTTTTGAAGCGGGAACCAACCTGAGTGTGACCCAAAACTTTCTGCGGGCGGATAGCGCTACCCAGGCCGAGATCGTCCGTATCCTGTTCCCTGAACTGGCTTGGGACCCCGCCCACGATATGGCTTCGGTTATCTCCCAGCTCCAGGGCCGCTTTAATCAAGCTCAAGCAGATCAAGGCCGGGTGAACGCGCTACTCTTTCAGGGGGTCAATGGGGCACGACAGCAGTATAGGACCTCGGAGATAGCGTTGAGTTCGGAATACGCTTTTGCCGACAAGAGTGCCTTTATCTTGGGGTATCACCTTACCAGCCAAGACAATAAGACCGGGAGGTTGGCCGATCATTTGGGCCAAACCCCGAGCGTGCTGGTCAGCTATCAGATTAATCAGCAGTGGCGGGCCGCGGTCGGTTATGACCTGAGCTTCGATACCTACGATACTTCGGATGACAGCATTTCGGATGACAGCACGACCAATCATCCCCACTTACAGGTGGATTATCGGATCTCGCCCCAGAATCTTCTGTTCTGGAATTATGATTACCAACAGATCGACTTTACTGAGCCGGCAAGAGACACCCAGGAGCTAGGCGGCAAAATTGGCTGGAACCATGGGTTTGATAAGCGGACTTCATTGACGACCTCCCTCGGGTCAACGTTTTTGGGGCGTGAGGAGGCCCCTGATGAGCGGGAGTACACTCTGGATTTAGGCCTCACGCGGAGGATTGAGCGCGGTTCGATCGGTGTCTACGCTCAGGGTATGACCGCAAAGGCTCGCACGCTTACGGACACCTGGGAGAGATCGCGGCAGTCCTGGGAGTTGAGCAGCGATCTGACCTATCAACTGAAGCGCGATCTGTCGTCCACGGGGCGGATGTCGTATGGGCAGTGGGACTCGTGGGGACAAGGTTTTAGTCAGAATCCTTATGCGAAATATCAGCTTGGGGCCGGATTGCACTATCTGTTCAAGAGGTGGTACACCGTCTCTCTTGCATATGACTACAATTTGTTTGACACCGATAGTACGATTCTGGATGATTATACTGAGCACCTGGTTTCGCTCAAGTTGGCAGGGGCCAAGGAGTTGTGGCGCTGGTAATTGCTTAGGCTATAGGTTGTTTAGGCTGTAGGCTGTTCGGCAAAGAAGCAGACCCATGATGACCATCACGTCCTAGGTCGCGCAGTTCTCAGTTGCTATAGCCTAAACACCTATAGCCTACAGCCTAAGTCGTTAGTTAGCCGTTACAGATATGGAGCAGGCATGGATCCGCAGCAGAGTCAGCAGATTAAAAAATATATTGATTTAATTATCAGGCGACAAAAGATCATCATCTCATTTGTCCTGGTCGCGGCCTTTGTTGGTCTGGCCGTCTATGTCAAGACGCCGAAGGTCTATGAGTCCACGGCTCTGTTGATCTATCAGCAGGGCAAGATCAACCCGGGGAGCAAGATGTCTCCTGATGTACAGACCCAGACCAAGGAGATGGTGGCCACCCTATCTCAACAGGTCACCAGCCGGAGCAGCCTGGAGGTGATCATCAAGCAGTTTGATCTCTATAAGAAGGAATTGCAGAAACTGCCCATGGAGGATGTGGTTGACCTGATGCGGGAGAAGTCGATCACCATCACTCCTGACAAGGGTGATGTCTTTAAGGTCTCGTTCAGCGGTGATGCCCCGAAAACGGTCAAAGAGGTGGCTAACGCCTTGGCCGCCCGTTTTATTGAGGAGAATCTGCGCTACCGCGAAGAGAAGGCCACCGAGACCTCTGCCTATGTTGGCGATGAGTTGGATCTGGCCAAGACCACCCTGGACAAGAAAGAGGCGGTCATGCGGGATTATAAGTTGAAAAACTATAACGAGATGCCGCAGCAGTTCGCGACCAATTCCACCCGGTTGACCGCCCTGCAGACCCAGCTCCAGGCCAACAGAAACAGTGCCCAGGAACTGGAGCGCACCAAGATCCTGATCCAGGAACAGATCTCCTTGCGCAAGGAGGCGTTGTCGCAGACGGGGCTGCAAGCCAGGCTGGGGGCCGAGGCTGGAAGGCGTGATGCCGGACAGGCTGCGCCCGTCAATCCGGCTACGGCGGAGTTGGTGCAAGCCAGGCAGCAACTGGCTGAGCTGCAGTTGCGGTACACCGCGAACCACCCCGAGGTGAAGCGGCTCTTGAAAAAGGTGGCGACCCTTGAGGAGAGTCAGACGGCCTTGGTCAACGAGTTGGGTGGTGCCTCACCTGCAGGATCGGAGGCGAATAAGGTCGGAGTACCTTCCGCAGCCCCGGTGCAACTCCACGACACCCAGCTTGATGAGTTGGTGGTGCAGTACAAGAAGGCGGATCTGGCCATGGATAGTCTGAACCAGGAAAACGAAGGGTTGAAGAAGCAGATCACTCAGTATGAGAAATGGCTGAGCATGACCCCGGTACGGGAGGCGGAGTGGACAGCCCTGACCCGCGACTACCAGCAACTGAGTGACCACTACCAGCAACTCGTTGGCCGGAACCTGGAGGCCGGGGCGGCGGAGAGCCTGGAACGTCGGCAAAAGGGGAGTCAATTTAAGATCGTTGACTCCGCCTACTTCCCGGAGAAACCGATTCGCCCGGATTTTAAAAAGATCATGCTGCTGGCCTTGGCTGCCGGGCTGGGCCTAGGTGGTGGACTGGCCCTGCTGCTTGAGGTTCAGGACTCCTCATTTCGCGATGTCGCCGAGGTCGAGGCGTACCTAGGGGTGCCGGTTATCTGCGCCATATCCCTTATCCGTACAGAGAAGGACATCAAGGCGGATCTGCGCAAGGCCATTGTCTGGTGGACACTGCTGACACTCGCCGTGTTCGTTCTGCTGGGGGCCATGGGTTATCTCTACAAGACCGGCAGGATCATTGTCTAAGGGTTCATCCTGCTATGTACGAGAACTACTACGGACTGACCAGCAAAGCCTTTGATCTGATCCCGGATCCGGACAAGGTCTATATGAGCGAGGCCCATGAGGAGGCCTTGGCGATCCTGCGCTATGGGGTCATTGACCGCAAAGGGTTTCTTCTCCTGACCGGCGGGGTTGGGACCGGTAAGACCACCTTGCTTCAGCTCCTGGTGAAATCACTGGAGAGCGGGGTGCATCTGTGCCTTATTGCCAATCCTACCCTCTCGCTCCATGACTTTTATTACTACATGGCTGCAAAATTTGGCCTGCGGGAGTATGAGGGCAATAAGGCGAAATTCCTGCTTGATTTTGCCGATTTTTTAAAACGGTGCCGCGAGAACAGGGAACGGGTCCTTTTGATTATTGATGAGGCCCATGTCCTGCCGGTGGAACTGCTGGAGGAGGTCCGGCTTCTTTCCAACCAGGAGTACCACGACTTTGGGGTGATGAGTGTTTTCCTAGTCGGCCAGCCCGAACTGAATGAACGATTGGCCCATGAACGGCTATTGCCCCTGCGCCAACGGATTGGCATCCGTTTTCACATCAACCCCTTTTCCGAGGATGAGACGAGACGGTACATCCTGTTTCGGTTGGGCAAAGCAGGGGTACAGCGGGCGGGGCTGTTTAGTGATGAGGCGGTTCGGCTCATCCATGCCGAAGGTCACGGCGTACCGCGGTTGATCAATGTGATTTGCGATCAGGCGTTGCTGTCCGGTTTCGCGGAAGGGAAACCGGTAATTGATGCCGCGATTGTTAGGAGTAGCGTGAAAGATATGCTTGTCCCTGGTGAGGTGGGGGCCTTGCCCAGGTCACAGAGGGGGAACGAGGAGGCGTCAGGACAGCCTCCGCCAGCTCGGCGGTTAGTCAGCCTGTGGCTGTTGATCTGCCTGTTGCTGGTTGCTGTCGGAGGTGTTGTTTACTGGTTCAACCCTGCTGGTTGCCAACAGTGGTTGCGAACGTTGCTTGAGTGGATGCGCTGAATAAAATCCCTCCCCCTCGGGGAGGAGGGTTAGGTTGGGGGAGTTTGCGCTGTGGGGAAGGTTTTTAAGGCATTACATAAATCACTGGCAGATAGTCCTGAAACGGGAAATAATCAGGCCCTGACAGGGAGCGCCTCGACACGAGAGATAGGGAGTGATCTGTTGGAAGGTGTTCAACAAACTTCTGTCTTTCCGAGACCAGCTGCAGTCAGTCCACCTGCCCGCACACCAGAATCTGTCCAAGAGGCTTTGGTGGGTGTGGATGGCTGGGATGAAAAGTTGGTTGTCTTCTCTGATTCCTCATCGGCCTTGGCGGAAAATTTTCGCTTGCTGCGCACCCAGATCCTTTATCCTCCTGCGGGCCAACCGCTTAAAAAGATCTTGATCACCTCTACCGTGCCGGGGTCGGGCAAGAGCTTTATCTCCGCCAACCTGGGGATCTCTCTGGCTCAGGGGCTGGATCAGCATGCCCTGCTGGTGGATTGCGATCTCCGGCGGTCGAGGCTAGGCTCATTATTCAATTGCCGCGCGACCAGGGGGTTGGTGAATTACCTCCGGGACGGTGAGGACCTTGGCAGCCTAATCGTCAAGACCGGCATGCGCAAGCTATCTCTTATCCCCAGCGGCCCGCCACCGTCCAATCCCGCGGAACTCCTTGGCTCGTCCAAGGTCGAAACGATGTTTGCCGAATTGGCAAGCCGATATGATGACCGGTTCATCATTATCGACACGCCGCCGACCCAGGCCGCCTCTGAGACTGCTGTGCTTGCCAAACATGCCGATGGCGTTATTCTGGTGGTACGCTGGGGGGTTGGTGCCCGAGCTCCGGTCAAGCAAGTAATCGATTCCCTGGGCGATAAGATCATCGGGATTGTGTTCAATGCCTATGAGGCCAATGTGCTGAGCGCCAAGGTGTCGGGCTATGATGAATACGGCCAGTACGCCGGTAGTTATGGTAAAGAATCACGACAATAGGCTTATAGGCTTTAGCAACATACAATACGAGATATGAGCCAAGTGGGACCATAATGTACCATAATAGCCAACAGCCTATAGCCTAAACAACCGGAGTAGTCTCCCCCATGCCTTACATATCCGGTAAATATTATTCACTGCGAAGGGTTGTATTCTTTTGCGTGGAAGGTGGGTTGATCTTTGTTGCCCTCTTGTTGGTGCATACGTTTTTTCTCGGCCAGACCCAGTTTGTAGATGACGTTAACGTCAATGTGTTGCGTTCCGGGTTGGTCACGATCGTCTTTCAGCTCTGTCTTTATTTCTTCGATCTGTACGATCTCAACGTATATTCCTCATTTGCCGACACCGCCACCCGGATGACCCAGGCCTTTGGCTCCGGCTGCATCGTGCTAGCAGGGTTTTATTATCTGTTCCCAGTGGTGATTATTCCCCTGGACATCTTCTGGGCCGGCTATCTTCTCGTTTGTATTTTTCTTGCTGCCGCTCGTTTTTTTTATGTTTTTGCCTTGGGCAAACGTTTTTTTGCCCGGTCTATCGTTGTGCTGGGGACTGGGGAGTTGGCCGCGGGCATTTCCCATGAAGTGATTGAAAAGCTCGATTCGGGGTTTAAGATTGTCGCCTTTGTCGGCCAGGAGAAATTGCCACCATTCGACATCCACAAGACACCATGCTATCATCTCGGCGAACAGTCACTTAAGGGCCTCTGCCAACAGCATCATGCCGAAATGATTGTCGTGGCCCTTGAAGATCGGCGAGGCACTATGCCGGTTACGGAGTTGGTTGATTGCAAGCTGGATGGGATAAGTATTGTGGAAGGGATCGGCTTCTATGAAGACTTAACGGGGAAGTTAATGGTGGAAAAGGTCAATCCTGACTGGATTATTTTCTCCTCTGGTTTCAATGTCGGCAGGCTCAACAATTTCTTTAAACGATTTTCCGATATCGTGCTCTCCGCAGCGGGGCTACTGCTGGCAAGTCCGCTGATGGCGATTTCCGCTCTGATCATTAAAATGGAGTCTCCTGGCCCAGTCTTTTATCGTCAAGAGCGGGTCGGTGAGGGAGGTAAATCTTTTTTGGTGATTAAGTTTCGCTCTATGTGCCAAGATGCCGAAAAAGATGGGGCGGTATGGGCGCAGAAGAACGATTGCCGGGTGACTCGATTTGGCGGGCTGATCCGTAAGGTGCGGATTGATGAACTCCCACAACTCTGGAATGTCATGAAGGGTGAGATGAGTTTTGTCGGGCCCCGTCCTGAGCGGCCTGTGTTTGTGAAGGAGTTGGCCAAAAAGATTCCCTACTACTCCCTTCGCCATAATATCAAACCTGGCGTGACCGGGTGGGCACAAGTCTGTTATCCCTACGGCGCTTCGGAGGAGGATGCCTTGCGGAAATTGGAGTATGATCTGTATTATCTCAAGAACCTCTCCATCACCATGGACATGTGGATTGTCTTTCAGACGGTGAAGACAGTACTTTTTCAAAAAGGGGCGAGGTAGGTGGAGTCATGGAAACTGCGCGGATGGGTTTTGTCCCGATGAATGTTCGGGCGGGGGAGTGGCTGCTACTCGCTGCTTTATTCGTGCTGCTCTATCGTGGCGTCCTGCCCAAATGGGGTATGGACTTATGGGAAGACCCCAACTACTCTCATGGCCTGCTGATTCCCTTTATCTCCATTTATTTGGTGCGCGAGCGATTGCTCGCCATGACGGAAACGGATAGGATCCGTCAATCCAATTGGGCCGGGCTTGCGGTTGTGGTTGCTGCCCTGGTGCTCCTCGTTGTCGGAGCAATCGGAGCGGAATTTTTCACCAAACGTATTTCGCTCATTGTCCTTTTGTTTGGCACCCTGTGGCTCCTGGAGGGCTGGAAAATAGCAAAGGAGTTGAGCTTTCCAGTCGGGTTGCTTTTTTTCGCGGTGCCCTTGCCCTATGTCCTTTATAACTCGGTGGCCTTCCCCTTAAAGCTCCTGGCCTCGAAGATTGCCGTCAAGCTGCTTGCTGTTATTGGTATGCCGGTCTTGCTGGAAGGCAATGTCATCACCCTCCCCCACACGACTCTGGAGGTGGTGGACGCCTGTAGCGGGATCCGATCGTTGATGACGCTTATCACCCTCGCCTTTCTGCTGGCCTTTTTTCACCATAAACAGATTTG
This sequence comes from uncultured Desulfobulbia bacterium, assembly GCA_964430285.1. Taxonomy (GTDB): domain Bacteria; phylum Desulfobacterota; class Desulfobulbia; order Desulfobulbales; family VMSU01; genus VMSU01. Next base: position 19,456 of record CAYSFY010000007.1, read on the forward strand.
GAAACGGCTGGTGGTCTTATCCTTAGCAGTTCCGGTGGCTGTGATGGCCAACGCGGTACGCGTGGCAGCTACCGGAATTTTGACCAAATATGACCAAGCTTGGGGCCATGGCACCCTGCACGATTTTGAAGGCTGGCTGGTTTTTGTGGCCTCATTTGCGGGCTTGGGGGTTTGTTCGTATCTCTTGAGAAGCAAGGAGCAGTAAGCCTTGTTCAACAAGGTTCTGGTCGTTTTGAGTTCTACCTTTCTGCGATTACATTGACTGACGGTACCTATGCGAATTGACAAAACCTTTGTGGTCCTTTGTGCCCTGATCTTGGCAGCTACGCTGTATGTCAATTTCGGAGGCAGTGTTGAACCGCACCCTTTGGCCCAGCCCCTGGATGCGTTTCCCCAGGTTGTCGGGTCGTTTGCGCGGGTAGACACCCAGACTTTTGGCGATGAGGTGGTGAAGAGTGCCGGCATGGATGACTATCTCATGTGGCAGTATCGGGATGCCCACGGCTATACTTTGGGGCTCTACATCGGCTACTATCGCGATCAAGTTGAGGGCGGTATTGTCCACTCACCCAAGCACTGCATGCCGGGCAGCGGCTGGGAGCCTTCACAGATGAAAGAGATTAGCGTGCCGGCTGCTGACGGGAAGGTTTACAACATCGCCCGAATGGTGATGCAAAAGGGCGGAGACAAACAGATTGCCCACTATTGGTTTCAAGGGCGAGGCCGGGTTGTGGCTAGTGAATATCTAGATCGTGGCTTGATGATTTGGGATTCCATCCTGCGCAGAAGATCGGATGGTGCCTTGGTGAGGATCACCGGACCAGGTAACAATGAAGAACTGGATAGCGATTATCAGATGGAGTTTATAGGGGCCTTGCTGCCGGTGATTTCAAAATTTTTGCCGCAATAGTTAGCCCCGCCACAAAATTATACCTATGAGCCATCTGCCAATCACCAACTACCTCACCATTGACGTGGAGGATTACTACCAAGTCTCGGCCTTCGAGGGGGTGATTCGTCCGGAGGAGTGGCATGGACAGGAAAGCCGGGTCGAAAACAATACGGGGACGATTTTACGGATCCTTGCCGAGCGTGGTATTAAGGCCACCTTTTTTATCGTAGGATGGGTTGCTGAGCGTTACCCGCAACTGGTCAGGGATATCGCGGGAGGTGGACACGAGATTGGTTGTCACAGTTATCTCCATCGCCGGATCTACACCCTTACCCCGGAGGAGTTCAGGGATGACACCCTAAAGGCCAAGGCGATCTTAGAAGAGGTGGGCGGCCGCCCTGTGCTCGGCTACCGGGCGCCAACCTACTCCATCACCCACAGATCCCTCTGGGCGCTGGACATCTTGCAAGAACTGGGCTTTCGGTACGATTCGAGTATCTTCCCTATCCACCACGATATGTACGGTATCTCGGATGCCCCCAGATTCCCCTATAAGCTGCCGGACCACGATATGATGGAATACCCCATCTCCACCGCGCTCTTCCTTGGCCGTAAAATACCCGTTTCCGGCGGCGGATATTTCAGACTCTTTCCCTACTGGTTCACCAAAGTGGCACTCAAGCGGATCAACAACAGCGAAGGTTGCCCCTTTGTCTTCTATCTCCACCCTTGGGAGGTCGATCCAGTGCAGCCCCGCTTTGCCCATGCCTCGGCCCTATCCCGGTTCAGGCATTACAACAACCTTGATAAAACCGAGGAGCGCTTCGGGAGGCTGCTCAAGGATTTTGCCTTTGGTCCAATACCTAACTCATGAACATCAGGCTTGCTGAAAGCAAGGACAAGGCAGCCTGGGATGCCTTTGTCTCTGAATGCGAGGGCGCATCCCCTTACCATCGCTTTGTTTGGCGGGTGGCCGTGGAAAAGGCCTATGGTCATCAGGGGCACTATCTCTTGGCCGAAGAGGGAGGCCGAATCATCGGGGTGCTGCCACTGATCTTCATGCGGTTTCCCTTGCTGTACCGCAAGGTCGTTTCCCTCCCTTTTTGTGATGTGGGCGGTGCGTTAGCAGACCGGGAGGATACAACTCAACGCCTCTATGCTGAAGCCATCGCCATCGCCAAACGCTTGAGGGCGGGTTCACTTGACATACGTTGCCGAGCTGAGATCGCAGTCCTGCTGCGAACCGGTTTGCACTGCACTACCCGCACCGATAAGGTGAGCATGATCTTGAACCTTCCTGATTCCGCAGTAGCTTTGTGGGATGGATTCAAATCCAAACTCAGGAGCCAGGTGAGAAAAGCGGAAAAAAACAATCTCACCTTTTCGTGGGGGGAGAAAAAAGACAGGGTGGATTTCTACCAGGTCTTCTCGCAAAATATGCGGGAACTGGGCTCGCCGGTGCATTCCCGGAGATGGATCGACGCGGTCCTCGACGGCCGCGCCGCCGCGCCCGTCCCGCCCGGCGACGC
>CAYSFY010000007.1:21886-41679 GCA_964430285.1 uncultured Desulfobulbia bacterium
CGGTCCTCGACGGTTTTGGCCAGCAAGCGCACATGGGGCTCGTGTGCCATGAGAATAGACCCATCGGTGCCGGTATCATCCTTTGCCAGGGCCGGAAGGTTGGCATTCCCTGGTCTTCGACGCTACGGGACTACAACAATCTTTCCCCCAATATGCTCCTGTATTGGAATTTTCTTCAATTTGCCGCTGATTCCGGCTTTACACAGTTTGACTTCGGTCGATCGACCAAAGGTGAGGGGACTTACAAATTTAAGGCCCAATGGGGGGCGGAGCCGCAGCCGCTCCATTGGCACACGGTTCACCTAGGCCGCCCCCCAACGAGTAAGGATAAGGATGTCGAAGCCTCGCTGGCGAGCGGGAACAGGGAACGGCTGGCTTCACTCTGGGCAACGCTACCGCTGTCGGTGGCCAATTTCCTGGGACCACTTCTCCGGCGGCATATCAGCTTGTGATAAATGAAGGATTACCGGTTGACGCTCAACATCCATTTCCGTTTTTTTGCAAGTTGTAAGGAGATCCAAATGTGTTGCAACCTATTGTCTCCGGCGCGGCCGATACAATGGCTACTCTGTTTATAGCGAATGACCAACTAGTGATACAACAAATAAAATGATTATAGCGAAGCAAAAACAAAATGCTGATCCATTCTCTGGACTATTCGCTTCGCATAACTCAATTTCTTTTATCATTCTCACATGGAACTCGGCACAGCATATCGAACGATGCATTAAATCATTATTCCGTACGATTGATAAAACAGAGAACCCTTTTGAAATTCTTATAGTGGATAACGGATCAACAGATGGTACTGTGGAAATATTGAGAAATTACGCAAACCAGAAGACAGGCATTGTCAAACCGATCTACCTTGCTAATAACTTAGGGACAACATACTCTAGAAACCTTGCTTTAAAGCAGTCTCAAGGCCAATATATCTGTATTGTTGACTCAGATGTCGAGTTCATTGAGGGAACGATTCAACTTCTTATCACTCGACTACAGAACTATACTTCCATTGGCCTCATTGCACCCAAACTATTATATGGCAGCGGTATGTTACAAAAATCAATAGACAGTTTCCCTACCATACCTTCAAAGATTTACCGGTTTCTTTTTCTGAAAATTCAAGAGAGGATTGAGCAACGCCGGAACCAAAGTCTCGAAGCACGTGAGGTTGATTATGCCATATCAGCCTTCTGGTTTTTTAGACGTTCGCTCCTTGACAGCGTTGGGTTCCTTGATGAAAAAATTTTTTACGCACCAGAGGATGTTGATTATTGCCTGCGTATCTGGAAGGCCGGATTTAAGGTGTGCTACGAGCCAACAGTATCTGCCATCCATAATGCCCAGGAAATATCTCGCGGTTTCAACATCAATCGAGCAACCTTTGAGCATGTGAAGGGTCTTCTCTATTTTTTCCACAAACATGGTTTCTGGCTTCGACGACCAGTGTTCACCAAAAGGCCAATCGCTGAGGGTTCCCATGCTTGATCTGGCACACCTCTTTTTTCAAACGATGAACAGCTCTGACATTCGTTACTGTCATTGGAAGAGCAACGGTCACCTCGACCAGGCACTCAACGGCAATACCGATCTCGATTTGCTGATTCATCAGAATGATGAGGCCATGTTTCGCCGGTGCTTGGGGCAGTTCCCGTTCATTATAATGCAGTCACCCCCGGCCAAGACCTTCCCCTTCATCGAAGATTACCTGGGGTTTGACGAACAGAGCGGCAAGTTGCTCCACCTCCATGTCCACTACCGGCTCATACTCGGCCAGCGATTCATAAAGAACCATCATCTCCCCATCGAATCACTTTTTTGGTCTAACTTGGCGCAAGATCAGGGGGTTGCCATCCCGGCTCCAGAACTCGAACTGCTGGTACTAGTTATCAGAGCTGCGATGAAGCTTAGCGCACTCGACATTTTGAAACATGGGGTACGTTGCCTGCTGGGCAGACAAAGCTCGCCGTTTCCCCAAGGGATTGAGCAGGAATTTCATTCCCTCCTCCTTGTGGCGGACATAGAAAGGTTGAAAGAACTTCTGACAGAGAGCAAACTGCCTCTTGCGCCAGAGAGAATCGTTGGTTTTCTCGATACAGTGAAGGGCAACGCCGGCAGCGTTTTTGACTTCATACTCATAAACAGATATGTGCTCCGCCAGTTGCAGCCCTATCGCCGTCGCCCTTTTCTGGAAATGTTGCCACGCTCCATCCTGTCGAACCTGAGAGAATGGCCTCTTTGGAGAAGGCTGTTCCCCTCCCAAAGAAAAATCATCCCACAAAGGGGATACGCCGTGGCAGTCCTCGGTGCAGACGGTTCCGGCAAGTCAACCATAACAGCCGATCTACGCAGATGGCTCTCCTGGAAACTGACCGTCCGAGGGCATTATTATGGCATCCCCAAAACAGGCGCGGTCAAGTCAATCAATTTCTTGGTGAGGATGGCGAACCTCCTGCCCATTGGCTGGTTGAAAGAGGTGCCAACCACCTTATTGTGGGTATTTATCGCCAGAAGACGAGCGGTTATATCGGAAGAGATTGAGCAGGACTGCGTTATGGGCCGGGTTGCTATTATTGACCGGTTCCCACACCCGGCCTTTGTTACCATGGCCCAACCGATGGACGGGCCGCGGTTGACCGGGGAGACAAAGTGGTTGGGGTGCTTTTTTGCGTCAAGGGAAGCGGCATGGTACCGTTGCATTCGCCGCCCAGACCTGATGCTGGCATTAAAGGCTCCGGTAGAGGTGCTGCGAAGTCGCAAGACTGACCTCGGGTATGACACCCATGTGGCCAAGGCCGAGGCCGTTAATGCCCTTCAGGAGGATGAGACGACGGTCTCTATTGATGCTGCCCTCCCTTATCCAGAGGTACTTTTACAGGCGAAGAAAATCATCTGGGGGCATCTGATGCGAAGATAAGCAGACTTTGCCAAGGAAAAAAAATGAATGAATAATGATAAAAAAAAAACCAAAGTGCTTCAGTTTATTTGTCCATCTGGATTCTTCGGAGCTGAGCGATGGATTCTCGCATTGGCAAAATATTTCATCGGACATGCCTACATAGATTGTCAACTGGCCATTTTGCATGAATCTGAACACCAAGATATTAGAGTGTATGATGAGTTTAAGAATTTAGGACTAAAATGTTATAAGATACCTGCTCGGTGGAAATTTGACATTGGAAGTATTCGTAAACTTACCGCCTTGATTAAAAAAGAAGAGATTGATATCATTCACACTCATGGATATAAATCAGACATTATTGGATTGATTGCCGCTCGTATTGCCAATGTGGAAGCGTTATCAACCCCACATGGCTTCGAAAACGTTAATGATTTTAAACTGCAATTATATATCCGTATGGGATGCATAGCTCTCAGATATTTTGATGCTGTTGCGCCTCTGTCTGATGACCTAAGAAAAGACATGCAAAATTTAAAAATAAACCATAATAAAATATTTACCATCATTAATGGGGTTGACATTGATGAAGTTGATTGTGAGAGAAAATTAATAAAATCCCAACGTGAGTTGCATGTAAAAGACAAAATCATTGGATATGTAGGGCAGCTTGCCCATAGAAAAAATATCGACTCGATGATTGAAGCCTTTGACCTCTTATATGAAGAGAACAAACAAGTTCGATTGGTTATTGTTGGAGATGGACCAATTAAAATAGAGTTAGAAAAGAAAGCCAAATCACTTGAGTCTGGGAATAAAATTTCCTTTTTAGGATACCGGCTTGACAGGTTGCAACTTGTCAAAAATATGAATGTATTTACGATGACCTCTTCATTGGAGGGAATACCTCGGTGCATGATGGAGGCCATGGCAATGGGAGTTCCGACTGTAGCATTTGAGATTCCGGGGGTAGATAAATTAATTATTAACAATGAAACGGGTTTGATGGCGGAATTCGGGGATATAGAGGGATTAAAGAACCAATGGAATGCAATATTGAACGATGAGAAGTATGCCGAAAAGCTTGGTCGTGCAGGCCGCGATCACATTTTGGAAAATTTTTCCGCACAACGGATGGCAACTGAATATGCCACGCTTTACCGCCTGATGCTAAACAGGAAATAAGGTTATGATCATTCTCTCTTGTGCTGATAGTGCTATTGCAAAAAAAAGTGACCCATCATATCAAGGATTTAGCTTCCGAGGGATCATAAGCTCGTCTGTGAAAATTGCCAATAAGTGTGGCTACCTTCCAGCGATTTATGACCTAGGGACATTGGGCATAGGTGAGAAGTTTTCTGTCATTGATAGTAATTTCAAAGATAAAGGCTACTATGAGAAGGAAGTAATCAAGGGATATAAATCAAGATCCCTGTTCAAGCCAGAGCTTGTCGAGCTGGTCATGAACCAGCACAGCGATCTGGTCGTCTATCTCGACGGTGACGCACAGCTTGTCGGCTGTCTCGATGAAATTGCCGGCGCCGACTACGATGTCGGCGTTACCGTGCGGCCCAAATGGGAAACGGAAAGCGAATGGCACAAGCAGCATTTTGAGATTGTGAAGTATCTCAATGCCGGGGTCATTTTCTTCAATCCCACTGAGGCGGCCCGCCAGTTTGTCGTTCGTTGGAAGTTGGTGACTGCCGAGGTTGGCAATGACCAGATGTCACTCAACCGGCTCGCCTGCCCAGAACATCATCCATCCGATTACGCTGTCGAGATCATTGATGGTGTCCGCATAAAGTATTTCCCCTGCGAGCGGTACAATTTTTATTTTTTTGGCGACATTTACCCTCATGATGCAAAAATCCTTCACTTCAAGGGCAACGTCCGAAATTATTATCCATTTGCTTGGAAAAATCGTCTCTTTGCCTATTGGCAGGCTATATTTGTTCGTGTTGCCAAGAAGGACCGAAAGGCCCCACCATCTGGCAAAACTGAATATCGCCCGCTATGCTGACTGCAATCTTTTTTATGGCGTTGAATATCACAGGAATGGCATTTTCCTTAATTCGTGGGCCATTCTGGGGGCTACTCGTCTATGCCAATATGTATTTTATCACGATACATCCCAAGCTTAATTGGTGGGCGCAATATGTACCTCAAGCGCGATGGGGGTTGTTAAGCTCTGCGGTTCTTCTTACTTCCATGTTTCTTCATCGGGACAAGTTGTCGAAATGGCAGTTCGCCTGTTTTAGATGGGAAATCGCGTTGTTACTCTTGACTGGATGTCTTGCATTGACGGTAGCCAATGCAAGACAAGAGGCGTTGGACCTCACCTACCGGTTAGCCACATATGTGATGGCCTCTTGGATTTTAGTGAGAGTTCTTCGTGATGAAAAGTATTTCAATTGGTTTTGCCTAGCCATTATTGGATTCAGTGCATTTCTTTCTCTGAATGCCTTTCTCTATGGGAAAAGAATTCACGAACGGCTCGAAGGAATTGGCCCAAACGACGCCAATGGTTCGAACGAATTTGGCTTGCTTCTCGCCAGCATATTACCCCTTCTGCTGCCATTTTTGCTGAAAGGAAAATTCCATGAAAAGGTCATCTGCTTACTCTCGTTACCTTTTTTGATCAATGCATTTATCTTGTGCAACAGTAGAGGCGCATTCGTGGCCATCGTGGCTTCTTTGTTCGTCTTATTGCTTTTTCCGCTCGGCAAGGACAGTAGAAAGAAAATATTAATTGTTGCCGTACTCTTTATTCCTGTTTTTATGTACCTCGCCGATGCTGCTTTTTTTGATAGGCTTTTGTCTTTGGCTTTGTCGGACAAGGCTATAGACGATCAGGGCGTTGCTGCTCAATTGTCAAGCGGGAGAACGGAAATTTGGAAGGTTGGAATTGAAATGGCTAAGGATCATCCCTTCGGCTTGGGGCCGGAAGGTTTTCGTAGGATGGCACATTTATATATGCCAGAGACGCTGCTTTCTTTTGACCCATCCTATGAATACGGGACTCGTGCCTCGCACAATACGTATCTCCAAATAATGGTCGAGCAAGGCATTGTAGGCTTATTGCTACTGCTTGGTCTGTGTCTTAATGTTTTGCTTCTGTTGTGGGGACGTATCCGAAAAAGTGGCGGCAACAAGAACAACGCCGAGATGCAGCAACCTCAATTGCGTCTTGTCGCTTTGCTTTTTTCATTTTTCATCTCCCTCTTTGGCGGTTTATTTACGGCCCGTATGTATTATGAATTTTTTTGGTGGCAGATAGCTCTTGCCACGGTTGCCGCATCTTTAGCTGATGGAAAAGATACCAAGCTGGCTCGTAGTACGGGCGTCGAGAATATTGACATAACCAAAGTCGTAATCTGACAATATGTTGAATTACAGATCCCAGATTCTCTCCGCGTATCTGAGCCTGGCAAGAATTATCGCGACGGCAGGTATTTTTTTGTTTCATGTATACAGCTTACTCGGAATTGACAACAAAGGCATAGACACCGCGAGCATCTCGATTTTTTGCTTCCTCTCAGGATATCTTTCGTTTGGAATACAGGACAATCCTTCCACTTGGCTGTGCAAACGAACGATAAAATTGATGATTCCATATTGGATTATCATCACTCCTGTCATATTAATTAATCGTGTTATTAGTTTCAAAGAGGCAACATTGCTTAGTGATATTATGGCTTTTTTGGGTTTTAATTTATTCGTTAAAAACCCTATTTACTTAATTTCATGGTATATTACATTTGTTTTGTTGCTTTATGTGTTTTTATTTATTTTTTTTATTCAAAATAAAACATGGCTTAGAGTAATTATATGGCTCGCCGGCCTCCTGTTTTTTTGCTTAATTTTGAAAATGAAATATTATTTTATATCGTTCTCATTTGGTTTGTTTTTTATGATAATGACGGGGAGACCAAACACCACTATATCCCATAAGGATTACATTAATCGTTTTTTGTTCACATTACAGGGTAAATGCTTTTGCTTTTTTCTTGTTCATGGCGGGATTTTGGCTTTTTTGCGCTATGAATTAGGTGCATCAAAGGTTAGCTTGTTCTATTGGGGTCTTGCCCTGAGCAGCTTAAGCGCATTGTGCCTCCAAATGATAAGCCAACCGCTAGTTCGAATTGTCACTAAACATGTCTTGGCCTTGCTAGATAGGAGCTGGGTTGAGCGCAAACAGATTAGATCATGATATTGAACCGTTTCCTTTTACTAAAAAATGATTTTTTACTTAAAAAAATTATGGCCAACGCCGGGATTATTTTATCGGGGGGGGCAATAGCGTCTGGGCTTAATCTGGTGTCATTCACACTCATGGCTAATCGTATGCAAGCTACGTCATTAGCCGTTTTTGCCCTAGCCCAAACTTATGCTATGATCTTAAATGATATTTTTAATGTTCAAACATGGGAATCCCTAGTCAAATTCGGCACTACCACCGAACAGGATCACAAAAAAACATGCTCTGTCGTCAAGATCAACTGTGTGCTTGATTTTTGCAGCGCCATCGTGGCCACGGGGATGGCACTGACTTTGATCAACCCAGTTTCCCGCCTCCTCGGTTGGAATCATTTGTCAACAGGCATTATTTCGCTATACAGCATAACCATTTTGTTTAATCTCACATCTCTAACGGTCGGTATCCCTCGACTGTTTAACCGGTTTGCCTCTATAGCCAAAATCCAAATCGTTGTCGCCGGGGCAAGGTTATGTGTCATGCTAGGCTTATCTTTTTTCCCAGAGCTATCGATTAATCCCTACATAATCGTATATCTTCTGACAGATATCGCAGCAAATGTGGCTATTATCATTTTCTCTCTTAGCCTTATGCAGAAGCACTATGGTGCGAGGTGGTGGCGGGAGCCGTTTCGTATCAGCAGAAAACAACGCCAGTTCCTCTGGTGGACCAATTTGCGGACTATCCTCCGAATACCAGTACGACATTTTGACATGGTAATCATCAGCTCCATTATGTCACTTGAGTTAGTTGGTGTGTATCGCGTTTACAAAGAAATTGCGGGGACCCTCCCCAAAATAGGAGATCCTGTCAACCAAGCAATTTTTCCAGAATACTCACGTTTAATTAATTGCGGCAATAGCCAGGATGCTATTCGGACGAGCAAAAAGACCATCGCTGTCATGGCCTTTGTTAGCATTTGCATCGTTTTGCCTATGCTGTTGTCGGTTCGTCTGATTGTTACAAATTTTTTTGGGGCAACCTATACAGGATGGCTTCCTGCCCTCCAAGCTTTAATCGTTTTTTATGGGATCAGCTTTGCGTTGATCCCGGTTAATTCGTTGTTCATTGCCGCAGGATTTGCTAAGTCGAGTTTTTGGGTAGTTCTTTTTACCAATAGTATCTATTTGGCGACAGCGTATCTGTTAGGAAAGGAAATTGGCATTTATGGTGTTGTGGTGGCTTACGCAGTGCAAATGTTATTGAATAGCGGAATTAAGGTGTTAATCCTTAACAAAGGGGCGCAAAACTTCCGCTAACAAAGGAGCCTAAGAGGTGATTTGTGTTTTCAGTTGAACTCGTTGGCCTGCCAGGAGCTGGGAAAAGTACGATAGCGATTGAGTTGGCGAAACAAATTAATCGCGGTGGTAGAAAATTGTGCTATACATCAGACGAGGCTTTTTACCTCGCCTCAAAATTACACACAGACAAGCTTTATAGGATATTGCTTACTATTTCTCCAAAATTTATATCCCGTTTTTTAGCAAAAAAAATACATGGAAGGACAATTTATCAGGGTGACAAATCAGTTGATTTTTTATTACGCCATTATGGATGCATGAAGACCATTTTTAATGGTCAAATATTCAATGAAATGTCATACTGCGACAAGCATACTGTTATTTCCGGAGTTCTTCATGCTGGGGCGATTTATGAAGCAATATGCTCAAATGAAGCGTTTGACAAAGTAGTACTTTTTGATGAAGGGTTCATTCAGAGTTCATTAGTTATGGGGTCACCTGGTGATCTAAGATATGATATTAACGAATTGATTCAGTATGTTAATTATATCCCTCTTCCAAATTTGATTATATATTTAAAAAGCAATGTCGATACTTGTTGTGAGAGGATGCTGAAACGAGAAAAAGGGATAACCAAGCGTTTGAGAAAGCTGGATCGGCAACAACTTGCCACGTCACTTTCTATAATGGATGCAATTATTCATCAGTTAATAGGTTTTTTTGCAGAAAAAAATGTTGCTATTGTTGAGGTTGATTCAGGAGAGTCTCTTAATGACACCGTATTAGCAATCAGCGACAGTATTTTGCCTTTTATTAACCGTTTTTGCCAAGAGAAAAAGACGACATGATCCGTTCAGTATTCAATAGTTTGATTGAACGATACTATTGCCATAGGTTTGGCAGGGAGTATATTGCTACTCATTTTAATCCGGACAAGTTGCGCCGCCTGGGCGCGAAAGTAGGATCTCAATGCCGTATTTATACCTCATATTACTCTTCTGAACCCTATTTAATTGAAATCGGTAATCATGTGACGCTAACAGATGGGGTATCTCTTATCACCCATGATGGGGCAGTATGGATATTCCGAGAAAGCGAACCAGAAATTGACTTATTTGGTAAAATTTTGATCGGCAATAATGTGTTTGTCGGGATTAATGCGACGATTTTGAATGGCACCATCATAGGTGACGACTCGATTATTGGGGCAGGCTCTATAGTGAAGGGGGGCTTTGCACCCGGAAGTGTAATCGCCGGTGTGCCAGCTAGGAGAATCGCAAGTATCCAAGAGTATTACGAGAAGAATAAACCATACTTTTCGTATATTAGACGGTTACAAGGAGAGGATAAAATGCGTGCCGTTATTGAGCACGTAAAAGGCAGGAATTGAAGGAGGAGCCTACGAGTTTTGCCAAGTAATGAGGGTAAACTTCGGCGAGGTTGGCCAGGGACTGCTGCTCCAGATATCGAAACTTGGTCTATTTTTTGAAAACTGCAATCGTCCTCGCCATAAAATATATATTAATGAGGACAAGTAGTTTTATGAAGTCAAAGGAACATGTTAAGCAACTTTTTTTTATTGTAACAAGAAAACCAGGAAGAAAAAATAACAAATTAACTATAAGCAGGTTTTTTGGGCTATATATTCCACATACTGTTATCAATATAAACATAGATAAAAAATATATTGGTATTCCTAGACTTGGCAATTCTTTCCATTTCAGGCCATGGTGCCAGACACCTTCGAAATTAGACTTTCCTCGCCATAGTTCTTTTTGGAAAAAAGCTGATAACGTATCCGCTTCACGTAAGTGAACAACTTTAATTCGTGCATCAGAAATAATTCTTCCTTTTGCACTAATTCTATAGCAAAAATCTACATCTTCGCAGGTTGCGAGGGCTTCGTCAAACTGGCCAACCTCTATAAATTGACCCCGCCGAACAAAAAGGTCAATCGTGCCCAACCAGTCAACTGGTTGGGTTTCCTCTTTATGTGCGAGCATTATAAACCATGTTTTCTGCACCCAACTTGCCTCATCGGGGGGGACTGGTGGCCCCCCCCACGCTACAACACTATCATTCTCAAAGTAAAGTGATGCCGCATTTAGCCAGTCAGGTGCAACGGTGCAGTCCGCATCGACAAAAGCTAGAATTTCTCCCCGCGCCTCATTTGCGCCCAGGTTTCGCAGGCCAGAGACATGAATGGTGTCATCCCGCAAAACTTTTGCCCCAAATGTTTGAGCAATTTCGCGCGTCTGGTCAGTGGAACCATTATCCACGATGATTACTTCTAGTGCCTCTTTGGGGTAGTCAAGCTTTTGAATCGAATCCAGACAAAGAGGGATATACTTCTCTTCGTTCTTGGCAGGAATGATGATGGAGACAGTTTTCATGCAACCTCCAAAAATAAAAATTATTTGGTAAACTCGCTTGTTTAAAATACCGTTTGCGGTTTGTGTAGACTTGATCTTTGACTAAAAGCCTTAGCCTCAGGTATAATGCAAAGCCCAAGTAGCTTTACTTGTTAACTGCTGGAACGCATGAATGCAAATAATAGGCTATTATTCTGCTCACGACCCAAGATCATTTTATTTTTAAAATCAGTGGTGCTTGTAGGGCCATGCATTTGGGATCAAAAGTGTAGCTTTTAGCCGATAATTCGTGCAGATACTTTTCTATATTGGTGTACCCACTTCCATTATAGTCTAAGGAAGAATCATTTTTTTGTGGATTAAGTCCCTTTGTGATTTCCCAACTATCGGGCATACCGTCATTGTCAAGATCAGAAGGCGCAGCTTTTGAATTGGCTACAGGGAAATCGTCAGGAAATTTCACATTATCTATAATTGCACCTGTACCATTTAAGAAATCATTTGTCACCCTAGTGTCTACACTGTCCCTTAATGGTGCTGTGGCACCTACGCGTGCAGCTATACAAGAAGCAACTGTGTAATCCATTATTTTATGGTCAATAGTTGGTGCTGGCCATGGCGTGAGCGTGCGATAGTCTTGTGAAAGTAGAATATTGTAGTAAGAAAGGCCGACAGACCAATCATCATACGTCTGATCCAATCTACGGACACCCACATTCCCTTCAACATAAATAAGTGGTTTTACTGGGCCACCGTCTGGCGCGTGAATGGCTTCAAAAATTAGGGGATTTGAATTTGGCCCCCTTTTAACATAATTGTGTATCCAATTTGCTCTTCCACTTATTTGTGTACACATAGTAAGGCTACCCTTGAAGTTATAAATTAAATTATTGACTGCGTCTAATAGGACTTCATAGGGGCCAGCACCAACAAGTGGGCTCCTCTCTGCATTATGAGCGATGAGGGAATGGTGCAAGCTGACTACAGTGTCCGGGCCACCTTTCCCTGAAACAAGGAATCCTTTACTGTGGTGGCCCTTAGGGTGTCCGGCAAAATCAAGCCCTTCGGAAATAATGCTCCACTGCACTGTGATATCTTTTGCATTGTATGAAACTGTAAATGTTTCATCAACCCCCCACGATATAGAACAATGGTCAATAATGATATTATACGCTGCTTTCCATTGTCCACCAGGTGTGGTATTCCCCCATATGTCCAAACTGTCTAACATCTCAGGATCAGCACCATCAGCAATTCGATGAGACCCGACTCTAAACCGCATGTGCCGAATAATGATGTCGTGTCCTCCTAATGTTACAGTGTAACCAGTAATTGTAATGCCACCTGGTGATGTTTCTCCCGCGATTGTAACATAAGGATTCCTGATATCAAGTGAACTTGCAAGATTGATAATTCCTGACGTCTCGAAAATTACGATGCGTGGCCCTGTCGCTGTGACAGCATCCCGGAAACTCCCTGGCCCGCTATCATTAAGATTGGTCACCTTGATAACCGCCCCCCCTCGCCCGCCGACACTGTTAGCGCCAAACCCTTCCGCACCAGGGAAGGCAGGTATCGCGGAGGCTGGCTGGCAAAAAACAAATCCAACTCCACAATTGATGAAAATAATCGTAAGCACTATAAAAAGGTACTTTTTCATAACATCCTCCTTTAATATGCATAGGTGAAAAAGCAGGCACCCATCTGGCTGTTGACTGCCTGGGCTGCGGTTCCTTCTTGCCATGCAGGCCAATTATAGCTCGCCACATTATTTTTTTGACTTATCTGGCCTGTAGCAACCCATTTGTCCGAATAAAACAAATACGTGCCAGTAGTTTCTATAACAATCCAGTATTGTTGACCAAGTTGAACCTGCGGAGCACCCTGTTCGATTGGAAGCTCAAGAACTTCGAAGGAATTGGCGCTGGTCGATTTTTCAACAGTGATCGCACCTGGAACCAACGTGCCCGGCTTGCCGTTAAGGTCGGTATATAATGCGAGACGAAAAGGTCGCGCTACCCCATTACCCTTCAGCCCAGCTGAAATTGAGAGCAGAGTTCCGTTATGGGATGGCACCCCGACAACCTTGACGGCGACAGGAAAACCGGCACGGCTCGCTCCGCTTCTGTCCTGTAAAAGTTCCTGAAATCCAACCTTCTCTAATGATTGGGTGCGGGTGTAGGTTAGTTGCGTTATACCTACACCGCCTTTGTCATCAACAGTGGTAAGGACAACAGGAAAATCGCCCCATGTTGTGTATTGATGTGAAGCCGTTACGCCTGTCGCGGAGGTGCCATCGCCGAAGTCCCATTTGTATGCGCTGATGGAGCCATCTGTGTCGGCTGAACCACCTCCATTGAAATTGACCGCCCCGTCAGCGATAATCGCATAAGAAATTTTGGCGATTGGAGGTTGATTTGTTCCTCCACTGTCAGTGATCTGGATGGATTGCAAGTTTGCTGGTGGTTGTGGGGCAGCAGCTGAATATTCAGGGATGAAGCAGAGCCAACATACTGCTAACAAAATGTTACATTGAGAAATTTTTTCTGGTAGTGAAGTAAACCAATTTAGTCTTATCTCTATTGCTGGATGATTTTTTTTCATAGTGTGCCTCCCGTTGTGAAATTGTCACTAGTGAGTAGCAGCCCTGCTTACAACCTATAGATGACTATCGGTGCACCGATACTGCTTATCGCTTTGATCCCACGATCAAATTTTTATTCTATTACGTGGCTGTAAACAATTCTCAGCCAACCTCACCGGAGCGTGTGCAAGGCAGGCATTTAATAACCGCAAGGGGAGTTGAAACACCCAAAACCTGCGGTTGAAGCGATAGCAAAATTCTTCACTGGTGCCGTGGTCTTGGTAAAGTTTAACGATCTCCTGTTTCGGCAGGTCCAGTGAGGTTCACCAACCCTCAAGTTGGATATCCGGCGTGATCAGCAGCTGGCCACGCTTATCAATGGTTCGTTCGACGACACGAACAACCAGCCGGCAACAAATTAAATGTGGCGTTATTCATTTGCCCACCATAACCGGATGTGGCTGTCCGGAAGAATCATTTTGGTCGCTGGGCCGGGGTCTACTGCTCCGCGGTAATTGAGGTAAATACCTCGTCCAGGGTCTTGGCGTCCAGCACTGCCTCGCCCCTGGCCTCCAGCTCCGCAAGCGCTGCTTCTGTCAGGCGGCTTTCCGCCCAAGGGGGTAGCGGCCCCGAAACGGCGAACGAGTTGACGCAGCAAGAGGAGAGATTCACCTCGCTGCATGCCTTGTTGTATGCCTTGCTGGATGCCTTTTTCGATTCCTATACGTTCCACAGAGGTGACGTAGGGCATTGTCTTACTCCTTTCAAGAATTGTTATCTCCCTCCAGAGCTGTTGTTCCAACTCTGAGGGGAGGTGCATCATCCAGTCGATAACGCTGAACAGGTCGATGAAGTGCTGCTTCTCCCAGTTGCGTTCGTATAGGAGCTTGGTGAGTCGCCACTTGGCAGCGAAACGGAGGTCATTGCTTCCCCTTGTTTGTTTGGTCAGCAGGTGGGCTGCGGTGACTAGGGCGAAAGAGTTTGGCTGGGATAGCAGATGTTCAAGCCTGTCGGCATGGCCAGTCAGCTTGACCACCGGAAATTCCAGCAGATGCCGGCAGCCGAAGAGTTGGTACCCGAAGCTGGCTGGTTTCCATGAGGGGCTGTCATCGGCCAGCACGGCCATGCTGGCTACCGGACGGCGATAGCGGTCATAGAGACGGTAGTTGTAAGTGAACATCCGTTCGGCAAACTGGCTGTCGTGGCCACCCTGAACCTCAATATGAATATACACCCAGCCCTCGCCGCCGGCAAGAAGAGCGACCTGGACCAGACGGTCGATCAGACATTTGCCGAGTTTGTTAATGATCGCCCATATAGAGCCATTCCAAGATCGCCTTAATGGCGCCACCCCTCGATTTTTTCCTCTCGGACTTTTCGACAACGGGATACTCTCCGGATTTTTTTCTGGAGGAGAGATCCCATGGCCAATCGGAGGTTCGAGATGTACCAGTATCAGCAAATCCTTTCACGCATGCGGTTGGGTGACTCCGACCGCGACCTTGCCCGTGCCCAGCTCATTGGCAGAAAAAAAGCCGCTAAGTTTCGGCTCGTTGCCGAAGGAGAGGGGTGGCTTGATCCAGCCCACCCTCTCCCGGATGTCGCCCGGATTGCCACCGTTATGGCCGCGCCTCGCTCCAAGCCGGCGGTGACCTCTCTGGTGGCGCCCCACCAGGAACGTGTGCTTGTCTGGACAGCCGAGGGCATAGACGGCACCACCATTCATCGCGCACTTGTCCGCAACCACGGCTTTACCGGCAGCTACTCCGCCGTACGCCGTTTTCTCCAGGCCCTGCCGGAGACCGCCCCCAAGGCCACGGTAGTCCTGGACTTTGCCCCAGCCGAGGCGGCCCAGGTGGACTTTGGTGCCGGCCCCAAGCTTGTCGATACCCAGACCGGCGAGGTCTTCTCGTCGTGGTTCTTCGTTATGACCCTCTGCTACTCCCGGCATCAGTACGCCGAGGTGGTCTACGACCAGAAGGTGGAGACCTGGCTTGCCTGCCACCGTCATGCCTTCGAGTGGTTCGGCGGCATCCCGGAAAAACTTATCATCGATAACCCCAAGTGCGCCATCACTCGGGCCTGCGCCAAGGATCCAGAGGTGCAGCGGGCCTATGAGGATCTCGCCTTGGGCTACGGCTTCCGCATTGCGCCGTGCCCGCCCCGTGACCCCAAGAAAAAGGGGCGCGTGGAGGCCGGCGTCAAGTACATCAAGAACACCTTTCTGCCCCTCCGCGAGTTCCGTGATATCGCCGACGCCAACCGGCAACTCGCCGAATGGGTCATGACCGAGGCCGGCAATCGCATCCACGGTTCCACCCGCCGGCGGCCCTTGGACCTTTTCGCCGAAACGGAAAAGGCCCTCCTCTCCCCGCTCCCCGATGTGCCTGTCCAGCTTGCCGTCTGGGCCAAGGTCAAGGTCCATGGCAACGCCCACGTTACCTTTGAAAAAAACTTCTACTCCGTGCCCTTCCGCCTCATCCGCCAGACCCTCTGGCTCAAGGCCACCGACACCACGGTTCAGGTCTTCCAGGACCATGGACTGGTCGCCGTTCACTGCCGACTACGCGGCGAGGCGCGCCATGCCACCCTGGATGAGCACATGCCGCCCGAGGCCCTGGCCTATAAACTTCAGGACCCCCAGTGGTGCCTGAAAAACGCCGAGGCGATAGGCCCTTCCTGCCTGGAGGTGGTCAAACGCCTTTTCGCCCACCGTGTGCTCGATAATCTCCGTGCCGCCCAAGGCATCATTCGGCTGGGGAGCCGCTACGGCAAGGCCCGATTGGAGGCTGCCTGCGGCCGGGCGCTTATCTTCGACTGCCCCAGGTACCGCACGGTGAAGACCATCCTGGAACGGGGCCAGGACCAACCGACCTCGACTGCCGATGCCGCGCTCTCCAGCGTCTATTCCGGCACGGGTCGCTTCCAGCGCAACACCTCAACCATCTTGCAATGAATCATAAGCCAGGAGGACATTCATGAATCCAATGCCAGAACTCACCCCCATGCTCAAACAGCTGCGTCTCTCCGGTATCCTTGATTCGCTGGAGGCCAGAAACCGCGAGGCCATCGCCGCCAAGCTCGCCTATCCCGAATTCCTGGCCCTGCTCATCCAGGACGAGGTCGCGCGCCGCGAACAGAAGAAGTTCACCATGCGTATCCGCCGGGCGGGGTTCCGTTCCCAGAAGACCATCGAGCAGTTTGACTTCGGTTTCAACCCCACCATCAACCAGGCCTTCATCATGGAACTCGCCACCGCCCGCTTTGTAACCGAGCCCGCTAATGTGCTCATTGCCGGTCCCTGCGGCACTGGCAAGAGTCATCTGGCCCAGGCCCTTGGCCACGCTGTCGCCCGCCAAGGGTACGACGTCATCTTCACCACGCAGACCCAACTCCTGGGAAGCCTCGCGGCCGCCCGTGCCATGGGGACTCACGAGCGTCGCTTCCAGTCGCTCGCCCGAGTACCGCTGCTCATTATCGACGACCTGGGCCTGAAACCATTGCGGACCCCACAGGATGAGGACCTCCACGATCTCATCGCCGAGCGACATGAGCGTTCAGCCACTCTGGTGACCAGCAACCTCGATTTCCCCGAGTGGAGCGAGGCCTTTCCCAACCGCCTTCTCGGCGCCGCCACCATCGACCGACTCCAGCATGGAGCCTTCCGGCTTATACTCGACGGCAAGAGTTATCGAGCACCCAAAAACTATCCCAAAACGTCAAAAAATGAGGTAGAAAAAAAGACGAAAAACGCCAACTAATTCACCCGTCCGAGAGGCGAAAATCGACATGTTTTAGTGGCGCCATTAACCCGATTATGGGTGGCCGCCATTAGGGCGGGCAGTGACACCGAGTTCGGCGTCTTGGACAACCTGGGCAAGTTCTTGATCAAGAAAGGTGTATGGCTGCTCCCAGTCGATCTGGGCGTGGGCCTCAGGAAAATAAAAGGTCATGAACTCAGGAAAATAACGGGTGACTGCGTCCTTCCAAGGGGTGTCGAAGTCATCGTTGCTGGGAAGGGTCTCAGCCATTGTCAATGGTGCGTCCTCAAGTTGTTTGAGCCGTTGCTGTCCTTTATCGAGAGTGTTGCCGAAGGTGGGGTCGAGCAAGAGCAGGTCGCAGTGGAGGGGAACGGGTCCGGATCGCAGTACACCTTATTTTAAGGTAGCATGTATCCTTTGACTGTCAAGTTCAAAACCACGCAGCCAAAAATCATATTGGCATATTTTGCCAAATGGACTAATGATGAATATCAACAAATAGTTACCTATGGAACATTTTAATAAGGAGAAAAGCCAATTGAAACTGGGGGTGACCGGACGTGATTCCTGTCGGGATAAGGCGAAAAAATTGGGTTATGAAAAGGAGTAGAGCATGGCGACACTGAACTTGCAACGATTTACCAGCGTGGGGACGCTGCGGGCGATCCATCCGGAACTGATGACGCAATTGCTTGCCCCTTATCATGATTTCTTGGCAGGCCGAGGTGTGCATTTTTCGCCAATGGAGTCCGGTGAGATTGATTACGAGGGGCTGGCCAATGTCTTTATGCACCCGGACGAGAACACTCCCCACGATCTGGCCGAGGCCCTCTACTTCATCAACGAGATGGCCACGCCGGAAGGCATGGAGCAGTTGCTTGACGAGGCGGCAAAATGTAAGGTTGCGCTCAATTACCACCCGGATTCCACCCCGGAGGATGTCGCGATCCAGGTATGGCTGGCGGATCGCGAGATCGTTGAGCGGAAGCATGCGGAACGGTTTTTGACCCGGCCAAAATCGTTTGAGTATTTTCACTCCGGAGCGGCTCCAAGAAAGATGGGCGCCATTACCAAGACCACTGTGCACGACCTTGAGCAGGATTTGGATGACTGGTTCGTTGAGAAGGGACGTGGCCGGACGAGTAAGGTCTTTGTCTATCCCAAGGGTAATGAGACCTGGTTTCTGGTCCGTCATGGTAATCCATATAAAAGAGAGGGTAGCATCAAGGACGGTGAATCTACCAGCGTCTTTTACCGGCCCGAGGCCTTCGACGTGGTCATATATAACAGCGTCATCGGCGAGATTCGCATTCACGCCGATACGATGGGCATCAAGAACCTTTATCGCCGACAGTTCGGCATACATTTCTTTGGATCGGAAGATTTTTTCCCCGTAAACGGAAAGGCCAAATACACTCTGGAGCCGTTGCGGCGTGATGGGCCGTCTTCCCTGGTCTGCTCCGATGTCGAAGGCCTGGAGTGGGTGCGGTTACGGGAGCTGCATTTCTATTGGGGCGGGCAGTACAGCGAAGTGGAAATCCGCCGGGCCAGCGATCTGTTGGCGGCCTTTGCCTGGAGAAGCCGGCCTATTAAGGAGAGTGCCCGCATGGTGCAGGCCAAGTTTCAAATAAAATTTGTCAACGCCAAGAACCCACGGGCGTTGACCATCCGCCCTTCGAACATCGCCAGCTTCAACCGCGACGGCGATAGCGTGCTGTGCGAAATATGGCTGGCACGCCGTGGCTTTGTTTTGAATCAGCCACCAGTGGTGGAGGCCGACGTCTATCCGGCAGCCCCCGACGAGACGCGTCATGCCGCTCAGGGCGCTTCCCTGGCATAAACTCGGTCTGCCCGCGGGGTGGTCAGGCACCCTGCCAGGTCTGCGGGCATATTTCGGGGCGTCATGGCCCTCGATTTCTCACTACTTCCTTCCCACCCAACATCTTGCCCTCTCGATCGACTGTCCAAAGCCCGGCGGCCCTGGCTGCCCAAGGCAGGTTGTCGAGCACGGCTTTAATGATCTGGTAGCGGTCTGCGGCAACTCCCCCAACGAATGCGATTCAATCCCCGTTATGCGAAGGGATGTGATCATCCATGAGCTGAAGAGCGACCGTCTGCTGGCCGATCTTGGCCGCCTGCTTCATATCCAGGGGGCTGCTCCGGAAAAGATTATCCCCTTGACCTGGAACTTGGGTACGTATGCTGAGTCAGGCCGGTCAGCGAGGCCTGCCTTTCTTTGCCTGGAGGCCGATGCCGGAGAGTTACGTCTGGCTATCATGACCCTTCTCAATCAGCAGGAGAATTTTGTGCTGCTGATCCCTTCCCGGCAACTCTGTCCGGCCCCGTTGCTGCTGCTTTTGCAAAACCACAAGGTCTGGCTGGCGTCTCTTGATGAACTCCCCTCCAGCCTTGAGAGTGCCGATGCCGCCCTCTTGCTTGCACGATACGCACCCGAGGCAACTCCTCCGCAAGACCGGGGACACGAAAATTATTTTCGACTGGAGCAGGATTACTGGCAAATTTGTTTTCGGGGGGGAACATACTCAATCAAGCAATCTGTGGGGATGAACACCATCGCCCACCTCGTCAAGCGGGCCTATAACGATGAGCCGGAAATTCATGCCCTTGACCTTTATTACTTGGTGCACGGCAGCCCCCTGGTGAAAAGTGAGGCCTTG
>CAYSFY010000007.1:41689-43432 GCA_964430285.1 uncultured Desulfobulbia bacterium
TTGGACACGCTTACGGCGGAACAGCTTGCGGATGTTGGGCTTGTTTGCGCGGGCCTGGGTGAGGGCTTGGATGTCATGACGCCGGAAGGCATAGAGCGCGCGAAGCAACTCGTCAAGCAAATTGAGTGGCAAATAGCCGAGGCGGAAGAGTATGGAAATGGAGCGGAGGCCTGCCGCCTGCGGGAAACCCGGGAAGAGGTTGTGGCCTATATCGCCAAGGCTCGTGGCCTATCCGGAAGAGGGCGAAAGGTTGGTGATCCAAATGAGAAGGCGAGGAAGTCGGTGGCGGGGGCGATCAGGTATACTCTCTCCATGATGGGCCTCAAGACAGGAAACCGCCTGGCGGGATATCTTCATCGGCAGACCATAAGGGGCCTGTTTTGTTCATTTCGGAGAGACACGGAAATAGACTGGAAGGTTTTTATGTGACCGTTTAGGTCTGTAGGCTGTAGACATATAGACTGTTAGCAACAGCAAAATACGAAAAAAGAACATTCTTTGGCCATCATGTGGCCCATTTCTTTCCTGACAGCCTCCAGCCTATAGCCTAAACAACCTAAATAAGCAGTTACAAAAAATCGATTGCGTGAAGAAATCGCGCATTGCGTCACGGAATTTCGCGCCTGGATCGTAGAGAGATCGTCCAGGCCCGAAACTTGGTGACGAATTACATTCGCCGCAAGGCGAATTCTGACCCCGCAGGGGCTCGTTCGGGCCGGCCTCTGCGGGGTCTTCTTTTTGTACATAATCATGTCTTACAACAGCCCGAATCAGCAGGAAAAAATAGACCGCTGTCCAGCCTGCATTGCGTCCCAACTGCGACCTGGAGATGGTCAAGAGGCCCGCCGGGAGGTCCAGGAAGGCCTCCGGGCCGTTCCGCAACGATTTTGTGACGGTCAAGTGCGGCCAGTGGTATCAAGCCATCCGGGCGAGCGCGGGTCCAAGAACGCCTCAGGGCCGTTCCTGAAGTGTTCAGGAACGGCCCTGTATACTGGAATGCCGTTCCCGATGGACTTTCTTACGCAACCAACTGGGGAATGGACGTTCCCGAAGGGCCGGATCTTATTCCAAAACCATACGCGAGAGGCCCACTCCGCGTCTTCCCCGCCGTCATGCCACCTCCCAGACGCATGGCGGATAGTGACGACCTGCGCGGTCGTGAAGACGCCCAATCCCTGTCGGACAGCAAGGGGCCCGCCGGGGCCAGGTGATTCGTTGGCGACAACTGCTTAGGCCGATAGGCTGAAGGCCATTAGGCTGTAGGCAGGTGGTAGTATGATGATGTAAGGAGAGTATAGCCTTGCCCTCTATTGCTGACAGCCTTCAGACTACAGCCTAAACAACCTGATCCGTTCCCCAAATTCATCCATTTAAAGGAGTTCGATTATGTCACAAACTCGATTTGATATCATTCCCACCCAGGATGAGAAATTTCTGCTCTGGGGCAACCTTTTCGTATCAGCTCTTACCCCAGAAATTGGGGTCGCGGATGACATTGTCAATGATCTGCGCACCAAGATTACCGAGTTTTCCGAAATCATCAATAAAGCCGCCGAGGCGCAAAATGCGGCAAAACAGGTCTCTTCGCTCAAAAAGGCGGGACGTCAGTTGCTTGAGAAGGCGTTTCGTGGTGAGATCAGAAGGATCAAGGCCCGGGCGGGCTATACAGCGGCGGATGGCATCCGTCTGGGGATCGAGGCCCCGGCGAAGTCCATGGACATGACTGGCATGGCGCCACAGATT
>CAYSFY010000008.1:0-1894 GCA_964430285.1 uncultured Desulfobulbia bacterium
TCGGCGGCCGCCTGATTTTCTTTGCGCTCGTTCTCCGCTTGCGGTACATTCCACCCCATACTATCCATTGTCCCGACCCCACCGATTGCAAGGAGAGCCGCCATGAGCGACAACTGTCTGTTTTGTAAGATCATCAAGGGCCAGATCCCGGCTGCGAAACTCTATGAGGATGAAGAGATCATGGCCTTTGCCGACATCAATCCCCAGGCCCCCACCCATTTTTTGGTGATCCCCAAGGTGCACTTGTCCGGGCCGGGCGCGGTCACCGAGGCCGATGAGGCCCTGATCGGCAAGGTCATGCGGGTTGGCGCCGAGATCGCCCGCGAGCGGGGGGTGGACTCCTTCCGTTTTGTGGTCAACAACGGCGCAGCCGCCGGCCAGACCGTCTTCCACTACCATCTCCACGTCTTGGGCGGCCGCTCCCTGGCTTGGCCCCCGGGCTGAGATGCCCCCCGTCGTCTCCCTGATCGGCAAGGCCAACAGCGGCAAGACCACCTTCCTGGAACGGTTGATCCCGGCGTTAACTGGCCTTGGGTTGCGAGTCGGTACCATCAAGCACCACGTCCATGGCTTCACCATGGATCAGCCCGGCAAGGACACCTGGCGCCATAAGCAGGCTGGTGCCAGCGTGGTGGCGCTCTCCTCTCCCACCGGGGTGGGCATCATCCGCGACACGGACCATGACCTCGGCGTGGAGGAGTTGGTCAGCCGTTATTATGGTGAGGTGGACCTTGTCCTCACCGAGGGGTATAAACGAGGCCCGGCCCCCAAGATCGAGATCTTCCGTTCCACGGTCCATGACCACCCCCTGGCCCAGCGTGACGAGAGCTGGCTGGCCTATGTCAGCGACCTCCCGCTCACGGGGTGCGGCCTCCCGGTCTTCCATCTGGAGGATGCGGACAGCGTGGCCGGGTTTTTGGTGGCAACCTTCCGTCTGACCGCTCATCGGCCTTGAAATCCCACCGCAAAATGGGTTAAATGGTGCCGCACCGGGGGGGGACGGTGCCAAACTCCCCCCATCGACCAACTCTTCCGAATAAGGACCGCTATGCTCGAATTACGATTTATCAGGGAAAACGCAGAACTGGTGAAGGAGAAGATGATCTACCGGGGCATGGACGGTGCCAAGATCGATCGTTTCGTGACCATTGATCAGGACCGCCGGCACCTGCTGAATGAGGTGGAAGGGCTGCGCAATACCAGAAAGACGGTGTCGCAGGAGATAGCCGGGCTCAAGGGCAAGGGTCAGGATGCGGAAACCCTGATGGCCGAGATGCGCAAGGTGGGCGAGCGGGTCAAGGAGTTGGAGGAGCGGTTGGCCATCATTGAGGCCGACCTCAACGCCATTGTCATGGAGATCCCCAACCTCTGCCAGGCGTCGGTCCCCCGCGGCCGGGATGAGCACGACAATGTCGAGGTCAAGCGGGTGGGTGAGCCCACCTCCTTTGCCTTTACCCCCAAGGCCCACTGGCAGCTGGGCGAAGAGTTGGGGGTGCTGGACTTTGATCGGGCCGCCAAGCTCTCGGGGGCGAGGTTCGCGGTGCTCAAGGGCATGGCCTCCCGTCTGGAGCGGGCTTTGATCAACTTTATGCTGGACCTCCACACCCAGCGTCACGGCTACCAAGAGGTGCTGCCGCCGTTTTTGGTCAACAGCGCCTCCATGACCGCCACCGGGCAGCTCCCCAAATTCGAGGAGGACCTCTTCCGCGCCCAGGGCTGGGACCTCTACCTGATCCCCACCGCCGAGGTCCCGGTCACCAACCTCCACCGGGACGAGACCCTGGCGGAAAAGGAGCTGCCCATCAAATACGTGGCCTACACCCCCTGTTTCCGTTCCGAGGCCGGCTCCTACGGCAAGGACACCCGGGGGCTGATCCGCCAGCATCAGTTCGAC
>CAYSFY010000008.1:1904-5275 GCA_964430285.1 uncultured Desulfobulbia bacterium
AGGTGGAGTTGGTCAAGTTTACCACCCCGGAGAGTTCCGCCGCTGAACTGGAGACGCTGCTGGCCGATGCCGAGGAGGTCTTGCAACTCTTGAAACTTCCCTACCGGGTGGTGGCCTTGTGCAGCGGCGATCTGGGCTTCTCTTCCAGCAAGACCTACGACATTGAGGTGTGGATGCCGGCCCAGAATACCTACCGCGAGATCTCTTCCTGCAGCAATTTCGCCGACTTCCAGGCCCGGCGCGGCGGTATCCGCTACCGGCCCCAGGGGAGCAATAAGAGCGCCCTGGTCCACACCCTAAACGGCAGCGGTCTGGCCGTGGGCCGGACCCTGGCCGCCATCTTCGAGAACTACCAGCAGGCCGACGGTCAGGTGGCGATCCCCGAGGTCCTGCGGCCCTATTTCGTTGACAGATTTACGTCGTAAGTCAAGTTGGTCAAGGGGTGACAAGGGAGAACGCGGTGCGCTTGTCACCTGAGGAATATAGGCGAGTACGCGCCTTTTTTGAAAAGGCTGTGGAGGCGGAACCAAACCGATGGGCCTATTGGTATGATATCGGCTTCTGTTGTGGGCGTTTGGGGCAATGGCGAGAGGCGGCGGTGGCGCTGGAGCGGGTGGCCGATCATACTGAGGCAACCGTAGCTCTCTTAAGTATGTTGGGTCATGCGTACATCAAGCTGGAGCGCTACCATGAGGCCATGACCGTCTTGGCTAAGGCCCAAGCCCCCTCCAATCTGAACGTCCTCTACAATATGGCGGTGGTCCATTTTCATTGCGGCGACATAGCGTTGGCCCTTGCCCCTCTTCAGGAGGTCATCCGCAAAAGGCCAAAACACGTCAACGCCCAGTTTAGCCTTGGTCTGATCTGCCATCGTTTAGGAGATCGAGGGGCTGCCCTGAGGCAACTTGCTATCGTCAGGGAACTCGATCAAAATTTTGCCGACCGTCTAGACAAGATCATCCAGGGCTACTGATTGCGCAAAAAGTTGATCGCTGCTCACACCAGAGTCCTAAGCTCTTACCCATCGGTGAGCTGATACTCCTTCATCTTATAGAGCAGGGCCGGGATGCTGATCTCCAGCAGGGCCGCGGAGTGGGTGCGGTTGCCACCGGTCTCGGCCAAGGCCTTGGCGATGAGGTGGCGCTCCATGATGGCCCGGTTCTGTTTGATGAAGAAACCGGTGGTCCCCATCTCCATCCCCGTGGGGGGGGCGCCTGTCTGAAACAACTCCGCCGGCAGATCCTTGACCTTGAGGACATCACCGTCAGCCAGGGCCATGCCCCGCTCAATCACGTTCTCCAGTTCCCGCACATTGCCGGGCCAGTTGTAGTTGATCAACTTCTGCAGGCAACTTTTGTCGATGTCGGAGATCTCAAGGCCCAGGCGCTGGTTGTATTTCTTGACAAAATAATCCACCAACAGCGGGATGTCCTCCCGCCTCTCCCGCAAGGGGGGCACCTCAATGGCTAGGACATTGATGCGGTAGAAGAGGTCGTCCCGGAACTGTTTGTCCCGGACCTGGTCCCGGAGCTTCTTGGCCGTGGCGGCGATGATCCGCACATCGACCTTGATCGACTGGCCATAGCCCAGGGGCCTGATCTCCTCCTCCTGCAAGGCGCGCAGCAATTTCACCTGCAACGGCATGGGCATATCCCCGATCTCGTCGAGAAAGAGGGTGCCGCCGTTGGCCTCCTCGAACAGACCCTTCTTTGTGCGGTGGGCATCGGTAAAGGCCCCCTTCACATAGCCGAACATCTCGCTCTCCAGCAGGTTCTCGGGGATGCCGCCACAGTTGATATCGACCAGGGGGTGGTTGCGGCGGACGCTGCTGTAGTGGATGGCCCGGGCGATCAACTCTTTACCGGTACCACTCTCGCCGGTGATCAGCACCGAGGTCTTGTAGTCGGCGATCTTGGTGATGGTCTGGAAGATAGAGGTCATGGCCCGGCTGCGGGCCACGATGTTGGCAAAGACATATTTGTCTTCCAGTTCGCGTTGCAGACGGACATTGTCCCGCACTAGCCGTCCCTTCTCCTCGGCCTGACGCAGGGTAAGCAGGATCTCCTCGTCGGACTGGAAAGGCTTGGCGATAAAGTCACTGGCCCCGAGCTTAAAGGCCTGGGAGACGGAGGTTAGCTCGGTACGTCCGGAGATCACCGTGCGGATGGCGTCAATGTCCATCTCCTGCAGGATCTTGAGCAGGGCCAAGCCGTCCATGACCGGCATGCTGAGGTCGGTAATGATATGGTCAAAAAAACCGCTGGTGATCTTGGCCAA
This sequence comes from uncultured Desulfobulbia bacterium, assembly GCA_964430285.1. Lineage (GTDB taxonomy): Bacteria > Desulfobacterota > Desulfobulbia > Desulfobulbales > VMSU01 > VMSU01. The sequence continues at coordinate 4,182 of CAYSFY010000008.1, forward strand.
GGCCTCCTGGCCATTGTTGGCCGTCTCCACCTCGTAGCCGTTGCGGCCGAGGAGGGCACTGAGCACCTCACGGACGATCTCTTCGTCATCCACCAGCAACACCCGTTTACTCATCTCACTCAAGATCAAACTCCTTATGTATTGAACAAAGGATTAATGCGACCTACAGCGGGTCGCGGTATGCCTTTGCTGGTTGTATTGGCGGGGACGGGGCAGGGCGTTTGCACATAGGTTGAAGCTGCCAGGGTGCGAATGGGGGTCAGTCGCGGCGCAAGCCGGCCCTATCTGCCATCTGTCACGTAAGGTCGGGTCAAGCGCTACAGCCTCATAGGCGATAGTCTCTTTTCCCTTTCCTCTCTACCGCAGGTAATAGCGTTCCGTCAACCACCAGATCTCTTGGCTGAAGAAGAGGTAGGCGAAACTGGCCACTGCCAGAAACGGCCCGTAGGGGATGACGGTCTTGCCCCCCTTTTTTTGTTGAATCATGGCGCCAATACCGATTATCGACCCCAGCAGGGCACTGGCGAAGATGACAAAGGGGAGGGAGCGCCAGCCGAGAAAGGCGCCGATCATGGCCAGGAGTTTGATGTCGCCACCTCCCATGCCGGCGCGTTTGGTCAGGAGGTAATACCCCCCGGCAATGGCGTAAAAGATCCCGCCGCCCACCAGCAGGCCGATAAGAGAGGCCTGCCAGGAGAGGGTAGGCAGCACAAAGGAGGCGGCAAAGCCCAGGCAGATGCCGGGCAGGCTGATGATATCGGGGATGATCTGGTGGTGGAGATCGATAAAGATAATGGCCAGCAGGGCGGCGCAAAAAGGGAAATAGACCACATAGGAGACTCCCAGGCCAAAGGTGCGGTAGAGGGCCAAGGATAACAGGGCCATCAGCAGTTCCACCAACGGGTATTGCCAAGAGATCGGTTGTTGGCAGTGGCGACAGCGTCCGGCCAGGAGCACAAAGCTCACCAGGGGGATATTATCATACCATTGTATCCGTGCCTGGCACTGGGGGCAGTGCGATGGCGGGAAGATAATGGACTCCTTTTCGTTGGGGAGGCGCAGGATCACCACATTCAAAAAAGAGCCGACTAAGG
>CAYSFY010000008.1:5285-35324 GCA_964430285.1 uncultured Desulfobulbia bacterium
ACAGTCGCAAAGATCAGTTCCACCTTTTTTGGTCCTTGGATTTTTGACGTTGTGCTAACGTACAGAGCTTGTTAATAATGACTGGAGGGTGGCCTAGCTCCATAGCCCCTGGCCACCGGAATGAAGCATGAACGATTGTACACGCGAATGAAGGATAATACCATCGGAAAGTCAGCCGTTCAGGTACCGCCACGATCAGGCCGCAGCCTAGGAAACCAGCAGTGACCCTGCCTGTCGAAGATGCCATCGCGCGCCTTAAGGCCGAGGTCATTGCCCAGGACTGGCGTCTCAGCCCTAAACGGGTGGAGCAGCTGGAGGCCGCATTCACCTCTCTCCGCGAACACTTTCAGGGCCGTAAGCCCGTGCATGCCATGCTGGTGATGGCCACCAACGTCCTGGAGTACATCAAAACCCACGGCAACTCTCCGCCCGAGACCATAGATTTTCTCAAAGAGGCCATGGCCCATCTGGTCAATCTTTATGAAGAGCTGGTCGACGACCCGGCCCATGAGGAGCGGACCTTCCAAATCCTGTTTGCCCGTTTTACGACCTTAAAAGGGAAGATTCAGCAGAAAGCGGTAGGGCCATTAGCGCCCCTGCCGGCAGGTCAACCTCCGGCCGTGCCAGTGTCCGCAGTCAGGCCTGAGCCGCTGGGCGAAGGGCCGCCCGTGGAGGCGATAGCCCTGGACCGCTTGTTTACGGAGTTCAAAAGTGGTTTGAGCACAGCTGGCCCCATGGGCTCAGCCTTGAAAGGGTTGTTTGATGCTTGGCTGCTCTCCCCAGGGGTGGCTGCCCTCCTCCAGAAGGGGCTGCCAAGCATGGGAGGGGTCTCCCGCCGGGAGGCCCCTGTTCCTGATGGGCAGTACACCCCCTGTCCACCGACTTCCGTCCGCATCATCACCATCAGCGGGCTCGCGGTTGCTATCCAGAGCAGCGTCATTGCCTTGATTCGGCCAGTCTCTCCAGCCAAGTCTCAAATTTATTTGCAAGACGCCACGGTGCCGCTTAAGGATTTTTCTCGATTCATGCAGAGGCTCTCTCGCCAATTCAACGGTAGTCTCTCGCTGGTCAAGGAGCGGACACTCATGGAGCTCTCCCTGCCGATCATGACCGCGGAGGGCCAAGAGTTTCACGAGGGTGCTCCTGCCTCATGCACGACGCTGGTGATTGTCTCCAACGGAAATTGGCATGGGGCCTTGGCCTGCGATGAGATCCAGGTGGTCGAGCAAAGTATGATCAAATTCGCCAAACAGCCCAATGGAGATCTGGTCGGTACCGCCTGGCTGGAGGATGGCGGGCGCATACCCTTGCTCGATCCGCTGTCCATGTTGCGGCGCGAAGGGATCTTGTTGATGAGATGATGAAAATCAGATAGCCATGTGCTATGCTGCGTTATAGAGGAGAGGGCAGGACGGAGGGTGTTCCCGACCCCCCCCTGCGGGGCAACGTTCCAAGACGAAATGGATTCGCGCCTGCAGGCGGACAACCTGAGAGTAGCGCGGCAAAGGCATAATCAAAGGAGAACGGGATGAGTAAAGAACGGCGAAAAAACACCAGAGTGCCCTTTCAGACGACCGCCGATGTCATTTTTAATGATAAGCGTTACAATCAGTGCGCGACTGAAAACTTGAGCGTTACCGGCGTTGCCGTCCTTGGGATAACCGGCCACCAACTTGGCGAGACCTGCGATCTCTCCCTGGCCTTGAGCGGCAGCACCAGTCATCTCCGTTTGGCCATGAAGGGCAAAGTTGTCCGGGTAGATGCCGACAGCATTGCCTTGCACTTCATCGAGATCGATCTTGATAGTTTCTACCATCTTAAGAATATTATCTACTATAACTCCAGCGACCCGGATACCATTGAGCAGGAGTTGATGGGCTGAAAGGTGTTGATCTGTAGCCACTGTTAGGCATCGCATAGCTGCTGATCACGTATCCGGGGTGCCGGGGTGGCCCGCAAACTGACATGTGGGCCTGCTCCTGACGCCAGTGGCATATGGTTCCCTTTCCCGCTGAACCTTTCCGTGCAGAGACCATCCCGATGAGGAGTCGCCCTAGGGCCATTGTCATCGTAGTCGGCATTACCATCGCCACTCTCCTTCTCGGGACGGCCGCGTTCGCGATGACCTACGCCACCGTTGCCGCCGGTGGTGGTCATGCCCTGGCCCTGGCCGATGATGGTACGGTTTGGGCTTGGGGGGTTAATGACCAGGGCCAACTTGGCGACGGTACGCTGCAATACTCCACTGCCCCGGTTCAGGTACAGGGGCTTCCCGAGATCAAGGCGATTAGCGCCGGAAATACCAGTTCCATGGCCCTTGGTCGCGACGGCTCCGTCTGGACTTGGGGGTCAAATCAATCCGGGGAGCTCGGTGACGGCACCACTACCGGCCACTCCAGGCCTGTCAGGATTTCCTCCCTTGAACAGATCAACGCAATTGCCATGAATGCCGGCATCGGCATGGCGCTGCAAACGAATGGCACCGTTTGGCTGTGGGGCCAGAACCGAGACGGTACCATCAATTCCAGTCATGCCAATGTCCTGACTCCGCTCCAGATCACCGGAGTGGAGGAGGTGGCGGGGATAGGCCTCGGTCAATCCTCTATTTTCGTCTTTACCTACGATTGCGCCCTTTGGGGTTGGGGGAGAAATACCTTTGGCCAACTGGGAGACGGCTCCACCGCGTCCCAAACTAAGCCGATCCGCGCCAACCTCTCCGCCTGCCTGACCGGGATTGCGGCATCCAATCATACCGTGGCCCTGAGTTCCACCGGTGAGGTTTGGACCTGGGGCTACAATCGGGAAGGTCAGTTGGGTAACCACACCCTCGACAACACCGCCAACCCCTCCTTGCTCGCCGCCCCCGAGAACATCGTGGCCACTGCCTGCGATCAACACACCATGGCTCTGCATGCAGACGGCACGGTATGGGTCTGGGGCAAAAACGACTATGGTCAACTCGGCGACGGCGGCACGGAAAATCGTTCACAACCCCAGCCGGTGGAGGGACTGCGGACGGTCACCAGTATTGCCGCCGGCTCTATGTTTAGTCTGGCGGTCAAGGCCGATGGTTCGGTCTGGGCCTGGGGCAGGAACAATTACGGTCAACTGGGGGATGGCTCCATGGACAACCGCGCCACCCCGGTCCAGGTCAGCGGCCTGGCAGGTGCCGGTCTGCTCAACCTGAAGCAGCCACTCCTCGCCACGAGCCGGAAAGCCACGACTGCCGATATCCCGCCGGTCGCTTTTGCCGCCACGCCCACCACCGGGGTGGCGCCGCTTACCGTGACCTTTCAACCGCTTATGGAGGGCGGTCCGACTCCGGTCTCGATACGCTGGGATTTCGGGGACGGGGAGGTGACCAACACCACAACTCCGCGGCATACCTTTGATATCCCCGGCTCCTATATTGTAACCTTGAATGTTACGTACCGGCAGGAGATCTTCCGTGAATCCATGAAACAGATCGTGGTCAAGGCTCACTGGTAGTCCAGCTGCCAAAAGCGCCAAACTCCCCCCTTGCCAAATGGTGGTAAATTGAGTTTAGTGCAGCGGGCTTGCGTCCATGAGCTGCCGTGATCTTTTTACCTTATTCCTTTTACCGCTATTACCAACCGCATGCATAAGAGACTTTTTGTTAGATTTGTGCGCTGGGTCGGCTACGACCTGGGGATCTCCCCGAACCAGATAACCGTGGGGCGCTTGCTCTTTTTTATCCCCGGCTGGTTGGCTTGGGTCTATCGCCATGAGTTAGCGACTCGAAGCGGGTTGCCCTGGCAGTTCTTCGGGGCGCTGGCGGTTCTTGCCGTGACCACGGTAATTATCTTTGACATTGTCGACGGGGCCTTGGCCCGCGAGACCGGTCAGGTGAGCGATGAGGGCAAGATCCTTGATCCCATTGTCGACAAATTAATCACCTACAGCACCTTGGGCCTGTTCTGGTCGGCGATCGACAGAGTCGGCCTTTTGATCCTCTTGGCCCTTGACTTGGCCTCCACCTTTCTGCGTGGGGTCCAGGTCCAAGGGGCCAACGACTTCGGGAAGAGCAAAGCCTTTTCGCAAAATATCGCCAAGTTCTTTTTTGCCATGGCCATCCTCTGCGCCACGCCCTGGCTGAACCACGCGGGCAATGCCCTGATCTGGCTGGCCGTGATTCTGGCGACTATCTCGGTGGGGATCCGGGTCCTGCCCCCCAAGGCCCTGGCCTCGATTCAGGTTGCCATCCCCCAAATTCTGACCCTCTCCAATCTGGGCAGCGGTCTGGCTGCCATCTGGTGTGCCAGCCAGGGCCAACTCGGCCTTGGGGTCACCTTTAATTTTGCCGCCATGGTCTTTGACCTAAGTGACGGTGCCGTGGCTCGCCGACTGGGGGTCTCCAGCGCCTTTGGTAAGCAGTTCGACACCATCGCCGACATGGTGAGCTTTGGCCTGGCCCCCGCCATTCTGGTCAATGCCAGGGTGGGCTGGTCGCCGGTTTCCCTGGGGATTGGCCTTTTCTATGTCATCGCCACCTTGGTTCGGCTCTACGACTATGGCCGATCCAAGGACCGGACCCCACCCGGGTTTTTTCGCGGCCTGCCCAGCCCGGCGGCGGCCTGGCTGGCTATCAGTGCCATCCTTTTTCCCGCTCCGACACTCGGCCTGGTGTTCCTGGTCGCGGCCGCTTGTCTGATGTGCGCCTTCCGTGTCAACTGGATCCACTTCAACCGAGTCATCGGCACCATGCACGTTGCCGAGATCATCGCCTCCATTGGGGTGGGCCTGTTGTTGGCCCTCATCAGTAAGACCCCTGCCACCTGTTTTTCCGGGCCGATTATCATTTACGTTTTGTCGCCAAGTTGGCGCAAACCTGCTCTTACCAAAGAGTAAGTCGTATCTGTTAGATCAAAAATTGGCGGGTTCTAAGCTTCTTGCTGAAAGCGAACGCTCTTATCACTCGCCTACAGGGGGGGGCCATGATGTTATAATAACCACGAGCGATAGAAGACAAGGTTCTTGAGCGATATATCAATTCCTTGTCTCAATCGGTTTTGGGGCATAAGATTTTCCGCATTTTCCATTCACTTTTCCGGATTTCCAAAAAAATCTGCTTCAGAGCATATCCCTTCCCCTGTTCCACCTGCCTCTTTCGTATTAACTTTTTGAATTAATGGTAAATTTTTTTTATGCCTCCCGCTGTTGCTCTTGGCACCACGATTGCAGCCTGGTGTTAACCGTAATGAATTCTGTGCCCCTTCCCTGGCTCACGCAATGGAGGTAAAAAAATGAAAAATCACCTACGATTGACTTTTGCATGCTCATCACTGATCGCCTTGCTGGCTGCGCCTTTTTCCGTGCAGACCGCTTCCGCAAACGAACTTGCTATTTTCACGGACCCTAGCGCAGGGTGGATTCAATTTGCCAATGACGATACTATCCATACTGTCAATGGTAACTTTGTTGATCCTGGGTATGGTGGTCAAGACTTTGATGCCGAATATTTATACTACAAACGAGTAGGGAACACCTTGTGGTTTGGACTGCAAACTGGATTTGACCTGATGGACGGCAAGGTGACGCATAGTAATGTCAATTATTGGACGGGAGATCTGGCACTGTCCTTTGATGGAACTCCCACGACCTATGAGTACGCGGTTGATTTCGGTCTTCAATCAAAGACATACGATGGATCGAATGCTAACCAGTTAAATATAGGCGGAAATTCTGGTACTCCTGGAATTGATAACGCCGGGCTCTATCAAGTATCCACTTGGAATACTGGTGTCTATTCTGGGTTCACCGCCTCGAACCCGTTAGCAATGCAATCTGGTACTCTGAAATCTGGGAGTGATTTTACCAACGACAAGGGCTCCGGATTGGCCTCAGACGTGCTGACGTCCTATTATCGTATTGTCTCATTTTCGCTGGCTGATATTGGCCTTCAGGATACGGGCTTCACTTTGGGTGCGCATTGGACCATGTCTTGCGGTAATGATGCTATCAATGGCAATGCCCCTGTGGCCCCGGTCCCTGAACCCGCCACCATGCTCCTCTTCGGTACGGGCTTGATTGGCCTGGCGGGCCTTGTCAGACGAAAAGAATAGCCTGCGCCAGCAAGAGCAGCAAGCAAGCAAAAAAAAAGCAGGGTCAGCAATGACCCTGCTTTTTTTTTGCACCTCCCCACCTTGTTCACGACTCCTCAATTTGACGGCGACACAGCCGCAGCTGGCGCTCCTTGATGTCGGCCATGTCCAGGTCGTAGATGTCCTGGGGAAAGAGCATCTCCGCCACCCCGGAGTCAAAGATCCGTTTGATCTCGTACTCATCGTGGGAGATGTCCCGTTGGTAGATGTAGTTGAGGTAGGTCTTGTTGCTATGCATGATGAACTCGACCCGCATGCCGCCCATGCGGGCAAAGAATTTGAACATCGGGGTCAGGGCCGAGCTGCCGATGTTGCCGCCTTGGTGGCGGCCGCCGGTCAGGGTGTCCGAGATCTCCTCCAGGGTCATGAAGGAGTCGGCCCGCATGGCGCTCTGGGTCAGGTGGGAGAGAAAGAGCTTGACCTCGGCCACCGAATCGAGGACCGCCATCAACCCCAGTTCATCGTCCACCGCTACCGCCGGGTTCTCCTCCCCCTTGCGCAGGAGTTTGAGGACCTTGGCCTCGGGAGGCTTCTTGCGGATGGAGACATAGATGGGGATCTCGCGCTTCCCCACCTGAAAACGGCGGCGTTTGATCAGGGTCAGTTTCTCTCCCGGTTGCCTGACGAGGCCCCGGGCCTCCTGGGGGGTGATCACCCGCACCGACTGACAGGTGAACTCCGGCGGGGCGTGCTGGCTTAGGAGATAGGCCACCTCCAGTTCACCAATTTTGCTCTGCTGGCTCCATACCTTCTCGTTTAAGAAGTTCAGGAACTCATAGAATTTGTTCTCAATGCCGGTCTCCCGCTCGCGTTGTTCGATGGAGCCAGCCAGGCCCATGAGGATTAGTTTGCGTTTGGCCTCGAAGCGGGCCTTCTTGTGATAGCGGTCGTCAAAAATGATGAGCAGGAGGTCCACCGGGCTGGAGATGGCATCAATTTCGTTGGTCATCTCAATGTGGGCAGCGTAGGAGGCCATGACCTTGGCCTTCAGGAAGCGCACTACCCCGTCCGCGGTCCGCGAATATCCTGCCACCGTGGCGGCGATCTCGCGTTCACTCCCTTCGAGTCCGAACATATTGCCCAGCAGAGCGAGACAGCGCCGGCTGGTCTCCTGGCGGCGGTGCCGGTCGTCGATCAACTGCCTGATCTCCGCAAAGCTTTTGACATCCAGGAAGTCAAAGATCTGGCCACGGATGGCCCGGTAGCGGGTAATCAGGCCTGCCTCGCGCATCATGCGTACCAGTCCCCGATTTTCCGTGGAGAAGAGGTCGCGGTCAGGGGGGTGGTGGAGAGTAGCGAATGGGCCTTGCTGATTGAGGAGGGGGAAGCTGGTCTTGTTTTTCATGGCATTGGCCTCGGAGGAGAGCGAGGCCAACTGCTCCCTCTGTCTCCAGCTAGCAGAGATGGACAAAATTTCGAAAAAAGATTTCGAACTCGCGGGCCATCCGCTCGTGTAATCTTTTGGCATCTGCCAATAGCTCGGCAGGGTTGACATATTTACCGTGCAATGAGTTAACCCATTTGCCTTCCTTTTGCCAATAATTTTCCACGTCCCCCATGTCGCCGGCATGATTAACGGATTGGATGCCGATGATGTGGGGTCGGCCGGGGACTGAGATGGCCTCCACCTGACACTCGACCGAGGTGACCAGGATGGCGAGACTCTTGGGCAGGGGCTCCAACACCGCGTGATCGTGCCATTTGAACAGGGGGATGATCCCGGGGAGGCGCCGAAAGATCGGGTGCTCACGGCCTGCCTGGGTGAGGTGTCCTTCGACAAAGCCGATGCTGGTGCAGTAGTTGCGACCGATCTTGGCCCCCATGGCCTCGGCCAGCAGCTGATGGCCAAGGCCGATCCCCAAATAGGGTCGGTCCGAGTTAATGGCCTGCCTGATTATCGCTCGTTCCTGCTCCAGAAATGGCATGATGCCTGGCTGCTCATCCAGTCGACCGCCGATGACGATCAGGCCATCATAGAGGGCCGGATCCGGGATCGGCTGCCGCCAGACCCGAACCGGAACCAGGGCGACCTGGAGATGCTTGGCTGCCTGGCGTAGATACAGACCCGGTCCGGTCCACGGTGCATGCTGCAAGACAAGAAATCGCTTCGGCATTGTTTTTGATGACGGCGTCATCGCTAGTGGGGGGATGGAAAAGCGCTTAACGATACGTGGGTGGGGCGGGGAGGGTGAGGGCGGCAGGCAGCCTAAACATCCACGGTCTGCCGCCCTCACCAGGTTAATCACGATCCTGCCCTAGAAGGCCATGGAGACCGATACTCCGCCGTAGATGAAGTCATTGTCACCGTGTGCCTGGCCATTGGCGACCTCTTGGCTCCAGCTCTCGATCAGGTCACCGGCGTCACTGGTCAACGGGAAGGAGTAGTTCAGCATCGGGGTGACGGTGATATACTCGGTCACCGGGATGGCGACGGAGGCGATCAGCAGGCCGTCATGGAAGCCGCTGTAGGCATCGGTGGTGGCATTGCCGACTCCGTCAAACTCCGGGTATGAGCTGTCATCCTCGGCCGCCAGGTAGCCGACCTGAGCCCCCAAATTGAGGCCGATCTTCTCGGTAAGCGGCAGGGTGTGCGACACGCCGAGGGTGGCATACCAGCCGGTGAAGTGATCGTAATCCCGGTACACGGTCAAGGTCGGCGTCAATAGGGTGTGGAGGGTGGCACGGCCAAAGACCTCCTGGCTGTCCAATCCGATAAGGCTGTAATAGATATAGCCGGCGGTCAGACCCACCGGGCCCACGGACCAGTCGTAGGCCAGGGTGAAATCGGTCTCTGTCCAGTTGTTGGTGTCCGCATCAACTGAACCATCTTGTGGCAAATACACATCCGTATCCTCATTGCCCCAGATATTGGCGGAAAAACCCTTATAGGCCACGGTCATCGACGGCTGCAGGACGATACTGTCCTTGCTCAGCTCAAAGCCGCGCCAGACATACTTGCTCATGGCCATGACCGTAACATTCGCCGTGGGTTTTTCCTCTTCCGCCGGGGAGACGCTCGGGACGTGTTGCTTCGCTAGATCGCCCTCGACTGTCGCGTGTTCGTGTTCCGCCATGGCCAAGCCGCTGAACTGCAAGCAACAGATGGCCCCCAATATTGCCAGACTGATTTTTTTTCTTGTTTTCATTCGAGTTCTCCTTTTCCAGTAGATGGTTGACCGGGCGGCGACTGCCGCCCGGTGTTGATTTTGTTAACGGTGCGCTTTGTTGAGTTGGAACTCCGGATAGGCGGTAACCCCTACTTCGCTCTGATCAAGGCCTTCCAACTCCATTTCCGGAGTTACTCTGAGAGGCACGATCTTGTCAAGCACCTTAAAGAACACGTACATGGTGACAAAGACAAAGATCATGTTGGTCACCGTGCCGATGCACTGGGCGACGAACTGTCCTGAATCGCCATAGAACAACCCCGTTACCGCTCCGGGCACGCCGTTGAAGCCCTCGCCGTATTTGCCGTCGGCAAAGAGCCCCAGGGCGAGCACGCCCCAGGCCCCATTGACCCCGTGCACCGAAAAGGCGCCCACCGGGTCGTCAACTTTCATCACCCGCTCGACAAAGAAGACGCTGATGCAGAGCAGGATGCCGGCGATCGCGCCGATGAGAACGGCTGCCGGGGCATTGACAAAGGCACAGGGGGCGGTGACGGCCACCAGCCCGGCCAGAAAACCATTGGCCATCATGGAGAGGTCCGGCTTGCCGTAAAAGGCCCACATGTAGGCCATGGAGGCGAAGGCACCGGCGGCAGAGGCCAGCATGGTGTTGGTGGCAACCACGGCGATGCGCAGGTCGCCGCCAGCCAGGGTCGAGCCGGCATTAAAGCCGAACCAGCCAAAGGCCAGGATGAAGCAGCCGGTTATCGCCATGGGGAGATGGTGGCCCGGAATGGCGTTGGGGGTGCCATCGGCCTTGAACTTGCCCAGGCGTGGGCCGAGGACCATGGCCCCGGCCAAGGCCGCAAAACCACCGGTCATATGGACCACGGAAGAACCGGCAAAGTCCACATGGCCATGACCCAAGGCGAAATTTTTGCCCAACATGGCCAGCCAGCCGCCGCCCCATACCCAGTTGGCATAGAGGGGGTAGACCAGGGCGGTGATGAAGAAACCATAGACCACAAAGGACTTGAAGGTCCACCGTTCGGCCATGGAGCCGGTGGGGATGGTCGCGGTGGTGTCCATGAACACCATCTGGAAGAGAAAGATCGCATAGACCACGGCGTCATAGCTGTCCCCGGAGAGGAAAAAGCCCTTGGTGCCAAAGAGGCCAAAGCTTTTGCCAAAGAGGGTGATGGCGAACTCATTGTTGAGGGTCGTGCCACCGCCCAGGGAGGCCACCCCGCCCACCCCGCCCATCTGGATGGCAAAGCCGCAGATCCAGTAACCGAGGATGCCGATACCATAGATCATGAAGTTCATGGCCATGGTGTGTCCGGCATTCTTCCCCCGGGTAAATCCGCCCTCGGCCAGGGCGAAACCGGCCTGCATGAACATGACCAGAAAGCCGCACAGCAGGGTCCAGACCATATTGATGGCGATGCGGTTGTGTCCGATGACGTCGGCCAATTTCGCTGCCAAGGGTTCGGTCTGGCCCATGGTGGCCAAGTCATCGGCGGTTGGTGCACCGGCCGTCACGCCAATGATGTCCGCTGCCACTCCCGTGTTAGCCCCGGTAGGGTCCGCGACCGGCTCGGCCGCCATGGCTGCTGAGCCACACCAACAAAACACCATCAACAATAATAGCATAATATGTTTTTTCATTGTTCCCCCCGTATGGTTTTGGTTGCCTAATTCGGTCGCTAAGGTGGATTTTTTGGTGAAGATCATATCGCCTCCCTCCCCTTTTCGCCGGTCCTGATGCGACAGACCTCCTCCACCGGCAGCACGAAGATCTTGCCGTCGCCGATCTTGCCGGTACGGACACTGGTCATGATGGTGTTAACCACCTCGTCCACTCTGCTCGCCTCCACCACGATCTCCACCTTGACCTTGGGAATGAAATCCACCACATACTCGGCCCCACGATAGATCTCCGTGTGGCCCTTTTGCCGCCCAAAACCCTTGACCTCGGTTATGGTTAGCCCGTTGACGCCTAAAGTAGACAAGGCCTCCTTCAGGTCATCGAGCTTAAATGGTTTGATGATTGCCTCGATCTTCTTCATAGCGTTCTCCCCTGGTTGTGGCCTTGTGGTCCTGACTCGGTAATTTGTTTTCCCTCGGGACCGGCCGAGTGATAGTGTTGTTGACCATTTGCTGGTAAAAGAAAGCAATGGTTGTGCCTTCAGCTCCTAATGTCGCAATTATATTGTTAATATATTGATTTGTTAAGCAATAATATATTTTATCGTGATGCATGCCGAGGAGGGAGTTGGCAGCTGTTGCTACATATTTGTTAATTTATGGAAATATGATTTCCAATAATGTTTATCTGGGTCGGTTTGGGCTGGTGGGCCGGGCATGATGGGTTGAGGAGAGGATGAGGGGGGGGAAGAGCAAGGGCCACACCGTGGAGTTGTTGGCGTTGGGTATGGCTGGTGGAGATGAGGATGCCGATGGTCAACAGAGGGTAATCAGCGCGCCAGGGATATCCTGTTCGGCCAGAGAGAGGGTGGGGCCGGAGAGGAGGTTCTGCTCCAACTCGGAGCGGATAAGGTCGTGGCAGTTATTGGAGTGGCTGATGTGGGCCAGGACCACATGCTGCAGCTGGTCGTGGATCAATTCAGCCAACAAGGCGATGGCCTCGGGGTTGGCCAGATGGCCACTTTTAGAGCGGATACGTTGTTGCAGCGCGGGCGGGTAGGGGCCGCTCTTGAGCATCTTCAGGTCATGGTTGCACTCCAACACCAGACCCATGCATTGCCGGAGGTGGTGGTGGATCAGGCGGGAGACCATGCCGGTATCGGTGCAATACCCTAAGGTATGACAGCCGTCGTTGATGGTGAAGCCCACCGGGTCCGCGGTGTCGTGGGAGATGGCAAAGGGGTGGATGGTGAAAGGGGCAAGCAGGAAAGAGATGCCGGTGGTAAAGGGGGCAAAGGCGTGGAGCTTATCCAGGGAGGGGCCGGCAGCCTCTTTGGTCCCTGGATTGGCGTAGACCGGCAGCCGGTAGCGTCTGGAGAGAACCCCCACCCCCGAGACATGGTCGGCATGTTCGTGGGTAACCAAGATGGCGGTTACGCGGTCCATGTCGAGACCGACCGTTTCCAGGCGTCGGGCGATCTCCACCCCGGAGAAGCCGGCATCGATCAGGATGGCGGTCTCCCCGGACTCAACATAGGTGCAATTTCCTTTACTGCCGCTGCCCAGGACACAAAAGCGCATGAATTTAGGTGACCGGGATAAAGGGGAAAGGTCAATGGGTGTGCGGAAAACTCACACCCCGGTGTGGCCAAAGCCTCCTGCCTGGCGTTGGCTTGCGGGGAGCTCCTCTACCTCCTGGATCTCGGCCTGGCAAACCGGGGCTAGGACCAGTTGGGCGATGCGGTCTCCCCGGTTAATCGTATAGGGGATAGAGCCCAGATTGATCAGCCCGACCTTGACCTCGCCCCGGTAATCCGCATCAATGGTGCCGGGCGCGTTGACGACCGTTACTCCGTGTTTGATGGCGAGGCCGCTACGGGGTCTAACCTGGAGTTCAAAGCCCGGGGCCAAGGCCACGGCAAAGCCCGTGGGCACGAGGAGTATCCCTCCGGGTGGGATGGTGATCGGTGCTGGCAGGGCTGCTTGGACATCCAGGCCGGCAGCGAGTTCCGAGTGATACGCTGGCAAGGAGAGATCCCTTTCGGCAATCAGCCAGCGCAGCAGCAGCGGTTGGCGGTTCAAGCGCATGGTGTCGCCCCCCTGAGTTAGGTGGTTAGTAGTCGTCATCGCTGACCAACAAACTGGTCTCGGGTTCGCAGGTATCCGCTCGCACCGGCCCCAGGACCACGCCACCAAATGGGGAGGCAAAGAGGGTGGCCGCGATGTCCGTCACCTCATCCAGGCGGACTCGCTCCAGGGCCGCCTCCACCTCCTGGATGGGGACATGCCTCCCCAGGGTCAATTCATTCTTGGCCAGACGCTGCATCCGCGCCTCCATGCTCTCCTCGGCCAGAATGACACCGGCGCGGGTGAACTCCTTGGCGCCGCGCAGTTCGTCGAGCGTGATGCCACCGCTGCGGATATCGGCAATCACGGTGCCAATCAGCTCCCGCACCTGGTTCACTGTCTCATGGCCAATCCCTGCATAAATGCCCACCATGCCGGTATCACTGAGGCCATCGACAAATGAGTAGATGGAATAGGCCAGGCCACGTTTCTCCCTGACCTCCTGAAAGAGCCGGGAACTCATGTTGCCGCCAAGGATGGTGTTCAGCAGGGCCAGGGCGTAGCGCGCCTCGGTATGGGCTGGGAAACCGGGGCCACCCAGCAGGAGATGGGCCTGTTCTAAGCGTTTGGGCTGGACGAGGAGCCGTGGGGGCAGGTGGGCTGGTGCGACCCTAGCCAGGGGTCCTTGCGTGGAGGGGACAACGGGGTGCCAGGAACGTAATGGCGCGAGTAAGGCCGCCAGTTCATCGTGTTCGATGTTCCCGGCCGCGGCGATCAGCACCCGCGCGGGAAGATACCCCTGCTGCCAAAATCGTTGCAAGCAGGGTTTGGTCATGGTGGCGATCAATTCGGGCTGGCCTAAAACCGGTCGCGACAAGGGGTGTCCGGCCCAAAGCACCCCGGCAAAGAGGTCGTGGATCAGATCCTCGGGGGCGTCTTGGGACATGCCGATCTCTTGCAGCACCACCATCCGTTCCCGTTCGATCTCATCTTCCGGGAACAGTGAGTGTAAAAAGAGGTCGGAGAGGAGGGCGACAAGCTGGGGGAGTTGAGCGTCAATGACCGTGCCATAGAGGCAGGTATGCTCCTTGGTGGTAAAGGCGTTGGCCTGTCCGCCCAGCCGGTCAAGTTCGCGGGCAATGGCCCCGGCATCACGGCCGGGGGTGCCCTTGAACAGCATGTGCTCAATGAAATGAGCCGCACCACTGCCGTCAAGGTCCTCATCCCGGGAGCCGACATCAATCCAGATGCCGAAGGAGGCGGTCCTCGATGGGGTGCGCTCGGTGATCAGGCGGATACCGTTAGCGAAGACCGTTTTGTTGTACATAGAGGGGAAGAAAGGAGGCAGTAGAGTCCGACCAGTCATAGCGCAGAGACTGGGTCGGACTCTATCCGAGGCCTAGGCCTCCAGCAAGGCCTTGCGGCTCAGACGGATCTTGCCCCGGGAGTCGATCTCCAGGACTTTGACCTTGATCTTGTCACCCTCTTTGACCACATCGGTGACCTTCTCTACCCGCTTGTGGGCAAGCTCGGAGATATGCACCAAGCCGTCAACTCCGGGGATGATCTGGACAAAGGCGCCAAAATCAACCACCTTGACCACGGTGCCTTCATAGGTCTGGCCGATCTCCGGTTCAGCGGTGATCCCTTGGATCCTGGCCTCAACCTGGGCCGCCACCTCGCCGTTGGGGGCGAAGATCTTGACCTCGCCGTTATCATTGACGTCGATTTTGACATCGTACTCAGCAGTCAAGGCCTTGATCATCTTGCCGCCCGGGCCGATCAGGTCCCTGATCTTGTCGGGATTGATGGTCATCATCATGACCTTGGGTGCATGTTCCGAGATCTCGGTGCGGGGCTGGGAGAGGGCCAGATTCATCTTGCCGAGGATATGGAGACGCCCTTCCTTGGCCTGGGCCAGGGCCTGACTCATGATCTCGGGGGAGACCCCGTCGATCTTGATGTCCATCTGCAGGGCGGTGATGCCGCTGGCCGTGCCGGTGACCTTGAAGTCCATATCGCCCAAGTGATCTTCGTCACCCAGGATGTCGGAGAGGACCACAACACTGTCACCCTCCTTGATCAGGCCCATGGCAATACCGGAGACCGGTTCCTTGATCGGTACCCCGGCGTCCATCAGGGAGAGGATGCCGCCGCAGACCGTGGCCATGGACGAGGAGCCGTTGGACTCCATGACCTCGGAGACGATCCTGATGGTGTAAGGGAACTGCTCGTGGTCGGGCAGAACGGCGGCAATGGCGCGGGTGGCCAGGGCGCCATGGCCGATATCACGGCGGCTCGGTCCGCGCAGGGGGCGAACCTCGCCCACGCAGTAAGGCGGGAAGTTATAATGGAGCATAAAGGGCTTGAAGGCCATGCCGTACAAGGACTCCACCCGCTGTTCATCATCGCCGCTGCCCAAGGTGGTGGTGGCCATGACCTGGGTCTCGCCGCGGGTGAAGAGGGATGAGCCGTGGACCCGGGGCAAGGCCCCGACTTCGGCGGTGATCTGCCGAACTTCGTTCAACTGGCGGCCGTCGATGCGGGTTTTGGTGGTGACGATATGGGAGCGCATCATGGACTTCTTGAGACCATGGAGGAGTTCAATGGCCTCTTTCGGTGAAACCGTCTGGTCGTCGGCCAACTGCTCTCGCACCTGTTTCTCAAGGTCGTGGTAGAGGGCGTAGCGATCTTGCTTATCGGCGGTGGTGGTGATCTTCTCCATGTCCGTGCCGACCATGGCGGTGATACGGGCCAACAAGGCCTCGTTGATCACCGGCGCCTGTACCGCCATCTTCTGCTTGCCGACCTCACCGCGCAGCTCATCCTGGATATCGAGCAGGGGTTGCAGACCTGCGAAGCCGAAATAGATGCCATCCAAGATCTCTTTTTCAGTAAGATTATCAGCCCCACCCTCAACCATCACCACGGCCTGACGCGAGCCGGCAACAATGAGATCGAGCCGGGAATGCTCCAACTGGCTCTTGGTGGGGTTCAGGACCAGGGCACCATCCACTAACCCCACGCGGATACCGGCGATTGGTCCTAAAAATGGAATATCGGATACCCCAAGGGCAGCCGAGGCGCCGACAATGGCCAGGACGTCCGGATCATTCTCCTGATCCATGGACATGACCGTGGCAATGACCTGGGTCTCGTTGGCGTAGCCCTTGGCGAACAAGGGGCGTAACGGCCGATCAATGAAGCGGCTGGTCAAGGTCTCCTTTTCACTGGGACGGCCGATCTCCCGCCGGAAGAAACTCCCCGGGATCTTGCCGACGGCATAAAACCGTTCCTGGTACTCCACGGTCAACGGGAAAAAATCAAGATCAACCCGGGGCTCGCGGGCGGCGGTGGCGGTCACCAGGACCACGGTCTCGCCGCAGGTTACCAGTACCGAGCCATTGGCCTGCTTGGCCAAACGCCCACTCTCAATGGTGATCTTTTGTCCACCAATTTCACACTCTACTCTCTTAACCATCATTTCTCCTATAGCCGCTCGGTGTTGGCACCATTAACTGAACATGGTCCTTACCCACACCTTTCGTCATTGTTCGCGGTATTGTGAGATCCAACCCATCACGGGAAGGGTGGACGGCATCCGCCCCCTCCTTCTCCGTGAGCGGTAACCTCATCGCTCTCCCCTGCCAACCAGGGAACAGCGTCAAACCTTATTCTCTTCGGCAAGTGGAGGTATCACCACTTGTCTCCGGCGCACCCCCGAGCAGTGCCGCGGAGGTGATATCAGGTCAAGGCCGCGCCGGAGGCCTTGACCTGCACGGCCACACTATTTACGAATGCCAAGCGTGCCAATAACCTCACGATACCGATCAACATTCTTGCTCTTCAAGTAGTTGAGCAACCGACGGCGCTGTCCGACCAATTTCAGCAGTCCGCGACGTGAGTGGTGGTCTTTTTTATGGACCTTGAAGTGCTCCGTCAGATAGGTGATCCGCCCGGAAAGGAGGGCAATCTGCACCTCGGGAGAACCAGTATCGCCTTGATGATGGCCAAATTTTTCAATAATCTCTTGTTTTTGCTCTGTTTGCAGTGTCACGGTAGACCTCCATTGGTTCTCTAGGTATGGTGTAAGATCAAATTGCTATGGTATGCGTATACAACCGGTGGCGATTCTTTCTGCTCCCCCGCGGTGCGGGAGGCAGGAATTTTTATATTCCAGGAAGCGGGCGCCTGACTATTGGCTCATCCGCATCTGGCGCGTGTTCCGTCTCTCTACGGCCAATGATGGTCTCGATTGCCTCAAGGGAGAGGGCATTGGTCAGCAAGAGCTCCCGGGCCTCTTCTCTTTCCGCAAGCATTGACCCCTGCACGGCCGTGGCCACCGAGAATGGGCCATTCTCCAGACGACGGAGGGCGGTCAAATGGGCGCCACAACCCAGGGCGCGGCCGATGTCAGCCGCCAAGGTCCGGATATAGGTCCCCTTGCTGCAGCGGACCCGGAGGCCCATGGTGTCTGGCCCCAGAGCGGTGCAGCATAACTCATGGATCCACACCGCTCTGGCCGCTTTCTCAATCACCACCCCATTACGCGCGTAGTGATAGAGAGGCTTGCCCTCATGTTTCACCGCCGAAAAGGCGGGCGGGGCCTGGAGCAGTTGGCCTTGAAACGGGACCAAGCAGCTCCGGATTGTGGCCATATCAAACGCGGGGACAGGGGCCTCGGCAACTACCCGACCCTCGCGATCCAGAGTGTCTGTCTCCACGCCCAGTCGTAGTTCTGCCTCATAGAGCTTGTCGCCGTCCATCAGGCGTGAGATCAAGCGGGTCGCCGGTCTGCCGATGCAGATAATCAACAGCCCTGAGGCAAAGGGGTCCAGCGTGCCGGTATGCCCAACCTTTTTGATCTGTAAGGCCCGGCGCACCTGTTGCACCATGCGGAAGGAGGTGGGGCCGACCGGTTTATCCACCAACACGAGCCCCGCCTCAAACACGGAGACTCGCTAGCCCACGACGGATCGTAGCCGACACCCCCAAGGCGATTGTGTGCACCTTACCCCTCAACCAATGGCAGCAGCAGGGAGAAGACCTGTTCCCTGACCTGTTGCATGGTCTCACCGTTGCGGAAGTTGCAGCCGGCGGCGTTACGGTGACCACCCCCCCCAAGTTGGCGAGCGACTGCGGCGACATCGTAGTCACTCCCCTTGGAGCGCATGCTGAGGCCAACGCCACCCTCCTTCTCCTTGATGAACACCGCCACCTTGACTGTCGACAGGGCGCGGGGATAGTTGATGAAGGATTCACTGTCCTCGGGCCTGGAACCGGTCTTGGTAAACATCGCCAAGGGAGCGGAGATCAGGGCCAGCTTGCCGTCGGCAAAAATTTCCAGGGTCGACAAGACCGCTTGCAGGAGGTGTAATCGACTTTCAGTAAAGTTATCAAAGAGTTTGCCTGCCACCTGCTCGGGATTGACCCCCAAGGCCACCAATTCTCCGGCAGCGGCAAAGGTTGCCGCCGTGGTGGATGAATATTTGAAAGATCCGGTATCCGAAACGATGGCGGCGTAGAGGCAGATGGCGGCTTCAATGGAGATTTGCGCCTCCAAGGCCTTGGCCAGTTCATAGACCATATCGCCGGTGGAGGCGCGGCCTGATTGCACCCAGCGTAGATCGCCGAACTCCCTATGTCCGGCGTGGTGGTCTATGACCATCAACGGCCGGATGGTTTGTAGGGCCTCGGCGGCCTTGCCAAGCCGTAAACTGTCGCCGCAGTCCAAGGCAATGGCGCAGTCCACCTGACTCGGGTCAGGCACCCCACAGCTCAGCTTGTCGCACTCCGGCAGAAAATCGTAAAGATAGGAGACCGGTTCCTCGCTGTAGCGAATCACCGTTTTCCCCATCCCCTCCAGGATATTGCTCAAGCCTAGCTGCGAGCCCAAGGCGTCGCCATCCGGGAAGATATGGGTGGCGACAACAATGGTCTTAGCTCTCTTGATCGTCCTGACTATCTGCTCCAGATGACTGACGTTCATTGGCAATCTCGCGAAGTATTTGATCCATCTCTGCCTGCCGAACCGCGGCCAGATCGTGTTTAAACTGCAACTCCGGCATATGGCGTAGATTCAAGGTCTTGGCCAAATGGCTACGCAGAAAGCCGCGCGAACTGACGAGGCCTGCCTCCACCACCTTCTGTTGACCCTGCGGGCAACCGAAATAGACAAAGGCCGTTTTGAGGTCAGGGGTGGTCTCCACTTTGGTGATCATCACCTCGGCCAGTCGTTGGTCGTTGACCTTCTGCAAGAAGAGCAGGGAGAGCTCATTGCGGATGGCAGAGGCCACCCGCGATGGACGCCGGCTCGTCGAGCGCCCCAGTTCAGGGACGGCATATTTGGTCTTGGTTTTACGTGGGGCGCTCATGGTCTTTCCTGGTGACGGTGGTTGGGCAAGCAGGGCTTAAAGTTTCCCGGCCACCTCGTCCATGACAAAGGCCTCCAGGATATCACCCACCTTGATATCATTATAGCTTTCGATACCAACGCCGCACTCGTAACCGGTCAACACCTCTTTCATGTCATCCTTGAAGCGGCGCAAGGAGGCGAGGCTGCCGGTATGCACGACCACACCATCCCGGAGCAAGCGGATTTTGGAGTTGCGCTCGATCTTGCCGTCGGTGACGTAGCAACCGGCAATGGTCCCCACCTTGGGTACACTGAAGGTGTCCCGCACCTCAAGATGGCCCAAGACCCGCTCGACAAAGGTCGGCTCAAGCATGCCGGTCATGGCTAGCCGGATATCGTCCAGGGCGTGGTAGATGACATCGTAGAAGCGGATATCGACATTTTCACTCTTGGCAAACTCCTGCACCTTGGAGCTCGGCCGTACATTAAAGCCGATGATGATGGCGTTGGAGGCGGCGGCCAAGAGGATGTCGGAGTCGGTGATGGTGCCGGTCCCCTCATGGAGGATCCTGACTCGGATATCGTCGGTGCTGAGGTTGGCCAAGGCCTGACCAAAGGCCTCCAGCGTTCCCTGCACGTCGGCGCGGATGAGGACGAAGAGTTCCTTCATGTCGCCCTCTTTCAGCTTGTCGAAGAGGTTGTCCAGGGAGACCTTGGAGGCTTTGCCCAGCTGGATCTCACGGCTCTTCATCTGCCGTTCGTTACTGAGGTTCTTGGCCATCTTCTCATCAGGGAGGACAATGAACTCGTCGCCCGACATGGGCACTCCGCTCAGCCCCTGGATCTCCACCGGCATGGCTGGTCCTGCCTCGTCGATCTTGTGGCCCTTGTCATCCAGGAGCATGCGGACCTTGCCGTAAAAGTCACCAATGACAAAGGCATCGCCGGTACGCAGGGTTCCCTGTTGCACCAGCACCGTTGCCAATGGGCCTCGGCCCCGGTGCAGATGGGCCTCAATGACTCGGCCGCGGGCGCGGCGGTGGGGATCGGCCCGCAGTTCAAGGACCTCGGCCTGCAACAGAATCTGCTCCAGCAGGCCGTCGATACCGATACCTTTCTTGGCCGAGACCTCGCAGAAAATGGTGTCGCCACCCCACTCCTCCGGCACCAGACCGTGCTCGGAGAGTTCACGCTTGACCCGCATGGGGTCGGCATTGGGTTTGTCAATCTTGTTGACCGCCACCACGATGGGCACCTTGGCCGCCTTGGCGTGGTTGATGGCCTCTTTGGTCTGGTCCATGACGCCGTCATCGGCCGCCACCACCAGCACGACCACGTCGGTGACCTGGGCGCCGCGAGAACGCATCTCGGTAAAGGCGGCGTGACCCGGGGTGTCGAGGAAGACCACATCGCCCTGGGCCGAGCGCACATAGTGCGCACCGATATGCTGGGTGATGCCGCCCGCCTCGCCGGCAGCGACATCGGTATTGCGGATGGCGTCCAGGATCGAGGTCTTGCCGTGATCGACATGACCCATGACCGTGACCACAGGGGGCCGGGAGTGCATCTCGCCGCCGCTGGCCTCCTCTTCGAGATTGATGATGCTGATCTCGTCGGTCATGGCCTGTTCCACCTCGTAGCCAAAGTCAGAGGCCACCACCGTGGCCGTCTCCACGTCCAGGGACTGGTTGACCGTGGCCATCACCCCGAGCCGCATCAGTTTGGCGATCAACTCACTGACCTTAATCCCCATGCGATGGGCAAAATCACCAATGGTGATGGTGTCATGGACTATGATCCGTTTTTTAATGGCCTTGGTCTCGCCAGCGCCCTGGTCGATATCACCCTTGAACTTCTTGCCGCCACCACGACCGCCGCGACCAATCTTCAGCGAAGCGGCAAAGCGGCCGCCGCCGGCCATGGCCACATCTTCGATATCGACATCAGCGTAGCCCTTCTTCTTCAAGACCCCCTTCTTGCCTCGGGCCTCGGGCTCCGCCGCGTGGGTGAATTTGACAAAGCGCTTGGCCTTGTGACCCTTGCCGGCCGCATCATCACTGGTGGTGTTGGCCGTGGTTGTAGTCTTGGTTGGAGGTTCGGCGCCACCCGCCTTTTTGGCGGGTCTGGCCGGGGGGGCGGCGGGACGTTTGCTGGGTACGGCGCGAGGTGCTTCAACCGGGATCTGAATGGCCGCCCTTTTGATCACCCGGGCAAACCCCTTGCGGGCGTGTTCCACCCGTGCCTGGTTCGGGAGCTCATCCGCCGTTTCCTCAACGCTCTCCTCCGCCGAGGTGGTTTCCAGGGCGGGCACCTGCGGGGCAGGCTCTGGGGCTAAAGGCTCGGATGCCGGGGCGCTCGCCGTCGGCTCGGAAACCAGCCGTGGCTCTGACACAGGGCTCGCTTTCACCGGTGTCGCCGTCTCTTGGGGAGAGGCTGGTGCAGCCGGTTCAGGGGCGCGCACCGGCTCGGCAGGCACGGACGGGGTCGGCGCAGAGGGGGGTGGTTGTTCAGCTTCGACTTCTGGGACAGTCGGCGACAGGGCCTCGGCCGCGGCATAGGCCTGTTCCACGGCCTGGAGGTCCATATTGGGGACCGCCTTGGTGCGCCTGCGGATGATTGTCCCCCCGCTTGCCTGTATCCTCTTCTCCTGGACCTCGGTGTGAGTCGACAACAACCGTTTTCGTATATCTTCGGCGACATGCTCATCTAAACCTGAGCTGTATGTCTTCACATCATATCCCAGTTCTATGAGCTTGGCCGCCAGCACCTTGCTGTCCATGCCTACTTCTTTAGCCAACTCGTAAACCCTGACCTTCATTCGACAAACTCCCTATATCTACACTTCTGATGAAGCCTTGCCTGGTTTAAGACAAGGCTTCGTAAAATGATACCTTACACCACATCCGCCTGCCCGCCAAGTACGGCATCAAGCCCCGGGACGCATGCCAGCGCACCCATCTTCTCCGGATCCTGACAGCGCAGGAGCCAGGCCAATCTTTTTCGCTGCTTGATGAGCCGTTGATAACACGACTCCTTGCGGCAACAATAGGCCCCGCGTCCAGGAAGCATCCCTTTTGCATCGACCACCAAGGCCCCTGCCGAGATCACCAAGCGGACGAGATCCCCCTTGTTGGCCTTTAGGCCACATCCCAGGCAGGTCCTGAGCGGATACGCCATCCCTTTCTGCCCTACTCAACCTCGGCCGCTGGGGGTGTTGTCACTTCTTCACCTTCACCCGTAACTTCGGTCGCACCCACTTCCTCGCCCGCTTCTTCACTCTTGGGCTTGGGCACGGCCTTGGCCGCTTCGATCAGGGCCAGGCAGGCCTGGGGGGTAAACGAGTCCAGAATCTCGGCCAGGGCCGCCGGCTCGATGGCGGCCAGCTCCTCGGCGGAGGTGATATCCTGATCGTACAAAGTATCGGCCAAACGTTGGTTGACCCCTTTCACCGCCAGCAGGGATTGGAAACCCTCTTCCATGAGCTTTTGATACTTCTGCTCGCTCTTGACGTCAATCCGCCAACCCATCAGTTCGGAGGCCAGACGGACATTTTGCCCGCCGCGGCCGATGGCCAGGGAGAGCTGATCATCCGCCACCACCACTTGCAGGGTCTTCCGCTCCTCATCAACGACCACCATGGAGACTTCGGCCGGGGCCAAGGCGTTGGAGACAAATTTGGCAGGGTCCGGGCTCCAGGGGACAATGTCGATCCGTTCGCCTTGCAGCTCTTGGACCACATTCTGCACCCTCGATCCCTTCATGCCGACACAGGCGCCTACCGGATCCACATCGGACTCGGAGGAGGAGACCGCGATCTTGGCCCGTACCCCTGGCTCACGGGCCACGGCCAGGATGGAGACGATCCCCTCGGCGATCTCGGGGACCTCAATGGCAAAGAGTTTGGCCACGAACTGCTTGTCGGTGCGACTTAAAACCAGCTGTGAATCGCGGGACTCCAGGCGGACATCCATCAACAGCGCCCTGATGCGGTCACCCTGATGGTACGAGCGTCTCGGCATCTGCTCACTGCGGGGGAGAATGGCGTCGGTGCGGCCCAGGTTGACGATGATGTTGCCGCGCTCAAAACGCTGGACAATGCCGTTGACCACATCACCCTTGCGATCCTTGAACATCTCGAAGACCACATCGCGCTCGGCGTCCTTCATCCTTTGGATGATGACCTGCTTGGCGGATTGGGCCGCGATCCTGCCCAGCTCGGAGACGTTCTCCATCTTGCTGCCCAGTTCGTCGGTCAACTCCACTTCCGGGTCGAGGAGTCTCGCCTCTTCCATGGCGATCTGGGTCTGTTCGTCATCAACCGTCTCCACCACCGTGCGGAACTGGAACAGTTCGACCTCGCCCACCTCATCATTATAATGGGCCTCCATTTCACGCCGCAGCCCGAACTTCTTCTTGGCGGCAGACATGACGGCCTCTTCCAACCCCTTGATCAGCAGTTCCCGGTCAATACCCTTGTCCCTGCAGACCTGATCGATCACTCTTTTAAGATCTGATATCATCCGACTTCTCCAACCCTCATCCCAGAGACCATTGCGGTCAAAACTCGATAACCAACCTTGCCTTGACAATTGCCGTCAGGGCAATCTGTTCTGGCGCTTCATCCACGGTTACAGTAACCATTATATCATCAACACCGGCGATAAGGCCGGTGATAGTTCTCGTCTCTTCATCCTCTGTCAAGGAGATCGTCACCTTCTGCCCCATGTTGCGGGCAAAATCCCGGGCCGTGGTCAATGGCCGATCCAGGCCAGGCGACGATACCTCCAGGTGATACGGCCTGCCAATTGGGTCTTCCACCTCCAGCAGGGTGCCAACCGTCCGGCTCACCGTGGTACAGTCATCCAGGGAGATACCACCCTGGCGATGGATGACCAGCCTGAGCACCAGACCGACCCGTTCGTTGCGCAGCTGGAGTTCCACCAACTCGTAGCCCAAGTCGGTCAGCACCGGCTCCACCAACTCACGGATGTTAGCCGTTGTCGCGGTTTCCATGCCTCACAACCTCCAATGCCCACGTCTAGAGCGTAGGTAAAAAAAAAAGCGGGTATTAACCCACTTTTCCATAAATCAGCCGACCCGGTCAGTGAAACATTGACAATGGTCAACAGCGACAATTTTTGGAACCCATTCCGCCCGCCGGCCCATGTAGAGGCACAGCCAAAAAAGAGGGGGCTGAATGGAGCGGGCAACGAGATTCGAACTCGCGACACCAAGCTTGGGAAGCTTGTACTCTACCAACTGAGCTATGCCCGCCCAGCAGAACAATGCCGCAATATACTCAAACTTGTGTGATTGTCAAGAGGATATGCAGTACAGGAGGGGCATGCGGCAGCGTTGCCGGCCTACATAAGGGCACATTTTGGCTGTTTGGGATGCGCTGGACCTTAGTGTAAGGAAAAGAATTGATTCACAAAAGAGGTGAAGTCTTATCCTGGGCGGCAAAGAAGGGCAATCATCCGTTTGCCAGATCGTGTTGACCTGGGGATAGTTGCGCAGTTTGCCGTCTTTGGTCACCAGCGCCGCGCCCAGGGACAAGGCGGTAGCGGCAATGATCCGGTCGGCTGGATCGGTGGCGTGTGGGAACTCCGGCAGGCGAACGGATTCAACGGCAATGGCGTTTGTTACCGGCACAAAGGGAAGAAACGCCATTGCCTCGCAGCGGCAGAGCCAGTCGCAAGCGGCCCTGCTCCACTTTACTTTTGCAATAATTTCCGTAAGGTAAACCACCGGCTTTGCCGGTGGACAACAAAATTTTGACAGTTCCGGAATAATATCGAAGCCTCCAAACTCGTGGACCGCTCAAAGTCACGAGAATGGAGGCTTCAATGAACAACGTACAATCTTTAAGCCACGCGAAGTGGGATTGGAAAGGGGTGAGGTGCTGAAATGAAAGATGAGCAAAATAGGGGGGCAGATGATACCCATTTGCTAAGTCTGGTTCCATACCCTCTATAGGTTCTCCAGTTTGCCAAAACCTCGCGCCACTTTTGTTCAGGTTGAGCGTTTCATCCTGCGAGCCCGTCGGGTGACGTGAATATTGCCCATTTCAATGCCAAAAACGCCGTTATAGAGCAGGAAATAGGTTGTTGTTGCAGATGTAATTGTATGATTTCAGGCTGTTAGCTTGGTCAGACCCCTGGGCGGTTAACTGTAAATGGATAAATGAACCGATTAAATCAGATGGGATGTTGTGATGTCAATGTACGGAGAATGCAATTAATTCTATTGTTTTTTTCTCAATAATTTGTCCATATTCATCTTTTGACTCCAGTTCTGACTTTACCGACCGCCGTACTTCTGGTGCGTACCAAGATATATCGGTTCCATACTCTATTTTGTCGTTAAACGAAGTCACACTATTGATAAAAATTTTCCATGCTGTGAATGTTCCTGCTGGAACAGTCATCTGCTCCACTGAAAGAATTGAACCAGAGGACTTGTGAACCTTAACAGGATAGTTAGGCTTATTTTCAGTAGAAATTGCCTCCCATGACTGCCCAACGATACCTGGGAAATTGAAATACTTAAGCGCAGGTTCAAAGGTACTCCCTTCACTAAGTGCTTTTACACCAAGGTTTCTGTCTAGCGTTACAAAACGTGTATATCCACTTTTGAGGTTGACATTACGCATTTTAATTTGGTCATGGTCAATTTCAACAATATCGCGTCTTACTGTATTATTATAGCTCGGCGTATTTGAGTAAATGGTCTGATACGTGTAAGAATCTCCGACATGAGGAGACGGGGCAAAAAGTATATTTGAATCTTTGGATGTTGCGGCCGGTACATCACCAACTTTTGGAGTAGGTATCACTGTGAGATCCGGCTTTTTCGTTCGTTCATGTTTATTGTTGCCACGGATGGTGTGCTCCGGGCTTGTATTCCCGTCAGTCGGGAGTGGAGCATACAAGATGTTCGATTTTTTTGGTGTTTGGGCCGCCAGCGCATCATTTTTCGAGGCCGATATTGAGTCCTGGTCAATCTCTATCGATTTTTTCTGATCAGTTCCTGGCCGTTTCAAGGGCTTTTCTTTCCCCGCCGTATTTAGCGGTGTGTGTTGCTCAGAGTTGACAGTCGGCAGCTGGTCATTGATGGTTTGAGCACCTGTACCATTTATAAGTTTTTCTGGATGGTACTTCTCTAGACTCAAGAGCCAAATGCCGAGACCGAGACCAATGATTATGGCGCAAACCGACTTCTTCCGGGATGACTTTGTTGTTGCCGGTGGAACAAAAGGAGCGTCACCTGATTTTGATAGCGAGATTTTCACCTGGAGCCGGGACTCAAGCCGCAAACCATAGTAGTCATAAAACACGATCTGAGCGGTGTAAACACGCTTAAGGGAAGGTAGAACGATACGGGTGTTATCACGTAAGGCGATAATACCCGAATCCCACCGTTCCGAATCAACTGTCACCAGACACTCCCCTCCGGTAGGTGCACCTTTATCCAGCGCTATAACAATTGCTATTTCGTTATCATTTTTGACAAGTCGAGGTTTAATATGGGCTATCGATAGTTCCTGCATATTTCAGTGTCAGCTATCTTATTTGTTCTTAGTAGAGATGCATTTTGAAGGAATGTAGACATAATCATTCGTGCTCAGAAAAAAGTTTTCATCGTTTTCATGATTTTGGAAGCTCTGATTCCACTCCATGAACGTATCCCGGAAAGCCTTATAGTCCAGTCCCATAGGACAAAGAGTGCTATAAATTTTTTTAAAAGAAAGGGACTTCGATGGTAAAGGCGTCCTGATTTTTGCCCCAGCAGTAGTTTCATCCGGAATCGGTGGTGAAATTTGGCCTGTATTTTGTGCATCAATGGGACGATTAGAGGAATCGTCCGTATTGAATTCTCGTTCAGTAACGCTTGTACGTTTAGATAACATATCGCTGCTTCGTGGCTCTTTGGCTTGAGTTGAATCGGTAGCAATCGACTCCAACTTGGGTTCGCTAGAATAATATCTGTTAATAAGAATACCTAGCATCAGACCTAACGAGAAAATAGCAACGATAATTCCGGCAATGACCGCCAGGTCACCGGTGCTGACAGTAAATGTAAAGTTTAAAGCGCTCTCGTTTGAATTAGATGGTGGCCGACGATAAGGGTTGTAGGTCTGTTCTTGCAGCGTGCTGACGGCTTTTGGTCTTGAGGAAGGCGTTGTATTGGTGGCAATTTGTTGTTTTGATTTAACTGGAGGCCATGCAATTAGGGTGAAGCCGACTTTTGTAGACGAAGAAATCTGTTCCGCGGTGGCTTGCATAATGTGGAATTCAACGCCACTTTCTGGGTCTTCACAAATCGCATTAAAGGCATTGCCAAGATCGTGCTTGGTGTGAAACAGTCTGTTCTTCTGTGTCTGTTGAGCCGGGCTAAATGCCAAAGGCCTACTATCTTCGCCAATTGCTAAAAGCACGTCGGAGTAACGAGTCTCATTGCAAAAGTAATCGACTGATTTTAGATCTACCTGTTGAAAGAATCGATCATCTTTAATGACTAGGTTTGCTAGGCCATCAATAAGTTCACGAAAGTACGTGCCGAGATTAATTTCTTTCGCGTTGATCCTGGCAGAGAAGACCAAGGTCAAACCGATAAATGTCCCAACCCGGCCTGCATTCTGTTCTAAGGCACCTTTATAGATCGAATAGGCATGTACATACTGCCCACCCAAAGTAAGGCGTTGATAGCGCATGATGATACTGCCTACGCGCAACCCGAGTGCAGAATCCAGATCAAGCAGGGATTCATTCCCACTCAGTATGTTTCGGATGGTCTGGTCGCCAAAGGGAATAAACTTAAAACCATCCACCGTTGATAAGGCATATGCGCCGAAGTCCACGTCCTCACCCCCGAAACGCATTGATGATTCGTTGAAAAAAAGACGGCTTCGGATGTAGAGGGATGCTTGTAAAAGTCTCGAAGATCCTGCCAAATAGCCTTTGACTCGCGGCAAAGTCAAAGGTCTCTATAATGTCGTCTGGATGTGACTTGCCATCATCAGAGAAGGCAATAACATCCCCGACCGAAAACGGCTGAATGATATTCCTCTTTGCACTCAGTTTGTTATAAGTCTGTGGCATCTCTCTTCGCACGAACGTGTCGATTGATTCTTCGCTATTGCTTTTTTTTGTATCCCACTTGGTGATCAGCAGTAAAAAGCGATTGGTGGTCAAATGCGCAGCATGTTCGTTTAGGTAGCTTATGAAACTATCGATTGCCATGTCATCTTTGCTGGCATCCTCCCAAGAGGTCGTCACGATAAAAGCAAGTTTCAGAGCCCTGATTTTAAAAAATTGATTGATATGCAAAGGTAACGCGCGTAAGCCATCAGGAGATATCATGACTTGTTTAAGATCCTCGCCACCCATTTCGAGAAAAATGAGATTGAGCGATTTTGCGCTCCCGTGAGGCGTAAACTCCGCATGCAACTGAATCGTCGAGCCTGATCCTGTCCGTGGAGGAAAGCGATGTTCCTTAAAGGCCTCCAGAATTCGCATCCAAAGGACAAGACCTTGTTTGAAAAAACCATCACCCGACCCATGGACAAATAATTTCCCTTTAGACTCGGGGCGCTGCATGGCATATAACATTGAGCCCAGTACAGCGGTTTTCCCGGAAGCAGGCGTCCCATACAGAAAAACAAAATGTTTGTCTTCACTCCCTTTCAACAAGTTGAAAAGAATTTTTCGACGGTCATTATCTTCACCTGTCGGGGCCTGTTCTGTGGAATCAATAATAGGGCTTAGTTGTACTTCTGGTGGGACTATATCGTCACCTACCTGGAAACTCTTTTTTGGATTTTTTTCGATGTTCATTGTTGCACCTTAGTTTGCGGTAGACGGCATATGCTTCCCGCCAGTTGTCCAGCCAACCGAAGGGTCCATTGCCTTCGGTCTGACCAGTAAATAAATTGCCAATGGAAAGATGAAATCCAAAAATAATGTAATGGCCAATACTGTTAGGGTGCCACCATCAGAAAAAGTCTGGGCAACAGAAGCGAAGGTGTGGGAAAAGGTGTTAATCTCCGCGTTGGCTGAAGCATAATTATCTTGGCATATTTTTGATGCATCCCCTTTTGGGGCCAAGGCAACAGCCTTTTTGCAGGTCTCTTGGTATCCCTTGATGATATCCTCAACAAAATCAGGAACTACCTTTAGTGGAATTTTTGAGTCCAATGATTCCTTAATTTTTGTGGCATAAATTGATTGATGATCAATTGCCATGCGCATCAAATCAATTTTGTCTGGGTAACGATTTTTGCTGAGATATGTATTGAGTTCTTCGTCGACAAATTTTCCATATTGCAAGGCAATGTCTTCCCATTCACTCTCAGCCTTGCCCAGTTTTAGTCGTGTGATAGTGCCGATCTTGCGCTCCAACTTTATTTCAATTTTTTGCAAATCGTCCTCTGCGCGTGGCCCGAATCCACGTTGTCGTATTTGCGCTTGTAGCTGCCCTTTCATGCCCCCGATTTCAATAGTGAGCGTCTCTAGCTTGGGATCTTTAAACTCCTTTTCAATCGCTTCCTTCAAATCAACAAGAGCCGCATCATGTGCTCGTAATTCTTGTCTAATCAGCGCGTCACTACGGTAGTTAGGGTAAAATGAGTTCAAATTACAGGCGAAGTTCACGGTGGCAAAGACGAGGTATATAACCAACGCTGCTTGAGATCCTTTAACGGCTTTCGCATAGGCAACGATTAAGACCAAAAGGATCGCGA
>CAYSFY010000008.1:35334-41697 GCA_964430285.1 uncultured Desulfobulbia bacterium
CTGAGTTGAGAATGTTGAAATAGGCTAGGCCTTTACCTGTGTGCCAAAAACCAATTAAGAAGCAAATGGATGCTGCAATTATTCCAAGGAGTTGCATTCTTGTGGCGTGTGCGTTTGGCTGGGGTTCTGGAGTCATGGTGATTTCCTTCCTTTTTATGCGATAGGTGATGGGGTGATAAAGAATAGTTTTTTGATGTCCCAGGGAAGAAAGCCAGACAAGCATGTCCTTAGGGCATCTACCTCTTTGGTCGTTTCACGACAACTCGATTAATTGTATTGCTACGGTGTCACCGGACACGTTTTACATTAAGCATTGAGACTGGATTCCCTGGGAGAGTATCGAATTCTTTAATCCCTTTGGAGTTTTTTTCATATTGTTCTGTCCTGCTAACGATGCCGTATATTTGATAGTATTTGTTTGTGCCAGTCTCTCCCCCTAACCAAACAGGAATGGAATTGGTTGACTTGTTGAAGAATCCCGTTGAACCTTGGTAGTAATACTTGATGCCCGCCCCACTTTCTTTCTGGATGAGGTGCACATAAAAACCTGCGCCAGGGCTATCATCTTTTGTGCTCATGCTCACTTCGATGAATACGGGATTTCCTGTAACTTCTATTGGTGATGCACTTTTGTTCGCAATATTGTCTGCTTTGACACTTAAGGTGACATTGAAAACGTCTGGGATGTCTTGATTCGCGCCACAACTTGAGGTGAAAATAACCAACATGATCGATAAACAAATAGTCTTCCACGTGTTCATTTCTTATCTCCTATTTGGATTTTTCGAAAAAAAGGATGGTTGAAATTTGATATTTCAACCCATCTGTTTTCTTTTGGTTTATTTGTAAGATAAATATAAAAATTGTCTCCAGTTGGAGATAATTTTGAGATAGGAATTGAAAATTGACCATTAATGTAATTTGTGAATTCTTCAGATATTATTGATTCAAGATACCAATACTCATCTTCAACCTTATGTATTGATCCAAAGTTAACGTATACATGATTATTTTGAATTTCTTCAGGTCTATCGATTGTTAGTTTAAGTATGCCATTGTGTATTTCTGGTTGTAGTAAACTTGCATTTCCACCATCAATGGCATCACTTTTCTTGAAATAGTAGTATTTACGAAATGATTCTAGGTTTGATAAAGGTGAGTTAAATCCGAATACAGTTGATAAATTTGTTGCCAAATAAAAAAATATGGCAATAACCAATATAGCTGAGCTATACTTGATATATATATTGCTACTTATGGACAAAACGTAGTAAATTATTGCCATATTTACTATGATTGCAATCCATATTTGGAACGGAATAGCTTTTTCAACCACACTGTATATTGTGGTAGCCAACAAATTTAAAATGAGCGTTTCCAGTACCCGTCTCATCATGGATTTATCCTTCTTTAGGCAAGGTTATTCGGTGCGCCTCGCTGTCTTCCAGAAAGATTGAAAACTATCAGTGACGGCCAGCAGGCTATTTTCTTCTCAAGTTGCATGTGAGTATTGCAGGTTTTTATGCCCTCGTCCCCGTTACCTTGGCTTGGCTTTTTACCTGACCCGTAGCTTCGTCATGAGATAATCGGGTGGGAGGGAAGGTTTTCAGTGCGGTAGAAATTTGTTCGGCATTCTTGTTGAGATGATTTTTTGACTAAGGGAGTTGCTCTTATCCATTTTATTAATCAGGATCTTGCTCTTGTGGTCGATGGTTACTGTGTTTGTTGTGCAAAATGACAGGGTCTGGCATTACTTAATCAGGTAATTAATCGTGATTACTTATAGTTAGGTATCCTGATGGAGGGAATTTGACAAGAGTTTTTTTGCTGGCTAGGGAAATGGTCTGGGGGGCGACTGGTCTACGGCGAATTTTTTTTGCACCATAGAGAAGAATGTTTACCCTTCTCGCAAGCAGGATTGGACTGCGTCTAGCCAGCGGTGATGGGAGGAGGGAGTTTGTTCGGGAAAGGACGATTTTTTCTGCCTGCCAAGAAGGGGCAAGCTAGGAAGTGTGGACAAGAGGGGAGTTGCGTGGAACCCGTGCCTATAGGCTTGCCGTCATTGTCCCGCGCAGTCGGGTTCTGTCATCAAGCGTTGATGGGTAGCGGTGACAAGCCACCGCTGGAGAAAGCAGGACGGGGCCCCGCACTCCACAGCGTACAGCCCTTGTTCCGCAACTGGAGCAGGGTTGCCGCTTGAGCCAATGCCTCTTGGCACGAGACCATGACCTCTGCCACACTGCATCGGCTGGAGGCCCTCGATCCGGGAGAAAATGCTACACCCCCGCGTCCCCTTGCACCCCGGTAAAGCACCAACTGACCGCATCCCGATCCTTCCCGCTAACCCCCGCCCGGATCAACTCGGCCTCCCAATCGCGCACCGCATCCTTGACCTGGCCAATGATGGCCAGGGCCTGCCCCTGGTCCAGGCTGAAGCGTCGGCATTGGCTGAGCAGGTTGGTGATGGTGGCCGTTGACCCCTGATCCCCGATGTTTAATGACAGGTGAAATCTATCTCCTGTCCGGCGGCGGGCCGGCACCGGCACGATATCGTAGGCCGGAGAGAGCCGCCAGCTGCCCTGATAGAGAAATCCGTGATTTCTGAGGTGGTCGTCTTCGTTTCTGACCAGCAGGTTAAAGGCCATCCGCCGGAAGAGTTCGTGGTGATCCGCCTGCACCTGACTGACGAATTTGCGCATCTGGGTGGCGATCTCCGGGTAGGAGCCCCGTTCCAGTTCATCCAGGTCGAGATTGCTTAGGGCAAAGGCGCTCATGAACGGCAGGCGGCGGCCGTGCTCGCGATCGAAGCGTTTGATCAGGTAGACCATGCGTCCCCCCACCGACTCCAGGCGGATCTCCGGTACCCGAATGCCCGCCCTCTTGGCCATGGTCATGGTGGCGTACTCGATGCCCGGATACTTGA
This sequence comes from uncultured Desulfobulbia bacterium, assembly GCA_964430285.1. Taxonomy (GTDB): domain Bacteria; phylum Desulfobacterota; class Desulfobulbia; order Desulfobulbales; family VMSU01; genus VMSU01. The sequence goes on from CAYSFY010000008.1 coordinate 38,258, forward strand.
CCGCGGTCTTGCTGCTTTCGAACTTGGCGATCCACTCCTCATTATCGATGACCAGTGTGCACTTGGGCTGGGCGCCGCCCAGAGAGGTCCCCTGGCGCAGGAGGTGCAAGACCTCCGGCGGCAACTCCTGGTCCTCGATGGCCTGGTCGATGACCTGGGCCACCACGGCCAGATCAGCGAGCGAGATCGACTTTTCCCGTGGCGTGGCGGCCCTCTCCGGGCTTTTGCCAAAGGAGATGGCGCCCACGGCATGGTCGGAGACCAAGTCGATAAACTCGAAATCCTTCAAGGTGCCAAAGGGGAGACCTCGGTGCTTGGCCATGATGTACCGGCCCCAGCTGTCCGGCAGCACGTCGCGCAGGACCCCGAAGATGCCGTTATTCTTGCGGGTGACATGGGCATGGTCGGTCAGCGGCAGATTGATGGGGTCGATGGCGATGGCATTGGGGCGCTGGAGATAGCGGCGGCCGTATTGGAAGGAACCCACCGCCAACCCGGTATCCAGGGTGAACAGGGCGGCAGGCACGGGCTTTTGCTCCCCGGGCAGTTCGATAAAGACCACCCTCTCGAAGGCCTTGGCGACCAGGTCCCCGCGCCTGTCTATGGTGGCCCTGCGGATGGTGCCGGGGGCAGGGGCCAACTCCTCCCTAGAAATCAAGGCGCTTCTCCTTTTTGCTGCGCACCCGTTGCGGCAGCCGCTGTTTTTCCAAGGCGAGACCGATGCGATCGTCCTCCGGATCGGCGAAGCGCAGGGTATGATCGAGTTGATAGACCTCCAGGGCGGCAAGATAGGTCTCGAATCGCACTGACGGATCACCGGCTTCCATCCTGCGCACCGATGATAACGATGTCCCCATCATCTCCGCCGCCTGACGGACGGTCTTTTGCCGTCTCTTACGGGCCAGCTGAAGATTGTTGCCGATTTGCCGAAGCCGGGTCTGCATCTCAGGAGAAAGCATGGTTGGTTAATATCCTCATATGTGAACAGTAAAATGGATTTAATCGCTCATATGTGACTATTATGGTGCAAAAGGAGGGAGAAGTAAAGAGAGAGTTTAGGCGCCGCCCGGGGGAGGGAGTTTCAGGCAACTCGCTAACCGGCACGGATTGCAAGGAAGGTGCATGGGTGACGCCCGTTGGCCGCTTGCCCTGGGCACTCACCCCATGATCACTCCCTGGGCAAATTTGATGATGGGCATGATCAAGCGGGGCAGGATACCGGTGTAGAAGAGGATGAGCAGGAGGATGAAGCCGTAGCGCTCAAACCTGGCGTAGCTTGCCGCAAGCCCCGGAGGCAGCAGGCCCATGAGGATCTTGCTGCCGTCCAGGGGCGGGATGGGGACCAGGTTGAAGATGCCCAGCATGATGTTGATCCAGATGCTGGCCACGGTCATCTGCAGGATGGGCATGAGGATCATGGTGGGCAGGAGGGTACTGAACAGGATCAGCAGCTTGGCCACCAGGGCGCTGGCCACGGCCACGGCCAGATTGACCCCGGGGCCGGCCAGGGAGACCCAAAGCATATCCTGCCTGGGGTGCTTGAAATAGCGGGGATCCACCGGTACCGGTTTGGCCCAGCCGATCTTGATCAGGAAGAAGGCCAGGGTGCCTATCAGGTCCAGGTGCTTCAAGGGGTTTAAGGTCAGCCTGCCCAGATTGGCGGCGGTGGGGTCACCCAAGCGGTTGGCCACATAGCCATGGGCGAACTCATGGACGGTGAGGGCGAAGAGGAAGGGTGGGGCGGTGGTGATGATCTCTTGGATTAGGTTCATGGAGAGGCTGTGGTTTACGGTTTACGGTTGGTGGGCTGGTTTGGGTTTGGAATTCAGTCATCGTTCCCACGCAGGAGCGTGGGAACGATAATGGAAGCAACCAGGGGTGTGGTTCGCCATCAGGGGGGGCAAACCCTGGATGACCCCCCATCTCAACCCGGCAGGGGGTAGTGCCGGCCCAGGAAGGCAACCTCATCCTCGGCGGTGTTGACCAGACCGTCGAGCCTCGCCTCCAGCAGGTGGTTCAAGATGGTGGCGTACAGGGGGCCGGGCGGGTAGCCCATGGCCTTCAACTCGGCGCCATGGAGGTGGGTGGTGACCCGGCAGAGGTCGGTGACATAGAGGGAGACGGCGTGCTTGCCCGCCTTTTTCACCAACAGCCCCATGAGGTGGAGGAGCCCTTCGGTGCTCAACCCCTTCAAGAGCCAATAGATCTCGCTGGGCCTGAGCGGCGGCCCCTGCTTGCCGTCGGCCACGGGCTCGCTCTCCACCGGCTCGCTGCTTGCGGCCTCCGCCTCCTGGGCCAGCCAGTCGTCACTTAAGGCCCGGTTGTTCATCACCTTCAAGATCTTGTCCACCGCCACCTTCTGCTTGATCAGAGTCTCCAGGTCCCGGGGGCCAAACTCGAACTTCTGGCAGAACTCCAGGAGCTGGCGGGTGGTGATGCGGGCGGTCAAGGCCAGGAGAAAGGTCTGCCACTGCCTGAACGGTTCGCCCCGGTAGAGCAGCTTGTACCAGGCCACGCTGCGGTGGGTCTCGCGCAGGATGGTCTTCAACCGCGGGTCCAGGCGCAACGCCGGGTGGAAGAAGGAGAGCAGGTTAAGCCCTGCCAGGCGGTAGATGGCGGGCTGGGGGTTCTCCTCGTTCAGGATGTACTTCAGCTCCTGGAAGAAGCGCTTGCCGGAGAAGCGGCCGAACATCTCCTGCTTGATGGCGCTCTTGATCAGACGCTCGGTGAACTTGCCGAGCTTGAAGCCCAAGCGCTGCTCGAAACGGATGGCCCGGAAGATGCGGGTGGGGTCCTCGACAAAGCTTAGGTTGTGCAGGACCCGGATCTGCTGGTCGCGGATGTCGTTCTGGCAGTTGAAGAAGTCCACCAGCACCCCGAACTTCTCCGGATTCAGGGCGATGGCCAGGGCGTTGATGGTGAAGTCGCGGCGGAAGAGGTCGAGCTTGATGGAGCTCATCTCCACCGTGGGCATGGCGGCCGGGTACTCGTAGTACTCAAGCCTGGCGGTGGCCACATCGATCTTGAAGCCGTCCGCCAGTTTGATCACCGCGGTCTGGAACTTCTCGTGGATGCGGGCGATACCGCCCAAGCGGCGGGCCAGTTCAGCGGCAAAGCGGATGCCGTCGCCCTCGATGACCACGTCCAGGTCCAGGTTGCGGGTGTGGCGCAACAGGTCGCGGACAAAGCCGCCCACCGCGTAGGCGGCAAACCCCATCTCCCGGGCCACCTCGCCGATGGTCCTGAGCAGGACGATGACCTCCTTGGCGAGCAGATTGACCATCACCGTGTTCAGGTTGCGGTGGCGGGCGCTGGAGGGCTGGTCCTCGCGATCGGTGTCACTGGTGGCGCCGGCCCGGTCCTTGGCCAGGAGGTTCAAGAGGTCGGTGCGGGTGATCACCCCGACCACCCGTTCGTTCTCCAAGACCGGGATGAAGCGC
>CAYSFY010000008.1:41707-42997 GCA_964430285.1 uncultured Desulfobulbia bacterium
GGCGGTGTTCGATGATCCGCTCCTGGATATCGGCCAGGGTGGCGTCAGGCGTGAGCGTCGCAAAGTCGGTGGTCATGTACTCCGAGGCGGGCAGCAGCCCCAGGCCGTGGAAGATCGCCTTCTCCGTCACCCGGCGGGAGATCAGCCCCAGCACCCGCCGCTCCGGGTCCAGGACCGGCAGCACGGTGATGCTGTAGCGGGTGAGCACCCCGTTGACCTCGGCGATGCTGGTCTCCGGCGGCACGAAGATCACCGGCGCGCTCATCAGCTCCCGGGCCAGGCTCTTGGGCTGCACGTACTTGTGCAGCAGCCACACCAGCTTCTCTTCCGCCTCCACCAGGGAGAGCTCCTTGATGGTGGCCGAGGCCGCCGAGGCGTGGCCGCCGCCGCCGAACTCCATGGCAATGGCCCCCACATTGACCTCCGGGATGCGGCTGCGGGCGATGAGGTAGAGGCGGTCCCCCATGGCGGCCAGGGCAAAGAGGGTGTCCAGGTTCTCGATGGCCATGAACTTGCGCACCAAGAGGGCGAACTCGTCGATGTACTCCGGCAGCATGATCCGGGAGACCACCACCTGCACCCCCTGGATGGTGTAGGTGGTGGCGGTCTCGATCATGGTGGTGACGATCCCCAGTTCGGTGGCCGAGAGCTCCTGAACAATAAAGGGGGCGATCATGTTGAGGTTGGCCCCTTGTCCCAGGAGCCAGGCAGCGGCCGAGAGGTCGTGGGGGGTGGTGGTGTCGAAGAGGAAGGAGCCGGTGTCCTCGTGGATGGCCATGGTCATCAGGGTGGCCTCGTCCGGGGTCACGGTGAGACCGCGCTCTTGCAGGATCTCCGCGAAGATTGTGGTGGGGGAGCCCAGCGTCCGCACCACCCCGTTGACCTGGGGATGCCATGCATCGGTCGCGACGAGGATACGGGTCATGCGGCGCGCGCCGCAACACGGGGAACAGGTGCCGCCCTGCGCAGCGGATCGGTCCAGGTGATGATTTCAAACCGGCCGTCCTCGTGCTCGGCCAGCGCGGTGCAGCTTTCCACCCAGTCGCCGCAATTCATGTAGCGGACGCCGTGCTCGTCGCGGATGGTGGCATAGTGGATATGCCCGCAGATCACGCCGTCGGCGCCGTGCCGCCTCGCCTCGCCGGCCAGCGTCGCTTCGAACGCGCCGATATAGTTCACGGCGTTCTTGACCTTCAGCTTGGCCCATTGCGACAGCGACCAGTAGGTCAGCCCCAGCGTCCGCCGGATCGCGTTGAAATAGGTGTTGAGCCAGATCGCGATGTCGTAGGC
>CAYSFY010000009.1:0-1144 GCA_964430285.1 uncultured Desulfobulbia bacterium
CGGTGCATCGGCGGATCATGCAGACCCTGAAGAACATGGACGACGGCCGTTTCAACAAGGTGGCCAACGTGGTGGGCGAGGCCATGAAACTCCACCCCCACGGCGATGCCTCCATCTTCGCGGCCCTGGTCAACCTCTCCAACAAGGGGTTCCTCATCGACCAGCAGGGGAACTTCGGCAACATCTTGACCGGTGACAGCGCCTCGGCGGCCAGGTACATCGAGTGCCGGCTCTCGCCCCTGGCCCTGGAGGTGATGTTCAACAAGGATCTCACCGAGTTCACCGACTCCTACGACGGCAGGATGCAGGAGCCGGTGGTGCTGCCCGCCAAGATCCCGCTCTTGCTGCTGCAAGGGGCGGACGGCATAGCCGTGGGCATGGCCACCAAGATCATGCCCCACAACTTTGTCGAGTTGCTCACCGCCCAGAAGCATATCCTGCGTAACGAGCCCTTTGTCATCTATCCCGACTTCCCCCAGGGGGGGTTGGTGGACGTCAGCCACTACGATCGCGGCAACGGCAAGCTCAAGTGCCGAGCGCGGATCAAGGAGGTGAACGACAAGACCATCTCCATCCACGAGGTCCCCTACACCACCACCACCACCTCCCTGGTGGAGAGCATCGAAAAGGCGGTGCGGGCCGGCAAGCTGAAGATCGTCTCCATCAACGACTACACCGCCGAGACCGTGGAGATCGAGATCAAGCTGGCCCGGGGGGTCTACGCCGCCGACACCATCAGCGCCCTCTACGCCTTCACCGACTGCGAGGTGCCCATCAGCCCCAACCTGACGGTGATCAAGGACAACCGCCCCCAGGTCCTGGACGTGGATGGCATCCTGCGTTTCAACACCGAGAAGCTGGTGGTGGATCTGGAGAAGGAGCTGACCATCGAGCTGGACCGGCTCAGGGAGCGGCTGCACGCGAGCCTCTTGGAGCAGATCTTCATCGAGGAGCGGCTCTATAAGGAGATCGAGGAGTGCCCCACCTACGAACTGGTGGTCAAGACCGTGGACTCGGCCCTGATCCCCTTCCGCGACCGCCTGCTGCGTAACGTGACCAAGGAGGATGTGGAGCGGCTGCTCGAGATCAGGATCAAGCGCATCTCCCGCTACGACATCAACAAGAAGCAGCAGGAGATCGATGG
>CAYSFY010000009.1:1154-7505 GCA_964430285.1 uncultured Desulfobulbia bacterium
TGAAAAAAGAGGCGGCGCAGATCGAGCACCACCTGAAGGACATGGTCAAGTACACCATCGGCTATCTGGACGGACTCTTGAAGAAGTACGGCGACCAGTACCCCAGGCGCACCGAGATTACCACCTTCAGCGAGGTGGAGGCCAAGGCGGTGGCCCTTTCCAACCTCACCTGCGGCTACGACCCCAAGAGCGGCTTTTTGGGCTACCAGGTCAAGGCCGAGCCGGAGAACTCCTTTGCCTGCTCCGAGTACGACAAGTTCATCCTGATCTTCCGGGACGGCATGTACAAGGTGATCAACGGCATCGACAAGCTCTTCGTGGGGCCGGACCTGCTCTACCTGGGCAAGGACGACGAGAAGCTCATCTTCAACATCATCTACCGCGACGGCAAGGAGAACCTCTCCTACATCAAGCGCTTCCCCATGCCCAAGTTCATCCTGGACAAGGAGTACCGCCTCTTCCCCGACGACCCCAAGTCCCGTATCCAGTACCTGGCCACCGGCGAGGGGTCGCGGATCCGGGTCTACTTCGTGCCCACGGCCCGGGCCAAGGTCAACTCGGTGGAGATCGTGTTCAGTGACCACCTGGTCAAGGGGGTGGCGGCCAAGGGCAAGCGGGCCGGCTCCCGGGTGCTGCGCCGCATCGTGCCCCTGGTGGACAAGGAGGTGGGGAAAGTGAGCGCGCCTCTAGCCCTGCCGGGGATGGAGGAGGCCAAGGAGGAGGAGAGGGCGACCCCGGCCAGCGGCGATGGTGGAGATAACAAACAGGGGTGAGGTATCACCCTGAGCCGTAACCACATGATATGATAGGATTGGCGGACTGACGCGCCCGCGGGGAACTCCCTGGGGAGAGAAGGCTGTTTGCTGGTGCATTGCACTGGTGGATGGCCTTTTTTATTTGCAGCCAAGGGGATTTTGCATGGTAGGAAAACCACTCAGGTTGTCACAATCAATGGCAATTGCCGGGGCAACGCTCCTTCTCCTTATCCCCGGCCCGGCATGGGCTCGTGGCGACCACGCAGCCGTCGGCCAGGGGCTCACCTCCAGCACGGCCGGCGTTTGCAGCCTGTTCCTCTTTCTGGCGGCCTACCTCCTGGTGGTCTTCGAGGAGCAGCTGGAGCTGAGGAAGAGTAAGCCGGTCCTCTTGGCCGCTGGCCTGATCTGGGCACTGGCCGCCGTCACCTTGCGCAAGGCCGGCGCCGGGGCCGTGGTGGAGGAGGCCATCCGTCACAACCTCCTGGAGTACGCCGAACTCTTCCTCTTCCTCCTGGTCGCCATGACCTACATCAATGCCATGGAGGAGAGAAACGTCTTCCAGGCCCTGCGTTCCTTCCTGGTGTCACGCCGCTTCTCCCTGGTCTCCGTTTTCTGGCTCACCGGGCTCCTCTCTTTCTGTATCTCGCCGGTGGCCGACAACCTAACCACCGCCCTGCTCATGGGCGCGGTGGCCATGGCCGTGGGCGGTGCTGATCGCCGCTTCGTCACCCTCTCCTGTATCAATATCGTGGTGGCGGCCAATGCCGGCGGCGCCTTTTCGCCCTTTGGCGACATTACCACCCTCATGGTGTGGCAGAAAGGCAAGGTCCAGTTCGGAGAGTTTTTCGCCCTGTTGCTCCCCTCCCTGGTCAACTGGCTGGTGCCGGCCCTGATCATGCATTTCGCCATTGCCAAGGGAGCGCCGGCCGTGCAGGCGGAAAGGAGTGCGCTCAAACTCGGCGCCTTAAGGATTGTCGGCCTCTTTCTCTGCACCATCGCCACGGCGATCTATTTCCACAACTCCCTGCATCTGCCTGCAGCTGTCGGCATGATGCTCGGCCTCGGCTATCTGGGGGTATTCTCCTTCTTTATCAAAAAATGGGAGAAGAGAGCGGCCGGCCAGGAAGGACCGCTGGGGGTGGTTGACCACGGCTTCCCTTGCGCTGATCTCGCCGAGGTCAGGCACTTTGACCTCATGGCCAAGATCTCGCGGGTGGAGTGGGACACCCTGCTCTTTTTTTACGGGGTCATCCTCTGCGTCGGCGGGCTGGCGCAATTCGGTTATCTCGCCGCCGTCTCCCGGACCCTTTATCACGGCCTTGGGCCCACGGCCGCCAATGTGATGGTGGGCCTGATCTCGGCCGTGGTGGACAACATCCCGGTGATGTTCGCGGTGCTCACCATGGACCCCGAGATGCCCGTGAGCCAGTGGTTGCTGGTGACCCTGACCGCCGGGGTGGGCGGCAGTCTCCTCTCCGTGGGCTCGGCGGCCGGGGTGGCCCTCATGGGGACGGCCCGGGGGGTCTACACCTTTGCCAGTCACCTGCGCTGGACCCCCGCCATTGCCCTCGGTTACGCGCTAAGCGTCATCACCCATCTCCTGTTAAACGCCTGACGGAACAGGCCGGACCATAATGATGAAGAAACGGGTTCAACGCTTTTTGCCTGGCGAAAACGCCAGGATGATTTTGATTGCCGCCGTCATCGGCCTCTTGGCCGGGGCTAGCAGCATCATCACGCGCATGGCGGTCGACCTGGTCAGGGAGTCTGTGTTCATGGCCGGCCACGACCTCCTCGGCATCGGCCAGGGCGGCCTTTACCTCATCTTCCTCCCCTTGCTGCCGGCGGCCGGCATGGTCCTGCTCATCCCCCTGTCGCTCCTCTTCCCCGGCGAGGTCAATGGTTACGGTTTCCCCGATTTCCTGCGCCGGGTCAACCTGGAGGGTGGGGTGATCCCCCTGCGCACTGTCTTCATCCGCATCATCGGTACCGCGCTTACCATCGGCACGGGCGGCTCGGCGGGGGTGGAGGGACCCATCGCCCAGGTGGGGGGGGCCCTGGGTTCCCAGGTCGGCCGGCTCACCCGCGTCTCCGGGGAACGGATGAAGGTCTATGTGGCGGCGGGCTGCGCCGGCGGGGTGGCGGCCATGTTCAACGCCCCCATTGCCGGTATCTTCTTTGCGGCGGAGATCATCCTCCTCGGCACCTACGAGGTCTCCTCCTTTAGCGCCATGGTCATCTCCTCCGCCATGGCCACCGTGGTTTCGCAGTGGTACTTCGGCACGGTGCCCGTCTTCCAGCTACCGGACTATCACCTCATCAACCCCCTGGTGGAGATCCCCCTCTACAGCCTGATGGGGGTGATTACCGGCATGCTCGCGGTCCTGCATACCACCATCTTTTACCGGGTCCGCGATTATTGTCAGGCCCTCGCGCTCCACCCGCAACTGAAGCCGATTGCCGGTGCCCTGGTGGTGGGGACCATCGCCATCGGCTTTCCCCAGGTCATGGGGGACGGCTATGCCTTCATCACCTCGGTGCTCCATGGCCAGGGGGCCTTGGTCACCATCGTCCTGCTGATCGTGCTGAAGATGGTCGCCACCGCCGTGACCCTGGGCTCGGGCGGCACCGGCGGCGTCTTTGCCCCGTCCCTGTTCATCGGCGCCATGATCGGCGGTAGCTTCGGCGCCGTGGTCCACGCCCTGTGGCCCACCCTCACCGCGAGCCCCGGCGCTTACGCGGCAGTGGGGATCGGCGCCTTTCTCGCCGCCTCGACCCATGCGCCGCTTACCGCCATCTTCCTCCTCTTCGAGATGACCGGCAACTACCTGATCATCGTCCCCATCATGGTGAGCAGCATTATCGGGGTGATGATGGCGACCAAGCTCAGGCCCGATTCCATCGATACCGAGGAGCTCGCCCGCCAGGGGATCGACCTCCACGAGGGTCGGGAGGTGGCGCTGATGAAGGCGCTCAAGGTGGGACGGATCATGAGCGAGGAGGTGGATTTCATCTCCGAAAAGGCGAACATCAACGAACTGTTGACCATCTTCGCCATGGCCCGGAGCGGTTTTTACTTCCCGGTGATCGATGACCGGGGCAGAATGACCGGTATCGTCTCCCTCCAGGACGCGAAGACCCTCCTGCAAGATGAAAAGCTGCGGGGCGCGGCAACCGTCGGCTAGGTGTGTAATCGTAAGGTCCTCTTCCTGACCCCGGACGACCCATCGGTGGTCGCTTTTATGCGGGCGGTGGCGGGAAAGAAGATGGTCGTGATCGTGCCCCGCCTCGTATCGCGTCTTGTCCGGGAGGAGAGCCCCTATCCCTTGGGCGAGGCGGCATGGGGCGATACAGTGGTGGAACTTCCGGCGGATTCAGTTCCATGCGCGCTGGTGGCGGAGGGGAGGGCGGATCAATCCCAGCTGGTGTCAGGGGGGGATGGCGCTGCGTGTGTCTACCGAAACATCATGACCGGCGAGGTCCTTGGGGGAAATGCAGCAACGGGTCGGCTCCTCCCTGTGGCCGTGATTCTCCGGCGATTTCCCGTGGCGCTCGATACCACCCTGAGATGAGGTACGCCATCGGATGCCGGGATGGTCTCTTGAAGAAGTACGGTGACCAGTGCCCCGCCGCACCGAGGTCACCACCTTCAGCGAGGTGGTGGCCAAGGCCGTGGCCCTATGGAACTCTACCCGTGGCTACGCTCCCAAGAGAGTCTTCTTGGGCTACCAGGTCAAGTTTGAGCCGGAGAACGCCTTTGCCTGCTCAGAGTACGATAAGTTCATCTTGATCTTCCGAGGCGGCAGGGATAAGGTGATCAACGGCATCAACAAGCTCTTATTCCAGTTTGCATTCAAAACGATACCTTTGTCGGCAGCGCTCCGCTGCTCCTCGGCGTACTGATGTACGCTCTCGTCGCTGCTCGCTTGCCTTCGCGGTCTCGTTCCGAATGCTTGCTGGAAGTATTCTTTTGCATGCAACTTAGAATTAGTGGGGCGGACCAGTTCCACGTGGGCAAGGACGGGCGAGAAGGCGGAGGAGCAAGAGGGGTGATCGTCGTCTTCACCGGTAGGGCCACTCCAGACCCAGGCGTTCGCGCCGCGCCCAAATTTTTTTTTTGCCTACGGCAACAGCTGCCCGGTACTGAAATGATCAACCTACCTACCAGAGAAACCTGCCGCCGCTACACCACCACGGCCCTTGCCCTGCTCTTCCTGCTGGCCGCCTGCCTGCTGCTCAAAGTCAACTTCGGTCGTCATCGCGACCTGTTGGGCACCACCCTGTTGATCGTGGCGCTGCTGGGGGTGAGTCTGGGGTTGTACCGCCAGCAGCGCATCGTTCTCCGCTTAGCCTCGACGGTTTTTTTGCTGGTGGCCGTGGTGCTGCCGGTGGGGGTGTTTAATTCCTTTACCAAGGGCGACAAACTTGCCAACGGCAAGGTGGTGGCAGCGGTGGCGGTTACCCCGCAGACCCTGGCCTGGTTCGTCAATCCGGTCCAGAGCCGGCGGGTGAAGGGCGGCGACGGGAGTTGATGGGCGTGGCCCACCCCCCCACGCCTCGGTCCGCTCCTTATGACGGCGCGGGCAGGGCAACCTGTTCCGCTGCCGCGTCACCGGCCCGGTGGCGGAACTGATCCAGGAGCTCGACCAAATCCTGGGCAAGGTGCGCATTCTGCTGGGTGACATCATTGATCGCGGTGACACTGGCATTGATCTGTTCGATACTGCTCGCCTGTTCATTGGCGTCGGTGCTGATCTCGCCCATCAAGCCGCACACCTTGCCGACATTGGTGCTCACCGCTTGGAAGGTGGTGCCGGTGTCACGGGCCAATTGATCCCCAGTGCTGATCTTCTCCACAATCCCCGCCACCATCCGCGAGGTGTCGCGGGCTGCCGTGGAGGCCCGTTGCGCCAGATTCCTCACCTCGTCGGCGACCACGGCAAAACCGGCCCCCGCCTCTCCGGCCCTGGCCGCCTCAACGGCCGCGTTTAAGGCCAGCAGGTTGGTCTGAAAGGCAATCTCATCAATGGTCTTGATGATCTTCTGGGTCTCGCTGCTGGACTGGGCGATCTCATGCATGGAGTCGGCAAGCCTGGCCATCACCGAATTCGCCTCACCCACCCGCTCCCGGGTCTCCATCATCAAGCGGTCACCTTGTTGGGCGTTTTGGGCGTTATGCCGGGTCGCGGTGGCCATCATCTCTATAGATGCCGAGGTGCAATCCAGGGACATGGCCTGTTCTGCCGCACCGTCGGAGAGCTGCCGCGAGATGCTGTCCACATTCTCCATGATGGCCTTGAAGTTGCCCCCCATGCTCCGCAGGTTGGTGGTGAGTTGGCCGATCTCGTCATGGGCTTGGATAGCGATGGTCGCCTCGAAGTTGCCGGCCCCCAACTCCTGGGCAAAGGCGGAGCAGTGGGCAATGGGGTCGGTAATCCGTTTGGCCACCAGCCATAGCCCGGCAAAGGCCAGGATGGCGACAATTAAGGCGATGGAGCCGATGCGGACGAGGAGTTTTCGGATCTGCTCGTTCATCGCCAGGCTCTTGGCCGCCACCGCCTGTTCGATGTCGTCGATGTAGGCGCCGGTGCCGATC
>CAYSFY010000009.1:7515-9086 GCA_964430285.1 uncultured Desulfobulbia bacterium
AACAGGTTTTCGCCTCGCCCCAGGGCGCAGTTGAATTTGGCCGCGTCCATCACCTTGCCGTCCAAGGCGGGGAGCGTGGGGTGCATCACCATCTTGGGGTACGGTTTCCCCATGTCGTTGATCCAAAAATAGCCGGCCCCCTGGTCATAGCGCATCTTGGCGATATCCTGCTTGCTCTTGTCGATGGCGTCCTGCACGGCGTCATCGACATAGATGCCGGTGCCGATCACCCAATCCCACTCCTTGATCAGCCGCACATAGGAGAGCTTCGGCTGCTCCCGGCTCAGGCCGTCCGGCGTCGGCTTCGGCCACAGATAATCCACGAACCCCTCCCCCTTGCTGCCGCAGACATTGACAAAGGCGGTGAACAGGTTCTCCTTGCGGCCCAAGGCACAGTTGAACTTGGCCGCATCCAGCACGGTGCCGTCCAGGGCCGGCACCGTGGGGTGCATCACCATCTTGGGGAAGGGGCGCCCCATGTCGTTGATCCACACGTAGCCCTTGCCCTGATCAAACCTGATCTTTTTGATCTCGGCGGCGGCACGGGTCTGGGCCTGGGCCAGATCCCACTCCCCGGCAGCGACCTTTGCCTTGGCCTCCACCACCATCCCCTGGGCGATGTCGATGACGCTTTGCAAACGGGGGCCGTAGGTCTTTTGCAGGTAGGCCGGGTCAGCGGCGGCGCGGTAGTTGGAGTCGATGGTGGCGTAGGCGATATCCACATAATTTTTCAGATTCTGCCTGGCCTGGGCCAGCTCGTTGGCCCGGAACGCGGCAATCTCCTGCTGGGCCGAGGAGCGGATGGTCGTCACGGCGGCAGCGGTGACCAGCCCCACGGCCAGCAGCATCACCACGAAAGAGCTCCCGACGAATTTCCAACTGATTTTGATATTTTTCAGCATATTTGTCCCCCTTTGGGTTGATCTTGTCCATGGTCGTTGCGGTCGAACCGAGCGAGGGCTATTATGGATTAAATGAAATCCTTATGCAAACAGAAAAATATAGGTGTAACTACCAGGTTGACTCACGGCAACAGGGGCTGCCGGGCAGTTTGCGGTGCTGATTAGCCCTCATCGCCCATGTAGCGATATTCATAGCGGGCCAAGGCCCACAACAAGAGGGTGTAGGCGGCGATGATGGTGCCGGCGATGAGCGGCTGGATGATGGCGGGCAGGGAGTAAGCGTAGTAGGCGATGATGGGCAGCGAAAAGATGCAGAGGCCAACGCTCTGCCTGACATAGACCTCTTTTCTCTGCGCCGGCGACAGGGTGCCGCCGATTTTTTGTAGCTTGGTGCGCAGGCTGGAGTTGATGGCGCCGATGATAATTAGGGTGACCATGCCCAGGGCCGTGGAGAATTCCATGAGCAAGAAGGTGAGTAGGCTGGCGGTGGTGAGATTACTCTTCAAGTGGTAAACGGCCAGCAGCCGTTGCCGTTGACCGCTCTCCAGGGTCTGTTCCGCCTGAGGGGCCTGGCTGGTGGCAGGCGCGGGGGCGGCTGTCCGCTTCGGCAGATCCGTGCCGGGGGCCTCCGCGAGATGGTACATCTCTTTAAGTGCCCGGGAGCGGAAG
>CAYSFY010000009.1:9096-12092 GCA_964430285.1 uncultured Desulfobulbia bacterium
CCACCGAGGATGCAGACCAGCTTGGTCCATGGCGCGCCCATGGCCAGGCGGGCCGCCACCAGGCCATAGGCCACATGGACCCATTCGGCGGTGGCCAGTAGCAGGGCGACCTGCGTGGCGCGGGCCACCAGCGGTTCCCGGACACACAGGGCGATGATCATCAGCAGACTCATCAGCATGACCAGGACGTTGCCGGAGCGCAGGAAGTGGGCGCCGATGAGGAGTAGGCTCAAGATCGTCGGGATGAGGTGCACAAAGACCACGAAACGTTTTTTCATAATGGACTCCTGGGGCAAAAGGGATTGACGGGATCTGGGCCATGGACACGATGGCGCATTATGACCTAATCGCCCGATCGTGCTTTGACTTAGGTCAAGAGGAGCCAAATTTTTCGTGGGCGGGTGGTGATTTCGTGAGATTCACCAAGGGCGGCGCCGCGGTTTAACGCCTTGACATTTCCCGGTCCGGTACCATTATGGTATCGTGAACGTGATCACCTGAAAACAAACTAACCGGGAGGGATAGCGATGAACATCACCATCAAGGAGAGCGCCGAAAAGATGCTGAACATGAAACTGGAGGCAGGGCAGTTCCTGCGGGTCCAGGTGACCGAGGGTGGCTGCGCCGGACTCACCTACGCCGCCGAAGTTGGCCGCGAGCCGCGGGAAGGAGACGTGACCGTGCTTACCCAGGGGAACATCCGGGTGGTCAGTGACCAGGGGAGCAGCAGGTACCTGGACGGGCTGGTGATCGACTACTCGGATGACCTGTTCAAGGGCGGGCTGAAGCTCACCAACGCCAACACCAAATCCACCTGTGGCTGCGGGTCAAGCTTCAGCCTCAGCGGCTTCCCCGAGATCCAGGCCGGCAAGTGCACCCATTAGGAGCGAACCAGGAGACATGACCACACCATCCTATCTCGTCCATTGTCCCTCCTGCGGCACGGCCAACCGCATCCCCGCCAGCAGGCAAGGTGTCGCCGGCCGCTGCGGCCACTGCCGCGCCACCCTGCCGCCCCTCTACTATCAGCCGCAGCCGCTCACCGAACGGACCTTTGACCCCTTTGTCCGCTCCTACCCGGGACCGGTGCTGGCCGAGTTCTGGGCGCCTTGGTGACCCCACTGCCTCTCATTCGCACCGGCGGTGCGAACAGTCGCGTTACAGCTGGCAGGCAAGGCGGCCGTGGTGCAGATCAACACCCAGGAGAGCCCTAATCTGGGGGGGCGCTTCGGGGTGCGCGGCATCCCGGCCATCTCGCTGTTGCGGCACGGCCAGGTGGTGGATCAGCTCTCCGGGGCCCAGCCGGCGGAGGCCATCCTCTCCTGGTTCCGGCGCCATGAACGCAGTTAGCTCGTTGCCCGGGGCCGAGACGTCACCGCTGCCACTCCCACGCCCGCGGTCGGCCATCCCGTGCCCTTGCCGGTCGGGCCATCCCCTGGTTGGCCGGACCGGCAACCATGAGCGCCAACTTCAGCGGCGTGGTGCTCTTCTTCCCCGTTAGCGGCCGTTTGCCCCGGCGGCTGAACCGCCTCTGCCCGGGCCAGCGGCAAGGGCTACTTGGCGGGGAACCGCTTCTTCGCGGTAACCGCGCACTGCTCCTGCCGCTGCCTACCCCTGCCCACCCTTACCCCTTTTTGCCGTTCCGCCTCCTGTGTCCTGCCGCCCTTACGGGTTTTGTTGCCGTCGTCTTGCTGTTCTCCAGCTGCCTGGCGATCGGCACCCGGCTTCTTTTTGGGCTTTTTGGGCCTCTTCGGCTTCACCAGCAATTGCCGGGTCAAGGGGACGGTGTGGCTGGGGATGAAACCGGTCATCACCTCGCGCACCAGGGTGTGGCGGATCAGGGTCTCGATGGCGGCGAGCTGCTTGACCTCATCGGCGCTGACCAGGGAGATCGCCGCCCCCTCGGCGCCGGCCCGGCCGGTGCGGCCGATGCGATGGATGTACTCCTCCGCCACCTGGGGTAGATCGAAATTGACCACCCGGGGCAGTTCACTGATGTCCAGCCCCCGCGCGGCGATGTCGGTGGCGATCAGCACCCGGAGCTGGTTGGCCTTGAAGGCGGCCAAGGTTTGGGTGCGTTCCGCCTGGCTCTTGTCGCCATGCAGGGCCGCCACCGCGAGGCCGGCGCGGGCCAGTTCGCGAGTCAGCTGCTCGGCGCCGCTCTTGGTGCGGGTGAAGACCAACACCTGCCGCCACCCCTCCTGGTTGCGCAGCAGGTGACTGAGCAGGGCCGCTTTCTTGCCCTTGTCCACCTCAATGACCCACTGCTTGACCATGGCGGCCGTGGAGTTGGGCGGGCTCACCTCGATCCGCAGCGGATTGTTGAGCAGGCCCGAGGAGAGGGTGCGGATCTCCTCGGAAAAGGTGGCCGAGAACAGGAGGTTCTGCCGCCGCTTGGGCAGCAGGGCCAGGATCTTGTGGATCTCCTCGCTGAACCCCAGGGCCAGCATGCGGTCGGCCTCATCCAGGACCAGGGTCTCCACCTGGGCGAAGCGCACGGCGTTGTGGGTAAAGAGATCAAGCAGACGTCCCGGGGTGGCCACCAGCACATCCACCCCACCGCGCAGCTGCATCATCTGCGGGTTGATCTTCACCCCGCCGTAGACCACCCCTGACTTCAGCGACAGGTGCTGGCCATGGAGGGCCACGCTGGCGCCCACCTGCATGGCCAACTCCCGGGTGGGGGTCAGGATCAGGGCGCGGATGTGGTTGGCCCGCACCCGGCCGCCGCCGGCCAGGCGCTGCAACAGCGGCACGGTGAAGGCGGCGGTCTTGCCGGTGCCGGTCTGGGCCGCGGCCATGAGGTCGCGGCCGGCCAGGGCAGGGGGGATGGCCTGGGTCTGGATGGGGGTGGGGGTGGTGTAACCGGCATCCTCCAGGGCACGGAGGATGGCCGGGGAGATGCCGAGGCTGGCGAAGGTCATAGGGGGCTCGATCAGGGGTTGATGGTCAAAAGGCCTGCATGGCGGTGGTGACGGCGGGAGAGAGGGGGGCCG
>CAYSFY010000009.1:12102-18799 GCA_964430285.1 uncultured Desulfobulbia bacterium
GGATTATACCCGGCTTGGCGGCAGATACAACCGATACCGCGATGGCGGCATGAAATCATGGGGCTAAGCGGCCGGAAAAGGGGATCCGGGGTGGGGACATGAGGCCGTCCAGCTCCGCACTCACCGATGGCGGCTGGCCAAGGGCGGGAGGGCAACCCTCTGTGTCGCTGTTCCACGCATTCATAACCCATTGGCCCAAGCGACAAAACGGCCTTAGATGTCAAGTCTGTTGCTAATTCAAGCTTTTCCCTCCCCAACGCCAAACAGAAAACAACTCCACCGGAACAACGCCAATCCTTGCGGCTTACGGCCTGCCGACTCTCTCTCCTACGGTTAGCTCCATGCGTGACCCCACTTTTGAAACATATATGTTTCCAATGCCAGGTACTGCCATATTTAACTAAAATTTCTACCTGTTTACAAATAGACTTTTTAGGGGTACCATGGTTTGGCTCTAAACTTTACTATCAATGATAATGCAAATGGTTGCCTTATCAAATATGTCTTAAAGACGGAAATTAATACGAATCATCGGGAGGAGTTATGAATCGACACACATTGTTATTATCGGTTTTCTGTTTAATCTTGTCACCATGTCATTGTTTAGCAGCAATAACATTGAATACGATCACCCCTGACCAAGGCGTTATGGGCCAAGCCTTACCTGTACAACTTAAGGGTAGCGGTTTCGATACAAATACTCGTGTTACGATGTCCCTGGATGTAAACAATAAAAAGGCGATCATTGGCTCTATTGCTAACCTGGGAAATGTTGCAAACGTCACGGTCGTCGGTGACACGGCCTATGTTGCAGCTGGTGATAGTGGCCTCCAGGTAGTCGATGTCAGCAATCCGTCTCATCCGATAATTATAGGCTCTGTTGACACCCCGGGAGATGCCAATAGCCTAACTGTAGTACAGGATAAAGCCTATATCACTGATGGTTATAATGGCCTGCAAGTGATCGACGTAAGCACACCTTCTAAACCAACGGTTATTGGCTATGTCGCTACCCCTGATTATGCTACTAGCGTCGCAGTAGTAGGCGACAAAGCTTTTGTGGCAATCTTTCAAAGTGGGTTACAGGTGGTTGACGTCAGTAACCAGTCTAATCCCATTGTCATCGGCGCTATTGATACCCCGGGGGAAGCCTATAGTGTCGCGGTAGTGGGCAACAAGGCATATGTGGCAGATGCTCAAAGTGGATTACAGGTGATAGACGTCAGTAATCCTTCCACCCCTGTTATCATCGGCTCTATAGATACCCCTGATACTGCCAATAGTGTCGCGGTAGTGGGCGACAAAGCCTTTGTCGCTGATTTCCAAAGTGGCTTGCAAGTGATTGATGTCAGCACTCCCTCGGAACCGGTAATCATCGGTGCCGTCGGCACATCTGTAGTTGCCACCACGCTCCCATCATCAATCGGCGGCAACGGTGGGACTACCGCAGTATCTGTAGTTGGAGACAAGGCTTTCATTACGACTGGTTTTCATGGCCTTCAAATAATTGATGTCAGCACTCCGTCAAAACCAGTGCTCATAGGCTCTGTCGATACTCCGGGCCGTGCCAATAGTGTCTCTGTAGTCGGGAATAAGGCTTTTGTTGCAGACCAAGATAGCCTACAGGTGATAGATGTCAGTACTCCATCACAACCTATACTTATCGGCAGTGCAGAAACATACGGAATGGCTGATGATATCACCATCGTTGGAGATAAGGCCTATGTTGCAGCGGGTTATAGTGGCCTACAGGTAGTGGATATTGGTACCCCTTCGCAACCGACTATCATCGGTTCTGTTGACACTCCAGGGTATACCCAAAGTGTTTCAGTTGTTGGTGACAAAGCATTTGTAACGGCTAGCAATATTGGCGCGCCAACAGGTGATAGTGGCCTTCAGTTGATTGACATCAGCAACCCGTCCAAGCCAACACTTATAGGCTTTGTCAGCACCCCGAGTTCTCCCAATAGCGTCACTGTAGTTGACGATAAAGCTTTTGTTGCGGATGGGGCGAGTGGCTTACTGGTGATCGATGTCAGCACTCCGTCGAAACCAGAGATCATCGGCTCGGTTGACACTGCTCCAGGATATGCCTATGGAGTTGCAGTTGTTGGCGACAAGGCCTATGTGTCTGAAGGATACAGCAAAAACCGACTCCAGGTAGTTGATGTAAGCACCCCGTCTAAACCAGCAATCATTGGCTCCGTCGATACTCTGGGGTATGCCTTTGATGTGAAAATAGTTGAAGATAAAGCCTTTGTCGTGGTGGGTATTGGTCAATTGGCGCTACAAATAATCGATATAAATAATCCTTCCAATCCAGAGATCATCAGCTCAGTTACTATGCCAGGATCACCCAATAGCGCTACAGTGGTTGGAGACAAGGTCATTGTTACCTGCGGTGATAGTGGCCTACAGGTAGTCGATGTCAGCAATCCGTCCCAACCGATAATTACAGGCTCTGTTGATACGCCAGGCTCGGGCGGAAGGCTTGCAGTAGTTGGAGACAAGGCCTATGTTGCTGATCACAATATGGGCCTTTCCATTGTCCCACTGCCCAAGGAGATCAAACCGCTGACTTTAGTGAACTCCTCAGATCTAACATTTTCCCTTCCTTCTCCCGATGTGCCTGGGAACTATACGCTACAGGTCTTCAATGCTGCTGGAGACACAGCCGAACTGGCAGGTATTTTTAATTTCTATGATAGTAATCCGGGCGAGGGCATGCCCCTCACAGCAGGTTGGAACCTAGCCAGTTCAAACATCGTTGTTCCCTCCTCTGCCTTTGCCGACCAGACCAAGTTCACCAGCGTCTGGAAGTGGGTAAACGGCGAATGGGCGGTCTATCTTCCGGGCGAAGTGACTTCTGGCGTCTACGCCATATCTAAAGGCTTCTCCAAAATGGGATCCATTGATCCCGGAGAGGGATTCTGGGTGAATGCAACCAAAGCATCTACAGTAACGATCTCTGGCACGCCGGTGACGGGAGAAGTATCACTTTCCAACGGTTGGAACCTATTAGGCTTAAAGAGTACTAATTCCATTACGGTGACTAATTTTATCGCCGACAAATCGACTATCGTATCGTTATGGAAATGGGAAAATGGGACATGGGCGGTAAACTTGACGACGGAGGATGACAAAGGAATGTCCTACGCTGCATCCAAGGGGTTCGGTCTGTTCACCACTATCAATCCAGGGGAAGGCTTCTGGGTTAATATGCCATAGTTCGACACTACGCAGGGAACCTGGGTTATCAGCGCTCATAGACCATCGATATAGAACTGTAAGTGCTAAGCCCTCAGAAACTGATCAGGATTCTACCAACAACGTCATGGAATGCTTCTGGCTATTAGGTTGGGTCCAGGAACGCCAGTTGACGCAATGACCCCCTTTCAAGCTATGTCAGAGGATTTAATAGAACTTGATGGTCGCCTCCTAATGCCATGGAGGCCTTCAAGAATACAGTCCAGAACCGGAGTTTCGCCACAAATATCCACTTCTCCTTGGCCTCAATTCTAACCGATTTCCTGCCTATCTTAGATGACACCAAGCATTTATGTGGCATTGGGGACGCCTTTAATATTTAAAGTTTTGGAGAGGCGAAAGGGGTCGTCCCTGTCCATAGGGGAGTGCGGGGACAAGTCCCCTCACTCCAAAGGGGCGACGCCCCACAACTGGGCAGCGAGCTGTTACCCGGGATTGCAGTCGGTGCTTCGTGATCTTCGTGTCCTTCGTGGCGCAATAGCGGAGGAGGTGAGATGGTGTGGCCGAATGGTTGAAATTGAGGGGTTGACCAGTTTGCGGACGCGGGTTTTTAAAAACAGGGATGATGCCCTTTTGTGGCTGCGGACCAGCCGCTCGCGAGGCGCCACACCAGCAGGAGCACACGCCAGCGTGGTCGAGGCGGTCGCGGGTTGGTGCGGCGTCATGGGACTTGGTCGTGGGGTGGGAGGCTGCGAGGGGAACAAATGCCATCGTCGGAAAGGACGATGCCATTTTTATTTCATGGGTACCAGATTGGCGTGGGTCAGCCATTGCCAACCGCTGTCAGTCAGCAAGAAGACGCTGAGCCGGGGGGATGGTTTTTTCTCATGGCGCACGCCATTGAGGGTCTCGGCCACGGTGACGAAATAGGTGGCCACGATCGCCGGCCCGTTGCGGGTGATGCGGATGTCGCTCAGGGTGTAGTCGCCGAGTTTAAGCCCCGCGATCAGCTTTTTCTCTTGCTCCCGATCTATGGCACCATTCTGGTGCACGGATTGGAACCCCTGGGCCAGACTCTTGTCGATGGCCGCAAGATCCGGCTTTTTCATGTCGGCCCACAGTTGGCGGACCAGTTGCTCGCCCACCTGCTGGTCATCGCCGGCAGCGGGGTCGGCCTGGACAGCCGGGGCGAGGAACGCCATGAACAGTGAGATTATGAGTGCCACGGTTAATGATCTCATAAGGACCTCCTGGTAAGGGGTGTGGGGAATAGGCTTTTTGGCCTAGGCTGAGGAATTTGTACCCTAACCGTACTGTACATCAGCATGATGCGCGGGAGGAAGATCAAAAATTGACGGTTCCGCAAAAAGCGCTCAAACGACGCAGGTGCACCGTGTAACTTGTTGATAGTACGTAGGCGGATGGCGAGTTTTTGGACTTTTTGCGAGATTATCAAATTTGACGGTTCCGCAAAAAGCGCTCAACCGCCGCTGGCACGCCCTGCAACACATTGAAACTGCATTGGCAGATGGTCAGCTTTCAAAATTTGGAGTATGGGTGCGTCCGGCAGAAGGGCTTGAAATAGCTGCGCGCCGGCATAACCGTGATGCTTGGTTCGAGCTGATGAGGAGAATCCGGCAACACCCCGATGAAGAGGATGGCTTGGTGGCTACGACCTCAAAAACGACTAACCGCTCCCCGTCCCCCCCGTCCTTGCTTGCCTTATTGATGGCTGGAGGACTTACCTGCTCGCGGCGGCGCTATTGGTAAAGGTCAAGGAGAAGGGGGTGTCCGTGTTGGTGCTGAGATGGATCAGGCTGGCCAAGGAATTTTTGGATGTTCGCATGGCATCGTACTGGTGCAGCATGGTGGTCAGGTTGCTGTCTGCGGTATCGGTATCGCCGTCCAGATAATCGCTCAGCGAGGCCCCGTTGCCCGCGCTGGAGATCTGCTTGGTGTAGTCGATTATCCCGGAATTGATTGCCAAGCGGTTAAACATCTTCTTGAAATCCGGATCGGCATTGAGGGTTTTTGCCAACTCCGCCGTGCCTGACCACACACCGGCCACCTGGATCTGACCGTTGGCGTCCTGACTTAGGGTCAAGGTGTCAATGGTGTCGCTTGTCCCGGCCGCCAAGGCATTGATGCGGGCCTGGATGGTCTGGCGGACCCCATCCTGATCGCTTGCAATCCGTGCCTCGAAATCCCGCCGTTTGAGTTTGCCTGTCGGGCTCAGGCCCAAGGAGTCCCGTAAGCGGGCCGCGTCCACCTCCGGCGAGAGGGTAACCCGGTCACCAGTTTTGCTAGCCGTGGTGGTATCGGGGGTGGAGGGTAGGGGCGTGGTTATGGTCGTGGGGGGTGTCTGACGGATCAAGGCGTTATCCGTGGTCAGCAAACTGGCGGCGTTTTGATACGCGGCAGTTCCGATACTCAGCATTTTCTCTCTCCTGGGCAAGAGTCCCCGGTTCAGCCATGGTTTGGCTGCCAGGGGCAATGGGGTCATGGTTTTCGGTGCTTCCATGATCTGACTGCAACCGGCGTGCCGCTCTCGGCGTTATGGGTATCACCAAGAAATTACAGGATAAAGCAAGGAGAAGAGCCGACGGCGAGGGGCCTTGCGATTGGGAAAAATCGACCGCCCGGAAGAATGCGCCTGGCTTTGGCCCGAGGCATGGGGGCGCTTGGGTTGGGAGCGGCTACTGCGCGGGGTCTACTACCGCTCCGTCCGCCGGCGGCAGTGACCGCTTATGATTCCCATGCAGCAGGAAGGTCAAGGGGAAGCTGGCCACGAACAGGAAGGCGAGCAGCAGGAAGACGTGGTTGAAGGCCTGGATGGCGGCCTGTTGTTCGGTGACCACGGCCAAGAGATGGCGTGCCTGGTCCGGGACCGGGGCGGTCGCGCGGCCGGTGAGCACTGCGGAGAGTTGGGCCAGCCAGCGGCCGAACATCTCCCAGTAGAGAGTGAACTGCGTCACCAGGGGGTCATGTCTGGCTACCTGGCCCCTGGCCAGGAAGGTGGCCACCAGGGCGATGCCGATACTCCCGCAGATCTGCCGGACCACGACATAGAGGCCGGTGGCGGCGGTGACCCGGCTACGGTCGATGGTGACCATGGCCGAGGTGGTGAGGGCGACGAAGATCAGGCCAAAGCCCACCCCTTGCAGGGCCTGGGGCACAACGATATCCCAGTAGCCGACATCCGGGTGCAGGCAGGAGAGTTGCCAAAAGGAGAAGGCGCTGAACAGCATGCCGCAGCCCGCCAACAGCCGAGGCCCGGCGCGATTATAGAGGCGGCCGGCGAGCGGCATGGTGAAGGCCATGGTGATGCTTCGGGGCATCATGGTGAGTCCGGCGTTCATGGCCGAATAACCCAAGATCTCTTGCAGAAAGAGGGGCAGGAGAAAGAGGCTGCCGTAGAGGGCGATGCCGAAGACCCCGCCGAACACGGTACCGGTGGCAAAATTAAGGTCCTTAAACAGGCGCAGATCCA
>CAYSFY010000009.1:18809-33515 GCA_964430285.1 uncultured Desulfobulbia bacterium
CCGCCGCTCTCTTGCTGGCCAGCTCCCGCCAGACAAAGAGCGCCATGGCCCCTGTTGCCAGCAGCGTCAGGCGGACGATGGTCCGCGACTCAAACCAGGCCAGGCGCTCCCCTTTCTCCAGCAGCAACAGCAGGGCACTGAGGCCGATGGTCAACAGCGCGAGCCCCCAGTAGTCGAGACGTCCCCTGTCCCGCACCAAGTACGGCGGGTCGTGGATGGTGCGGGAGATGAGGATGATGGTGAGCACCCCCACCGGCACGTTGATGAAAAAGATCCAGCGCCAGGAGTAGGTGTCGGTGAGCCAGCCGCCGAGGGTGGGGCTGAAGGCCGGGGCGAGGATGACCCCGAGCCCGTAGATGCCGATAATCTTGCCCTGCTCCTCCGGCGGGAAGGTCTCGCGCAGGATGGCCTGGGAGATGGGGATGATGGCCCCGCCGCCGCCCCCCTGCAACGCCCGGAAGGTGATGAGGGAGGAGAGGTCCCAGGCCAGGCCGCAGAGCATGGAGGCGATGGTGAACAGCAGGATGCTGAACAGGTAGAGGCGCCGGCGGCCGAAGCGGGCGCTGAGCATGGCCACCATGGGCATGACGATGACGTTGGACAAGAGGTAGCCGGTGGCCACCCAGGTGATCTCTTCCACCGTGGCCCCGAAGTTGCCGCGCATGTAGGGCAGGGCGACATTGACGATGCTGATGTCCAGAGCGGCCATGATGGTGGCGAGCATCACCGTCGCGGTGATCAGCCATTTGTGGGTTACGGGTTCGCTGCTGTTCATGGGGATCTCGTTAAATCTCCCGCCACGTGAACGGGCGGGCATGCAAAGCAAAGGAGGGGCCGCGCCGGGCGAGCGGTTCATGGTGGTTGCCCTGCTCGCAAATGGCGCCGCTTTCGCTGCGGATCACCTGATCGGTATCGCGGATGGTGCTCCTTGGCCGGCTGGCGCAACGGTTGCGCGGGGTTACGGCCGTAGGCGATGAAAGTGGCGATTATACCCACGGTGGCCAACCCCCGCAAGGCCGGATATCTCCCCGGACCGGCCAGGACAATGACGAAGAGGTTGCCAAGGACGGTGGCCGGCGGCATCAACGGCACGGCATGGCCTAGGGGCCTGGCCAACCCTGTTCTGTCCAACAAGTGATAACAGCTTCTATTAAACCCCTAATCCATGATGGACATGCCATGACCGCAACAGACCCCTGCCCCTGCAACTCCGGCGTCGCCTTTGTCGACTGCTGTGAACCGCTCATCTCCGGAAAGCGCTTCGCGCTCAGCGCGGCAGCCTTGATGCGCTCACGGTACACGGCCTATGTACTCCGCCACATCCCCTATCTGTTGGCCAGCTGGCACCCCGCCACCAGGCCCATGGCCATCGACCCGGCCACGATCCCGGATTGGCAAGGGCTCGAGGTGATGCGCACGGAAAAAGGAGGCGAGGCGGACACGGCAGGCGTGGTCGAGTTTACGGCCACCGCCCTCACCCCCAAGGGTCCCTGCCTACTCCACGAGGTGAGCCGCTTTGTCAAGGAGGATGGCCACTGGTTCTATGTCGATGGCGAGCTGCCAGGGGCGGTCGTCCCTGCCGAGCGGATGGCGCGGCAGGTGGGCCGCAACGACCCATGCCCCTGCGGCAGCGGCAAGAAATATAAACGCTGCTGCTCCTCCTGAAGGGCTGAACGCCCCTGTCTCCTCATGGAAGGTACAATTGACCGAATCGGGTGGTCAGAGGCGGAGCTGTTTTCGCAAACAATTCGCCAGGCCGGTTGACACTGCCGTCGGATCTGTGCGAACATGAACCATGCACCGAAGAAGATATTCGGAGTCATGGGAATCATTATGGTTAGAGGAAAACCGCGCCATGGGACACCACCAAGAGGTCATTGTCAACGCCCCCATTGAAGTCCTGCTCCTTGATGACGACCCGGACATCCTTACCCTGCTGCAAGACACCTTGTGCCTGGAGCATGATTTCATCACCACGGCCACCACCGAGAGCATGGCGGCCATCGACATTGCCCGCGCCCGGGATTTCGAATTGGTCATTACCGACCTGAACATGCCGGTGGCCGATGGCCTGACCGTGGCCTGCGCCATCAAGGAGATCAATCCCGAGGCCTTGATCCTGATCATCACCGGCTTTCCCACCTTGGAATCGGCCATTGAGGCCATCCGACTCGGGGTCTATGATTACCTGCCCAAGCCGTTTAGTCTCGCGGAATTTAGTTTTACCCTGCACCGGGCTGCCCAGCATATCCGCACCCTGCGTGAAAACAGATACCTGCGGCAAAGGATTAAAGAGCTTGAGGAACGGCTGTGAAACCGGATGTCGAAAGACAGACCGTCTGACCCGCTCACGGGAACTTGAGGTAGTGCGCCCATGCCAGATCCGACCCCCGCCTCACAATTCTTCCCCATCGACCAACTGATCCAGATCGTCCGCCAGGGAGGGGCCGTAAAGACCGGAGTCGATGTCTTTAGCCGGCAGGGCTTGCTCCTGCTTGAGGGGGGGGTGCTGGTCAACCGGATTCAGCCCCTGCTGCGGGTCAAGGCTAACGGGATTAACTCATTACCGTTCGGCAGCGGCAGTGGGGTCTGGGACCGGCAAGGTCAAAGCGTGCACCTGCTCACCAAGGGGCCGTCGCCCCCACCACCACCCTCCCCGTCGGCCACGGTCTTGGCCCCGGCGCATACCATGGACTCGGTGACCCGGCGGCTTGGCGAAATCAAGGAACTGAGGCAGCAGGCCGAGGAGAAATACGGTAAGGCCAAATCCTGCATCGCCCGGGTCTTGGCCGAGATCGCCAAGTCCGGCGGCGAATTTGATTTTGACGATGTCTCCGGCACGGTCAGCGAACTCTTCGAGTTCGTCACCGGCAACAGCAATGCCTTCTCCTTCATGACCAGGGAGATCTTCTCCTATGACGACTACCTCTACAACCACTCCATCAATGTCTGCACCATCGGCACGGTAATCATCAAACGCTTCAACGAGCATTTTAATGCCGTGGTCAATAAGTATCTGGCCGAGATTCCGTTCGACTATTTCGAAGAGGAGCTGCGGGCGGATACCGACTCATTTCAGTACTACTTTCCCCAGGAACTGGTGGACATCTCCATCGGGTATTTCATGCACGACCTGGGCAAGGTCTTGATCGACCGGGAGATCCTCAATAAAAACGGGGGGCTGACGGATGCGGAATTCGCCACGGTCAAGACGCACAGCTGGGAGAAGGGGGTGCAGGTCTTGGAGAAGAACCGCGTCCACAACTCCATGATTCAGAATATCGTGCAGTTCCATCACTGCCGCCTCTTCCACCAGGAAGAGCGGTGTTATCCGGATATCAACCCCCGGCAGGTGCCCATTTACGTCCGGGCCTGTAAACTGGCGGATATCTATGACGCCATGACCTCGAAGCGCTGCTATAAGGATGCCTTCAACGCGGTGGGGGTGGTGACCGACATCTTCCACAAATATGAGAAAAAGGACCGGCTGTTGCAGTTTATCCTGCACGCCTTTGTCAAATCCATCGGCATCTACCCGGTGGGCTCGGTGGTCACCCTGCTTAACGGGCAACTGGCCTACATCCTGGACAGCGCAGGCCCCCTGGTCCTGCCCTTCACCGATACCAGCCGGCAAGCACTGGCCACCGCCGGCGCTCCCCTTGATCTGGGGGCCAAGGAGCTGAGCGATCCGCTGCTCAAGATTGACCGCAGACAGCTCCTCCTCTCACCCACTGAAACCTTCGAACTCCTCCCCGGCTATATTCAAAAAAGCGTCCAGCACGAGCCGTGATCTCCATGTTTTTTTAGTCTGGAAAATCAAAAATTCGCGACTTTTATGGCATTTGTACTATGGTGGGCTTTGCATCGGTAGATTGCTGAACCGGTGTTGAGATGTCCGTGGCGCACGAGCCATGGTTTAAATTTAAGTGCAGTAGGTTATGCTACTGATTAACGGTTGCCATCATCATGGCAACCCTCTGCCCAGAGGTGAATTATTCAGGCAATGCACAATTCCAATCGTCTTTCATTTGTAATCCGGGTCGCGGTGGCGCTGTTCATGCTCGTTACGCTCACCGCTTGTTCCTCCAAGGAGGCATGGTATCAGCAGGGCAAGGGGCAGGCCGCGTATGACCAGGACGCCCAAGAGTGTCGCCTCATTGCCAGTGCCTTTGCCCGGCAGGCGACCGTGAGCGGTGATGCGGAAGACCCTGCCACCTATGCCCGGACCATGAGCAGCTGCCTGGAGCATAAGGGGTGGAGCAAGACGCCACCACCCTCCGCCACGGCTGAAGCGGGCACTGCCGTTGCCAAGAAGGAGCCCGTCTCCTTGGCAACCATTGCGAAGGGGGAGGTCCGCGCCTTTGGTGCCCAGGTCAAGCTCCCGGACCAATTTCTCCTGTTTCAGGCCACGGAGGGCGGGTCGGGACCGGCGGCCATGCAAGGGTTCTCCTTTAGCGGTCCCCAGGGCACCGTCATCAATATCTTGGTGCAGAGGGCGGTGGCCAAGGGTAACCGCTTCGAAGCGTTGCCCTATCCGGTACAGCCCCCGTTCTTTCTCTATGAACAGGGGAAGCAGGGGACAATTTTTTGCGGCAAGATCAATGAGGAGTGGGTGATGGGGCTGGGCAACTACTTTTTGATCAATGGCAAGGAGCGGATCACGGTCATCGTCACCAAAGGGTTGATGGCCCCGGTAACCGAGGCGAAAGCGGGTTTTCGGCTCTCGGCGGAGCAGTTTGCCCAGGTCGAGGAGTTTAAGCAGGAGTGGTTGCGGTGGCTGGTGGACGAGGTGACTCTGCCCTCCCGGCCTTGGTGGTCTCTCCTCTCCCTGCCCAAGATCTAGGCGGGCGGCAGGATCAGCGCGCCTCTCGGGTCAGGTAGGTCAGGAACTCCTTGTTGCCCTTGGGGCCCAGGAGAGGGGAGGGGGTCCAGCCATGGGGGGTGAGCCCCAGGCCGGTGCAGAACGAGAGGATATCGTTGATGCACTGGTCGTGCAGGGCAGGGTCGGTGACTACCCCGCCCCCGGACTGCTCGCGGTTCACCTCGAATTGAGGCTTGATCAGGGCGAGGATGGCGACCTTCTCCTTGAACAGGGGGAGCAGGGGCGGCAGCAGGACCTTGAGCGAGATGAAGGCCGCGTCGATCACCGCCAGGGCGATGGGCTCAGGGAGATCGGCCGGGGTCAGGTGGCGGGCGTTGGTCCGCTCCATGACCACCACCCGGCTGTCCTGGCGCAGGCTCCAGGCCAGCTGGCCGTAGCCGACATCGATGGCGTAGACCTTGGCGGCCCCGTGTTGCAGCAGGCAGTCGGTGAACCCCCCAGTGGAGGCGCCGATGTCGGCACAGACCAACCCTTGCGGGTCAATGTGAAAGAAGGCGAGTCCCTGGGCCAGTTTCAGGCCGCCGCGGCTGACAAAGGGAGAGGCATGGCCCTTGGCCGTGACCGTGGCCCCGGCGTTGATCATGGTGCCGGGCTTGTCCGCCTTGTGACCATTCACCGCGATCTGCCCGGCCAGGATCATGGCCCGGGCCTTCTCCAGGGTAGGGGCCAGACCCTCTGCCATCAGCAGGCTATCAAGACGTTGTTTCATGACAGGGCTTCAGGGCCGTGGACCACTCGACCCGGTTGCGGCCGTTATCCTTGGCCCGGTAGAGGGCATCGTCGGCCTCCTTGATCAGTTGCTCCACCCCCAGGCCTTGCCGGTGGGAGGTCACCCCCACGCTGATGGTCACCCCCCCCTTCTGTTCCATGGTCCGACGAATCCGCTCCACCCCGACGCAGGCCCCGCAGCGATCGGTCTCGGCCAGGATGAGCAGGAACTCCTCCCCCCCATAGCGGGCTGCAAAGTCCGCCTCGCGGATCTCCTTGCGGATGATGGTGCCGACGTTGGTCAGGATGTGATCGCCGGCGGCGTGGCCCATGGTGTCGTTGTAGCGCTTGAAGAAGTCGATATCGATCATGGCCAGCGACAGGGGCCGGCCATAGCGCTCCGCGGTGTTGACCGCCTCCGTCAGCCTGAGCTCCATGGCCCTGCGGTTGGGCAGGCCGGTGAGCTGGTCGTGGAGGGCCAGATGCCTAGTCTGCTGGTAGAGGGAGGCGTTATTGATGGCCAGCCCGATCTGGCGGCCGATGCTCCGCAGCAGGTTCTCCTTGTCGCTGATCTCGGCGTCCACGGCGGTGTAGAGGTAGAGTACCCCCAGCACCCGCTCCTGGGCCGTCAACGGGATGATGATGTGGCCGTGGGGGGGGCCAAGGCAGGAGCCGTGGGTGTGCTCCGGGTCGTGGTGGGAGTTGGCGGAGAAGATGATCTCGCCGCTGCGCGCGGCCTTGCCGCAGAGGCAGTCGTTGATGGTGAGGTTCTGATGCTGGCGCAGGAACTCCTCGTCATGGCCCAGGTGGGCGGTGAGGATCAGGCGGTCGCCGGCCAGGAGGAAGATGCCGCCGCGATTGACCTCGCTGAAGGTGGTAAAGCGGGCGGCAATGGTGTCGAGGATCCCGGGGAGCAGCCGGTCCATGTCGATGGAGCGGCTGATCACCGCCGAGATCTCATTGATGATCGACAGGTCCTTGTTGCTCTCTTCCAACACGGCGCTCTGTTGGATGATCTTCTCCTCCGCCGCGCGGCGGGCGAGGATGTTGGCGCGCGTCCGCTGGGCGATGAACAGCATGGCCAACAGCAGGCCGGCGCTGAGGGCCTGGAGCAGATGGTTTGAGCGGTTGACCAGGAGGTCGAGCTTGGCCTTGGGGGTGGTGATGTCCAGGTAGATCTCAAAGGCCCCCATGAAGATGCCGTTGCCGGATAGGGCCGGGACATAGGTCTCCACCACATCGCTGGTGACCTGTTGTCCCTCCAGGGAGATGCCGTCCTTCTTGACCACCTTGGTGAATGGCCTCCCCTTGGCCACCACCTGCTGGAAGTAGTCATGCTCGTTCATCACCCCGATGTCCTTGGGGTCGGTGGAGAAGATGGTCTGGCCGTTGGGGGCGAAGACCTTGATCTTCATCAGGTGGAAGTTGTCGACCATCTGCGTGATTTCGGCCTTGAACTCGGGGGGGAGGGTCTCTTGGGCAAAGGGGGTGTCGGCCGGGAAGATGTCGTCCTTGATGTGGGTCCCCACCAGGATGGCGGTGGCCTCGGTGTTCTCGGCGATCAGGGCGGTGAAGGAGGGGGTCAGGAACAGGATGCTGTAGGCAAAGAGGAGGATGACGGTGACCACGGAGACCGTGACCACGGCCCACAGGAAGTTGAACTCCTTGGCGTGGTCATCTGGATGGGTGTGGGGTTGGGCCGTGGCGGCTTTTTGCGTTGAAGGTTGCCGTCGTTGCACTACTGGCCGTCGGCCTTGCGCAGCAGGGCGCACAGCTCGTCGGCCATCTGGTCGATCTGGCCCAGGTCCTTGCCCTCCAACATCACCCGGACCAAGGGCTCGGTGCCGGAGAGGCGGACCAGCAGCCGGCCCTCGCGGCCCAGGGTGGCCTCCATGGCCCGGCAGGCCTTTTGGAACTCGGGCATGGCCTCCAGATCCAGGCGGCGGCTGGTGCGTACGTTCTTCAACACCTGGGGGAAGGACTCCATGATCTCGGCCAGTTTGGAGACCGGTTGGTCGTGCTTGATCATGATGGAGAGGAGTTGCAGGGCGGCCAGGGTGCCGTCGCCGGTGGTGGCGTGGTCGAGGAAGATGAGGTGGCCGGACTGCTCGCCGCCGAAATTGTACTTGTTGGCCCGCATCTCCTCCACCACATAGCGGTCGCCGACCTTGGCGCGCACCAGGTGGCCGCCCATCCTGGCCATGGCCTCCTCCAGGCCGAGGTTGCTCATCACCGTGGCCACCAGGGTCTTCTTGCGCAGCTTTTTGCGGGCCATGAGGTCGGCGGCGCAGATGGCCATGATGTGGTCGCCGTCGACAATGGTCCCCTTCTCGTCCACCACGATCAGCCGGTCGCCATCACCGTCCAGGGCGATGCCAATGTCGGCCCCCACCTCCTTGACCTTGGCGGCGACCAGCTCCGGGTGCAAGGCCCCGCACTGGTGGTTGATGTTCTTGCCGTCCGGGTTGACGCCGATGGCGGTGACCCGAGCCCCCAGCTCCTCGAAGACATGGGGGGCCACGCCATAGGTGGCGCCGTGGGCGCAGTCGAGGACGATGTGGAAGTTGTCCAGGGTGTATTTTTGCGGGAAGGTATTCTTGAGGTAGACGATGTAGCGGCCCTTGGCGTCATCGATACGGTGGGCCTTGCCGATCTCCTCGGCCACGGGTCTTAAGGCCGCCATCTTCTGGGAGAAGATCAGGTCCTCGATGTCCGCCTCCAGCTCGTCGGGGAGCTTGAAGCCGTCCCGGGAGAAGATCTTGATGCCGTTGTCCTGAAAGGGGTTGTGGGAGGCGGAGATGACCACGCCGGCATCGGCGCGCATGGAGCTGGTGATAAAGGCGATGCCCGGGGTGGGCAGCGGTCCCACCAACAGGACATCCACCCCCATGGAGCAGATGCCGGCGGCCAGGGCGTTCTCGATCATATAGCCGGAGATGCGGGTGTCCTTGCCAATCACAATGCGATGGCCGTGTTTATGGTCTTTGACCAGAAAGGCGATGCCACGCCCGATCTGCATGGCGATCTCGCTGGTCATGGGGTAGATGTTGGCGGTGCCGCGCACGCCGTCGGTGCCGAAAAGTCGTCGCATAGGGGTTAGGATGAAAGGGTAAAGGTTGAAGTTGATATGGGGGTAGGGTGGGCTATAACGTCTCACCCGCCCACCGGATGGTGGTCCGGATCGAGAGAGGGAGCAAATTCACCTGGTCATGGGTGCATGGCCAGAACGGCGCCTATGGGGTGGCAGGGGCGTTCGCCTTGGGCTTCGCCCCCTTGGCCTGCTCCGCCTTTTTTGCCTCGGCCGCGCTTTTCTCCTCCCCGATCTCCACGGTCACGGTCTCCGGCTGGACCTGCTGAATGGTGATCTCCGGGGAGGTCTCGATGATGGGTTTCAGGTCGTGGGGGCCGGGGACCAGACCCTCCAGGGGGGCGGTGGCCGTGAACAGATCCATGACCTTTTTTCCCTGTTTCTTGGCCAGGGTCATGGGGATCAGGGCCTTGATCGTCAAGCGGTTGGGGGAGATCTTGACGGTGTGGTGGGGGGCAAGGCCGCTGGGGGTGACCTCAATCTTGTCGATCTCTTTTTCCACCAGCTTCTCCTTGATCACAATCGTGGCCTCCACCATCGGGTCGCCAATCAGGTCCGCCACCTCCGGCTTGAGGTCGAGGGTGGTCTGCTTGGTAGTGGTGGTGGTCACATCGGAGAGGTCGATGGGGGTGGTATCGATGATCTCATGACTGCCCAGGACGTCTTGGGGCCCCGAGACATCCAGTTGCTCGGGCTGGATGGTGATGGAGACCAGCTCATACGCCTCCGGCAGCTTGCCATGGGTGATGGCCTTGATGGTCAACTCCTTATTGATCAGACGGTCAAGGAACAGGGTGATATGGGTGGGGTTGATCCTGAGGACGTTGATCCCCCGGGGCACGGAGATGGAGTCCGGATCATTGGCAATGACGGTGGTGCCGGCAGTGGCCTTGGAGAGGTCGATGGAGCGGGTAACCCCTTGGGAGATCTTGCGGATCAACCCCCGGGGGCCGCTGATGGTGACATCCAGCATGTTTTTGTACTGGTTGGAGATCACCAGGTCGCGGGGTAGGTTGACGATCTCCACCGGTACCTGGACGTTCATGTCCACCCGATCCTCGCTGGAGACGAAATACCAGAGGAAGATGGCAAAGAGCAGCGAGATCAGTTTGATGAACCAATCCTTGGGCCACGAGAGTTTGGGGGGGGTGTAGGGGATCATTTCGGGAAGTTCAGCCAGTTTTTCCAGGCCATGGCCGGGTGCTCCTTGGGGATCAGGATAGCCCGCAAGCGGTTGCGGAGGGCGGTCTCGTCGAGGTTTGAGGTGATAGCCCCGTGTTGCACCAGGG
Organism: uncultured Desulfobulbia bacterium; assembly: GCA_964430285.1. Classification (GTDB taxonomy): domain Bacteria; phylum Desulfobacterota; class Desulfobulbia; order Desulfobulbales; family VMSU01; genus VMSU01. Next base: position 28,777 of record CAYSFY010000009.1, read on the forward strand.
AGATCTGCCGGGTCTCCTCGGAGACCACCACCACCACGGCGTCAGTCTCCTCGGAGAGACCGATGGCGGCCCGGTGGCGGGTACCGAGGCTCTTCGATATATAGGGGTTCTTGGTCAGGGGCAGGACGCAACGGGCGGACTGGACGCGGCTGTTGCTCACCACCACCCCCCCGTCATGGAGGGGTGAGCTGGGGTGGAAGAGGCTGACCAACAGGTCGCTGCTCAGTTGGGCGTCGATGGTCTGACCGGAATCCAGGTAGTCCTTGAGCCCGGTCTCCCGTTCCAGGATGATCAGGCCGCCGATCTTTTTTTGGGAGAGGAAGCGGGCCGCCACCACAATCTCATTTAAGTCAAACTCCCGGTCTTCATGGGGTTTGGTAAAGGGCGAGGCCTGACCGACCTGGACCAAGGCCTTGCGGATATCGCGCTGGAAAACGATGATGGTGATCAGGAAGATCGAACTGAGCAGGGTGCCCAACAGCCAGTACAGGGTCATCAACTGGAGCTCCCTGGCCCCGAAATAGACAATGGTCAGGATGGCGATCCCGGCCAGCATCTGCACCGCGCGCGTTCCCCTGATCATCAGGATGACCCGATAGATGATAAAGGCAACAATCATGATGTCCGCCAGGTCTTGCCAGCGGAGGGAACGGATGATTTCCAACATGGTCTCTTTCTCGTCGCGCTCGGGGTTTAAGGGCCTCGGCAAGAAATAATCATCCGATCTTGCTTGTCTTCCGGCCCGTCTTCTGCGTTGCCCCCGTCAAGCGGGGACTGAACAGAGTAGCAAGGGTTACATAGTGCTGCTATGCGCCCCTTGCTACGCCTTGAAGCCGAACCGGAATCCGGCGCAATCTTGGGACACTTATTTCTTGCCGAGGCCCTAAGAGGCGGGAGCGTTTGCGGTTTTCCTGCCGGCGGAGGGCACTGGGGAGGGGTACTCCCTTGACGACCATTAAAACTAATATGCTGATTAAACTCAAGTCTTCTTGTTGCCGACAGGGAAGAAAAAGGGGAGACGCCCGCGCCCGGCACGGGTGGCTATTTTTTTGTTTGGCGGCCGGCGCAACTCTGCTTGACAGAGGATTCGATATCGTTTAAGTTTGCTGCCTTTATGGATTCCCGCACCCATTGGCCTTTCGCCGGGGTTGCATGACAAGAGCACGATTTACGATAACCACCAGATGGTCAGTAAGGAGATACGGTTTTGGCTAATCACAAATCAGCAATGAAGAGGACGCGGCAGAGTTTGGACCGCAATCTACGTAACCGCGCCAACAAGAGCAAGATGAAGACGGCGATCAAGGCCGTTTTTGCCGCCATTGAAGAGCAGTCCGTGGAAAAGGCGGAGGCCGCCCTGAAGGCAGCGATTCCGGTCATTGATCGGGTTGCGGTCAAGGGCACCCTGCACAAGAAGACCACCTCCCGCACGGTCTCCAGATTGACCAAGCGGGTCAATGCCTTTGCCGCCGAGGCCCAGGCCGCGGCCTGAGCCTACGGCTGATGGGGCAGCGCCCGGGTTGGCTGTCGACCGGGGGCGATCAGGCTCGTGGGTGTCCCCTGGTATCTGTTGCGAAGAAGGCGATAACTGTTCAGGTCAAGAGTTGCTCTTGAACCCTTGAGGAGTTACAAGGAAGGATGAAAAGCCATGGGCCGCTAGACGGCGCCATGGCTTTTTTTTTTATGAACAGGGGGGAAGGATGATGAAACCCGAGATATCCGATTTCCGCGGGCTCGCGGCCAAGGCCGGTCTGGTACCGGTTTGTCGTGAAATCGTGGCCGACTTGGACACGCCGTTGACCGCCTTTGCCAAGGTCGCCCTGGGGCGCAGGCACGCCTTTCTGCTGGAGAGCCTCCAGGGCGGCGAGAAGTGGGGCCGCTACTCCTTTATCGGCTGCGAGCCCCTGGCCACCTTTCGCTCCCGCGGGGAAGAGGTGGAGATCAGGCGGGCCAACGAGGCCGAGGGGTTCACCGGCGACCCGATCGAGGCCTTGAAGGGGCTGCTCGCCTCCTTTGACCCGTGCGATACCGGCTACCTGCCGCGTTTCTTCGGGGGGGCCGTGGGCTTCATGGGCTACGACATGGTGCGCTTTATGGAGCGCTTGCCGGTGATCAACCCGCCGCTTACCGATTTCCCCGACTCCTCGTTCATGGTCCCCAAGATCGTCTTGATCTGTGACTCCATCCGCCAGACCATCTCCATCGTCAACTGCGTGCTCACCCAAGGGGCTACCGATGTGGACCGCCTCTACCACGAGGCAGAGACCGTCATCGCCCGAATTGTGGCCCAGTTGCGTGGACCCCTGCCAGCGGCGGTGGCCGCAACGTCTCCCGCCACCGCGCCCCACGAGTTCACCTCCAACATGACGAAGGAGGAGTTCGTGACCATGGTGGAGCGGGCCAAGGAGTATATCCTGGCCGGCGACATCATCCAGGTGGTCCTCTCCCAGCGCTTCCACAGCGCGACCTCCCTCGCCCCCTTTGCCCTCTACCGAGCCTTGCGCCATATCAACCCCAGCCCCTACCTCTTCTTTCTGCAACTGGATGACATCGTGCAGATCGGTTCCTCACCGGAGATCCTGGTCAGGCTGGAGGGGGAGGATATCGAACTCAGGCCCATTGCCGGCACTCGTCGTCGCGGCAAGAGCGAGGAGGAGGACCTGGCCCTGGAGCGCGAACTGTTGGCCGATCCCAAGGAGCGGGCCGAGCACGTGATGCTGGTGGACCTGGGCCGCAACGATGTGGGCCGGGTGGCCCGCTATGGCACGGTGGAGACCCGGGACCTGCTGGTGATCGAGCGTTACAGCCATGTCATGCACATCGTCTCCGGGGTGCACGGGAAACTTGAGGAGGGCAAGGATCAGTTCGACGTGCTCCGGGCCTGCTTCCCGGCCGGCACGGTGAGCGGCGCCCCCAAGATCCGGGCCATGGAGATCATCGAGGAGCTGGAGCCGGAACGCCGCGGGCCATACGCCGGGGCGGTGGGCTATTTCGGCTTCTCCGGCAATATGGATATCTGCATCACCATCCGCACCTTCATCATGCGCGGTAGCGACCTGTGGGTCCAGGCCGGGGCCGGCATCGTGGCCGATTCCGACCCGGAGACCGAGTTCGAGGAGACCGTCAACAAGGCCCTAGGCCTGCGGCGGGCAGTGGAGATGGCGGAGAAGGGGGGATTATGATTTGCATCATCGATAACTACGATTCGTTTACCTACAACATCGTCCAGACCATCGGCGGCTTTGGCGGCATTGACATCAAGGTCTTCAGGAACGACCAGGTGGATGTGGCGACCATTGCCGCGCTCAAACCGGAGCGGCTGTTGATCTCGCCGGGGCCCTGCGCCCCGGAGCAGGCAGGGATCTCCATCGCCGCCATCCTCCACTTCAGCGGCAAGATCCCCATCCTCGGGGTCTGCCTCGGCCACCAGGCCATTGGCCAGGCCTTTGGCGGCCAGGTGGTGCGGGCCGGTCGGGTGATGCATGGCAAGACCAGCCTGGTGACCCACGACGGCCGGGGGGTGTTCACCGGCCTGCCCTCCCCCTTTGCCGCCATGCGCTACCACTCGCTGGTGGTGGCTGACGAGGGTCTGCCGGAGTGCCTGCTGGTCACCGCCCGCACCGAGGAGGGGGAGTTGATGGGGGTCAGACACAAGACCTTGGCCGTGGAGGGGGTGCAGTTCCACCCCGAGTCGATCATGACCCCGGACGGGGTGCGGCTCTTGCGCAACTTTGTCTCCCCCGACTATCCGGGCATGCTGTAAAAGAGAATTACGAATGACGAATTGAGAATGCTGTAAAAGAGAATTACGAATGACGAATTAAGAATTACGAATTAGAGGAGTTACGGATGGAAGAAGCGCACACGTTAATCGTCACCTTCCATAATTCGTAATTTTTAATTCGTAATTGAGCAGTTCTGTTAATTCGTAATTACGCAGTTAAAGGGGGTTTACGATGATTCGAGAGGCGATTGCCAAGGTGGTCATGCGCGAGGACTTGAGCGAGGCGGAGATGGTCCTGGTGATGGAGGAGATCATGACCGGCCAGGCCACCCAGGCCCAGATCGGCGCCCTGATCACCGCCCTGCGCATGAAGGGCGAGACCGTGGCCGAGATCACCGGCGCGGCCCGGGTGATGCGGGAGAAGGCGACCCCCATCGACGCGGCGGACCCCGGCGACCTGTTGGTGGATATCGTCGGCACCGGCGGCGACGGCTCCGGCACCTTCAACGTCTCCACCACCTCGTCCTTTGTGGTGGCAGGGGCCGGGCTCAAGGTGGCCAAGCACGGCAACCGCTCGGTCTCCAGCCACTGCGGCAGCGCCGACGTCCTGGAGGCCTTGGGGGTGGATCTGAGCCTGAGCCCGGAGCGCATCGGCCGGTGTGTGCGTGAGGTGGGCATCGGCTTCATGTTTGCCCCCTTGCTGCACGGGGCCATGAAATACGCCATCGGCCCGCGCCGGGAGATCGGCATCCGCACGATTTTCAACATGCTGGGGCCGCTCACAAACCCCGCAGGGGCAACCTCCCAGCTTATCGGGGTGTACGACCCGAGGCTCACCGAGATGTTCGCCGGGGTCCTCAAAAACCTGGGAACGAAGCGCGCCTTCATCGTCCATGGGGCCGACGGCCTCGACGAGGCGACCGTCACGGGCGAGACCCGGGTCTCCGAGCTGAAGGAAGGGCTAATCACGACTTACAACATCGATCCTCTGGAGCTTTTTGGAGAGACCTATCCG
>CAYSFY010000009.1:33525-41205 GCA_964430285.1 uncultured Desulfobulbia bacterium
AATTTCGGGGTGCAACGGGCCTTGGTGGTCTGGGGCGCGGGCAATATCGACGAGTTGACCACCACCGGCGCCACCCAGGTCTGCGAGGTGCGGGATGGCCAACTGCGGAGCTACACCGTGACCCCCGAGGAGTTGGGGGTGACCCGGGTCACCTTGGCCGCTATCCGGGGCGGGGCCACTGCCGCCGAATCGGCCGTACAGGTCCGCGAGGTCCTGGACGGCACCCCGGGACCCCGGCGGGACATGGTACTGGTCAATGCCGGTGCCGCCCTGATGGCGGCCGGCCGCTCCCAGACCATCCAACAAGGGATGGCCCTGGCCGCCCAAGTCATCGACAGCGGCGCCGCCCGGGCCAAGCTGGCGGCCCTGGTCGCCTTCTGTGCCCGGCATAGGTAGCTTGTTGGCTTACGGCGAAACAACCGCCAAACCCAACGGTATGCTTCTTGCCCCCTCCACCTTTTACCTTTTTCCTTTCCCTAATCGCTTATGATCCTTGATAGAATTGTCGAAACCAAGCGCCAGGAGGTCCTGGCGCTGAAGCGCGCGGGACTGACCGGCCCGGATTGCGCAATAGCTCCCCCGCGCGGCTTCATGGCGGCCCTGGTCCGTCACCCCGGGGTGGCGGTCATTGCCGAGGCCAAGAAGGCCTCGCCCTCCAAGGGGGTCATCTGTCCGGAGTTCGATCCGGTGGCCATTGCCCTTGACTACCAGGCCGGTGGTGCCCAGGCCATCTCGGTGCTCACCGACGAACAGTACTTTCAGGGCGCCTTGGCCTACATCCCGCAAGTAAGGGCCGCGGTCTCCCTGCCGGTGATCAGGAAGGAGTTCATTATCGACGAGATCCAGATCCGCCAGGCGGCCCTCTTTGGCGCCGACGCCATTCTGCTGATCGCCGCCATCCTCGATCAAGGGCAATTGACCGCATACCAGGCCTTGGCCCACAGCTTGGGCATGGACACCCTGGTGGAGGTCCATGACGAGCAAGAGGCAACCATGGCCCTGGCCGCCGGCAGCCGGTTGATCGGCATCAACAACCGGGATCTGCGGGACTTCACCGTGGACCTGAACACCACCTTCCGGGTGATGGCCGAGATCCCCAAGGAGATCCCGGTGGTCAGCGAGTCCGGGATTCGCGACCATCACGACATGGAGTTGCTGGCCAGCCATGGGGTGGCCGCCGCCCTGGTGGGCGAGAGCCTGATGCGTCTGACCGACCGCAGTCAGGGGCTCAGGCAGTTGATCGGGGCCACGGGGGCGGAGTGACGGCCATGCGCACCCGCATCAAGGTCTGCGGCATCACCGACCGCGAGCAGGCCCTGGCCATTGCCGCCTTGGGGGTCGATGCCCTGGGCTTTATCTTTGTGGCGGCCAGTCCGCGCTGTGTGGCCGCGGCGCAGGTGCGTGACATCGTGGCCGTGTTGCCCCCCTTTGTCAGCACGGTGGGGGTGTTCATGGACCATGACCCGGGGCTGGTCAACGAGATCGCCCACTCCTGCGGCCTCTCCATGGTCCAACTCCACGGCAAGGAGTCGCCGGAGTACTGCCGGGCCATGCAGCTACCGGTGCTCAAGGCCTTCCGGGTAGGGCCCGAGGCCCTGCCCGAGCTGGCACCCTACGGGCGGGTGGCCAAGGGGTTCCTGCTGGACACCTATCGCCCCGGCCAGGCCGGTGGCACCGGGGCCACCTTTGACTGGGAGCTGGTGGGGCGGTTGGCCCTGCCCGGCCCCCTGCTTCTGGCCGGCGGCCTGACCCCGGACAATGTCGGCCCTGCCATCCGCCGGCTCCGCCCCTGGGCCGTGGATGTCAACTCCGGGGTCGAGCTCTCGCCCGGGCGCAAGGACTTGGCCCAGGTCGAACGGCTGGTCGCCGAGGTGCGATTGGCCGATCTGGCACCCCCCCTCCCATCGTAATCTCCATTCTCACCCCTCCCTAACATTCCCGCTGGAGAAAGAGCTCTCCGGGTGGCTCTCTGCCGGGACCGGGCCAAAGTGCCAGCCACTAAGGCCCGAGTTAGATAAGAGTTGACTTTTTCTCCTGTTTCGCAATAAGGTTAAATGCTTCGCTATTTCGTCACTGAACAGCTCTATTTCCTATAGCCAGGACGCGTTTTGCTTGCTACAGTGTGGCACTAAAGGCCATGGCATTGGAGTGTTGGTCGTCATGCACCGGCATTGATTTTGTCAGCAGCGTACGCGGAGCGTGAAGTGACCGAAAAAGCGTTGTCTCCTTCGTGATCCGCGTGGTTTTCAACATAACCGACAGGCCGGTTTGGGCGGGTCAAGGGCAAGGCAACCAGGAGCTGGAGATCCCATGGAATCGATGGTGCAGGAACTCAAAAAAATCATGCCGTTTAAAGAGACCACCGCCCCAGGGGATGTGGTGCTGGTGGCGGTGGAGAACAATAAGTCGGTCTTTTACGCCGTGATCACCGATATCGTCCGCGATGAGACCCGGCGTGACGAGTGGTGGAATCTCACCATGCAGGTGCTCAGTGTGCCGCCGCAGCAGGTGGTCTGGACCCTGCGCGAGTCCCAGTTCAGCGGCCGGGAGATCTTTACCATGGCCGGTGACGGCCGCTTTATGAAGGCGGTGGATTTTACCGTGGTCCGGCCGCCCGCGGAGCAGAGCGGGGCCGGGGAGAAGACCCCGAAGTCCCGGGCCCACCTGAAGCGGGTGAAGTAGCGATGATCTCGGAGATCGATCTGATCCGGCGGATCAGGGGGCAGGTGCTCCCTGGCGGTGCCGGGGTGATTAAGGGGATTGGTGACGACTGCGCCGTGGTGGCCCCCAAGGGGGGAGGAACCGTGACCCTGGTCACCACCGACACCCTGGTAGAGGGGGTGCACTTCGATCTCTCCTGGCACCCGCCGGAGTTGCTGGGGCAGAAGGCGGTGGCGGTCAATGTCAGCGACATTGCGGCCATGGGGGGGATCCCCCGCTACGCCCTCCTCTCCCTGGCGGCCCCGGCCACCATAGACACGGTTCTGCTGGAGCGCCTGATGCAGGGGTTCATGGCCGCATTGGCCCGTCAGCAGGTAATCCTGATTGGCGGGGACACGGTGAAGAGCGACCAGGGGTTGGTCCTGACCGTCACGATCTTGGGCGAGGCGGTACGCGAGCAGGTGCTCTACCGTTCCGGGGCCAAGCCCTGGGAACAGGTGTGGGTCAGCGGCCCCTTGGGCCAGGCAGCGGCTGGGCTTGAGATCTGCAAACAGGGGCATGCCGCTTTGTCCGCCAGCTCTCCCGAACTGGTCCAGGCCCATCTTGACCCGCAAGCGGAGGTGGCCTTGGGGCCGATCCTGGCTGCCTCCGGCTTGGTGACGGCCATGATCGATCTCTCCGACGGTCTGGCCACGGACCTGGCCCATCTCTGCGCGGAGAGCGGGGTGGGGGCCATGGTCACGGCCGAGGCCCTGCCCATCTCGACCGCCACCCGTCAGGCGGCCGAGACCCTGGGGCTTGACCCCCTGCGGTTGGCCATCGCCGGTGGCGAGGACTACCGCCTGCTGTTCACTGCCCCCCTGGCGGCCACCAAGAAGTTGCAAGCCCTGGCCCACCATGCCGTGGGCGGTGCGATCTTCCGCATCGGCGAGATCGGGGCAGGGCAGGGGGTGCTCCTGCGCCAGCAGGGGGAACCGGGGCGGATGATCTCGTTTCAGGGGTATGACCATTTTAGGGAACAGCGTTAGTTTGCTAGGCTGTAGGCTGTTAGACGGTAGGCTTTAGGTGATGCTCCTTACCGAGCAGGCGTGAAATCCTGACAGCCTACAGCCTAATAGCCGATAGCCTTCTTTTCTTCTCAACCGAGGTGTCGTCATGAGCAGAATTCGTTTTGACAAGCACATCGATATCGATACCATCCCCACCCTGCCGGCCATTGCCATGGAGGCCATCCGCTTGATGGAGGGGGACCAGTCGAATTTCAGTTCCATCGCCGATCTGCTGCAGAATGATCAAGTCCTCTCCGGCCGCATCCTCCATTACGCCAACTCGGCCTATGTCGGGGCCAGGAGCGAGATCACCACCATCAGCCGCGCCATCTCGCTCCTGGGCTTCACCACGGTACGCAGCATCATCTTGTCGGTGGCGGTCTTCGACTGTTTTTCCGGACCTTTGGCCAGCCATCGCGATGATCTGGTCAGGTTTTGGCTGCACTCCATCGGGGTGGCGGTCACTGCCGAGACCCTGGCCACCAGGCTCGGCTTCAGCCAGCCGGACGAGGCCTATCTGGCCGGGCTGGTCCATGATATCGGCAAGCTGGTCTGCTTCCTCCACCTGCCGGACGGCTTCCTCAAGGTCTGCCAAGAGCTGGAGCGCCAGGGCGGATACGGCGTCGAGGCCCCCTTGGCCCTGGAGGTGGAGGAGGAGCTGATGGGGATCACCCACACCGAGGTGGGCAAGCTGGTGGCCAACCAGTGGCTCTTCCCCGCCAACCTGGTCAAGGTGATGTGGCTCCACCACCAGCCGGTCTTTGCCCCCATCAAGCCGGACCAGGAGAACCTGCACCAGTTGATCCGCTTTGCCGATTGCCTGTGCGTGGCCCATGGCATCGGCTCCAGTTACTTCCTCAGCCCCACCCCCTATGACCACCAGCATTACCACTTTGCCCTGGAGAATCTCCAGCGCCACCACCAGCTCTCCCCTGCCGATCTCGACGGGATTGTCCAGCAGGTGATGGAGCGGGTCAAGGAGATGGCCGCCATCCTGGGGATCAACGATGCCGACAAGTACCGCACCCTGGTCACCTCCGCCAACCAGAGCCTGGGCAACATGAGCCTGAACCTGGAGCAGCGCAACCGCGAGCTGGTGCAGACCAACCGGGTGCTGGATGCCACCCATGGCATGACCAGGCGGTTGAAGTCCGGGATGACCATCGCCCAGGCGGTCCACGAGATCATCACCGGGGCCAGGGCGGCCTTTGGCGTGCCGCGCTGCCTGTGCATGGCGGTGGATGCCAAGCGCGAGCTCTTTGTCGGCCAGATTACCACGGCCAGCGGGGTGGAGGAGTTCGAGGTGGCCACCAATGGCGGCGGGGTGCCGCGCGCGATTGCGGGCCGTAACGCCGATCTGGAGGCCGAGGCCCTGCGCCGGCTCAGGCAGGCCACCCGGGAGTTCGACCAGGGCGGCATCGTCGAGTCCGGGGTGGTGGACATCATCAAGGGCTCCGAGTTTCTGGCCACCTTCTTCGTGGCCGACAAGAAGTCCGACGGCCGGCCGGAGCGCATCATCGGCGAACTGGTCCTGGATTTCCAGGGCACGGATGTGGGGAGTGGCGGCATGGAGGTGGTCAGCCGCAACTTTCAGGTGCTGGCCACTGCCGCGGCCAACGGCATCGAACGGATCCTGCTGGAGAAGGACCTGCAGGCCCAGGCCCGGGAGTTGGCCGAGGCCTCCCGCAAGATGGAGGAGAGCCAGCGTCAGCTCTTCCACTCCCACCGTCTGGCCACGGTGGGCCGCCTGGCCGCCGGCGCGGCCCACGAGATCAATAACCCCCTGACCATCATCTCCTTGAACTTGCAGATCATGGAGCGGCTCTTTGACCAGGGCGAGAGTAGTCTGGCCGAGATCCGCCACCGCTTGCGGGTCATCTCCGGCCAGGAGCAGCGGATCTCGCGGATCATCGGCGAGTTGATGGGCTTTGCCCGTCCCAGTCAGCCCAAGCTTGAGGCCACCGACATCGCCAAGATCATGAAGGATGTGCTGATGGTGATCGGCGACCGGGTCTCCATGACCCGCATCGCGGTGGAGAACCGCATCCCCGACGACCTGCCCAAGGTCTATGTGGATGGCGGCCAGATCGAGCAGGTGTTCATGAACCTGTTGATCAACGCCAACCACGCCATGCCCGATGGCGGCACCATCACCCTGGGGGGCGAGGTCGATCGCAAGAACCGGGTGGCCCTGACCATCGCCGACACCGGCACCGGCATCAGCCAGGAGAACCTGGCCAAGATCTTCGACCCCTTTTTCACCACCAAGAAGGAGGGGGAGGGGACCGGGCTGGGCTTAGCCATCTGCCACTCCATTGTCGAGCACAATGGCGGCGCCCTCCAGGTGCAGAGCCAGGAGGGGGAGGGGACCACCTTCACCGTGCGTCTGCCGGTGGATCAGGGGAGCCGCCTACAGACCATGAAAAAGGCGGTGGACCAAAAGCGCAAGCCTGCCAAGGCCGACGAGGAGTGCCGCATCCTGGTGGTGGACGACGAGCGCTTGCTGAACGAGATGCTCCAGGAGTGCCTGCGCTCGGCGGGCTACGAGGTGGACGGTGCCTTTGACGGGGTGGAGGGGATAGGCCTGCTGCGCTACAAGAAGTACCACCTGATCATGCTCGATATCCGCATGCCCCGGAAGGACGGCCTTGAGGTCCTGCGGTTCGTCAAGGACGAGTACCCGGACATCCCGGTGATCATCGTCACCGGCCTGGCCTCCATGGAGGAGATCAAGGAGACGGTGAAGAACGGGGCCTTTGCCTGCATCAAGAAGCCCTTCCAACTGGACAAGGTGCTGATCCGGGTCAGCGAGGCCCTGGCCAGCAGCGGCAAGGCCGCCTGTGGGAGGAGGGGGTGAAGATCAATTACGAATTACGAATTGAGAATTACGAATTAGAGGTCTCCCGCGCGCTTGGCTTGGTAGCCAGGTGTATCTTTTCATTCGTAATTCGTAATTTCTAATTCGTAATTAATTCATCATGGAACTGTTGACCATCGACACTCTGGTCGCCCAGACCGGCCTGGAGGAGAGCCTGATCCGCTTCTATGAGTCGGAGTATGGGGAGCGTCTGCCCGACAAGGTCCTGCGGGGGGACACCCTGTTCTTCAGCGCGGCGGCGGTGGCGGCCTTACAGCAGGTCCATGCCCGCCATCTGACCCTGGCCGGGAACGGCGGGGTGGCGGCGGATGAGGAGGCCCGGGGCTACGCCCGGGTGATGGCGGTGACCTCGGGCAAGGGTGGGGTGGGCAAGAGCAATGTCGCCCTGAACCTGGCCATCGCCTTCCAGCGGCAGGGCAAGATGGCCCTGGTCCTGGACGCCGACTTAGGGATGGCCAATATCCATCTGCTGGCCGGCATCCAGCCGGCCTACAGCCTGAAGGACCTGCTGCGGCAGGATGTGGCCATCGCCGAGCTGATCACCCAAGGCCCGGAGGGGATCGGTATCGTGGCCGGCGGCTCCGGGGTCATTGCCCTGGCGGACAGCACCCCGGGCCAGCGCCGTCAGCTGTTGGACGCCTTGGAGCGCATGGAGCGCCACGCCGATATCATCATGGTGGACACCGGCGCCGGCATGGGGGCCGGGGTCCGCGACTTCCTGATGGCCGCCGACGAGGTGATCTTTGTCCTCACCCCGGACCTCACCTCCCTGGCCGATGCCTACGGCCTTTTGAAGGCCTTGCACGCCAGGGAGTTCAACCGGCCCCTGTACTCGGTGGTCAACATGGCAAGCTCGCTTAAGCAGGCGGCGGATGTGGCCATCCGCTTTTCCAACTGCGCCCGCCAGTTTTTGGGGGTCGAGGTGGCCAATATCGGCTATATGCTGCGCGATGCCACCGTGGCCGCGGCCCTGGCGCGGCGCACCCCCTATCTGGTCTTCGACCCCCAGGCCAAGGTCAGCCGCAATACCAGCGCCATTGCCACCGCCCTCATGCGCGCCGAGGACCAGGGGGTGCGCCTGAACTCGGCCTT
>CAYSFY010000009.1:41215-42604 GCA_964430285.1 uncultured Desulfobulbia bacterium
AACGCTATCTCAATATGATCCGCGAGGGGTCGGCTTGAACCTCCGGCCGCTCCGTGGACGCGATGGACGGGGTGGACCGGATGGACGGTACCCCACCGTTAACCGTTAATCTTTTTTCCTTGGCCAATCCCTCCCCATGTCCCAGACTCCCCTTTGGTCCGCCCAGTTCGGCCTGCAGCGTAACCCCTTCAAGGACACCATCGATACGGCTCTCTTCTTCCGCACCCGCCAGCACGAGGAGGCGGCGGTGAAGATCAAGATCGGCATCGAGGACCAGCACGCCCTGATCCTCTTGGACGGCCCCTCCGGCACCGGCAAGACCCTGGCCTCCCAGGTGGTGCTGCGCTCCCTGGACCGGGACCGCTTCAAGCCCCTCTTTGTCTCCGTCTTCCCCGCCATGGGTCGGGGCGCCCTGCTGGGGGCCATCCTCACCGGGCTGGGGCAGCTGCCCAGCCGTTTGGTCCACGAGCGGGTGGGCCAACTCCGGGAGCAGGCCCTGGCCTTGGACGACGATGGCCTGCGCCTGGTGATCGTCATCGATGAGGCCCACTTCCTCGCCAGCGATGCCCTGCACAGCCTGCGCACCCTCTCCAACCTGGAGACCGAACGGGAGAAATTGGTCACCGTGCTGCTGGTGGCCGAACCGGGCCTGGCCCGGCGTCTGGCCGGCCCCTCCTACGCCTCGCTGCGGGGGAGGATCACCTTTGCCCTCTCCCTGCCCCCGCTTACCGTGGAGGGGCTGGAGCAGTATGTCAAGTAGCGGCTGTTGAAGTGTGGCGGCGACCCGGCCCTGCTCCCCCCCGAGGTCTACCCCCTGCTCCACTCCTTGAGCAACGGCATCCCCCGCGAGATCAACCGCTTGCTCTACGTCACCCTGATCGAGGCCATGACCAGCGGCCACGCCATCGGGGTGGAGACCGTGCGGGCCGCGGCCGGCAAGCGCGGGGTGCTGGATGGCTAAGGGGGTCACCCAGGGGCAGGACCCGCCCTTGCCGCAACCGGCGCACTCTGCCGCGCCTGGCGGCACGCCCCTCTTCCGCCTGGCCAGCGACTTTCTCCCGGCCGGGGACCAACCCCAGGCCATCCAGACCCTGATCGCCGGGCTGGCTGCCGGCGAGCGCAGTCAAGTGCTGCTGGGGGTGACCGGCTCGGGCAAGACCTTCACCATGGCCCAGGTGGTGGCCGGCTGCAACCGCCCCGCCCTGGTGATGGCGCCCAACAAGACCCTGGCCGCCCAGCTCTACAACGAGTTCAAGGCCCTGTTCCCGGACAATGCCGTCGAGTACTTCGTCTCCTACTACGACTACTACCAGCCTGAGGCCTACATCCCCCAGTCCGACACCTATATCGAGAAGGACTCGGCCATCAACGAGGCCATCGACACCATGC
>CAYSFY010000010.1:0-17308 GCA_964430285.1 uncultured Desulfobulbia bacterium
CTCGACGGCGAGCATCGTTGGCACGGCCACCGGAATTCCGGTGGACCCGGCCAACAATAAGGTCCATGACGCCTGCTCGACCTGTCACAACACCAACGGTACGCTCATGGCGGCCTACGGCAAGGCCTCGGCCATGCCCGCCGGCGGTGGTGCTTGCGAGGCCTGCCATGGCAGCTATTTCAGCGGCCATTCTCATACACACAGCATGACCACGGTCTCCTTGTGCATCAGCTGCCATACGACGGCAACCACGGCCCCGTATACGCTAACCGGTCAGACCCATGCCCGCCTTGGTTGCGTAACATGTCATAGCGCGACCAACGGACTGTTGACTGGTAGTGCCAGCGGCAAAGCGGCCGGTGCGAGCTGCACGACCTGCCATAGCGCTTACTTCAACGCCCATGTCCATAGTCATACCACCACGGTGAAAGTGAACACCGCGACAACACCGGCCACCTCGAATTGCATCGGTTGCCACACGGCTACCGCCGGGCCGTTCGTAGGTAGTGGTCAGGTGCATGCAACCTTGGCGTGCCAGACCTGTCACAGTGCAACGAACGGGGCACTCATCGGGAGTGCCAGCGGTAAAACGAGTGGTGGCGAGTGTGTCACCTGTCACGTCAGTTATTTCAATGGCCACACCCAGCATACCAGCACCACGCATGCGGTGTTGATGCGCGGGACGGATCTATCCAATGCCGCGTCCTGCAATACCTGTCATCGGAGAGGCGGAACGAGCACCACCAACCCGCTGTTCACCAATGCCTGGGGAGGCGCCGATGGCATTTATGCCCTGCATCAGCTAGGCTGCACCGAATGTCACGACTCGACACGGACCATCAATGTCGGAGCAAGCTACACCTCGGTGAACAATGTCATCATGACTGCCAGCGCTCCGGGTTGTCTTGACTGCCATGCCGATAGAACCATTAATCATGGTACCCACAATGCGGCTGATTTTGTATGGGCTGGCACTTGCAATACCTGCCATACCGGTACCAACATCATCGCTGAAGTACACAATTCGAGTTGCGGACTCTGCCATGCAAACGCTGCTGGTGGAGGGGCAAGGCGGGCTGGAACCGATGGTAGTGCGCTGTTGGGTGATGCCTCCGGGCTGGGTCGTAGTGCGACCTGCCAGACCTGCCATCCCGCGGCAACCTATCCGACCGGGGGCATTCATCATGACACCTCGCCGGCCGCTAACAACAATTGTACCACCTGTCATACGGCAGCTAACCACACCAGCATGATTCAAGCGACTTTACCTTGTGTCAACTGCCACACCGCGACCGCCGGCACAACCAGCGGAGCCCCGGTCAGCCTGACTGATAGCCGGGTGCATGACGCCTGTCTGACCTGCCATCAATTCAATGCTATTACCAAGGCGGGTGAATTGCGGCCTGCCTACGGCCGTGCCCAGGCCATGCCAGCCGGAACGGCGGCCAAGAATGATGGTGGTGGAGCTTGTACCATCTGTCATACGGCATCCACGGCCAGTACCCATCATACGAGCAATGCCCACGCCTTGATCGGCGAGTGTGAGTTCTGCCATCCGGATCCGCGTAACGACGCCGCTGCCGGCTTTGAAGAGACGGTATCGGTGCCCAATCCCATTCCTACCCACCTGCCTTGCGAGGAGTGTCATGTAACCCCGAAGGGCAGTACCGCCGGCTGGGCTGGGAGTCAGATGACCATCTATGCTTACAACGAGGGCGGGACCCACTCCACCACCGATTACTCATCTGACTTTACCCGGACCACTGCCCATAGCGGAGGCCACGTAATCGCCAACACGGTTGGTCGGATCAATAACTGGGGCATCTGTTTCAGTTGTCATGGCAGCACTGCTGTCGCTGTTAATCAGTTCCATGCCAAGCCGACGGCGATCACTGCCACTAATCTCTCTTGCGGCACAACCGGCACCTCGGCCTTTGCCCCGGGTCGGGAAGCTCGGAATACGATCGGCAACTTCGACTTCTTCGCCTCCAGCTTCCGCCCTGCCAGTACCAGACCGGGTGGCAGCGGTTCCTGCAGACAGCCTACTGATTGGTCCGCTGCGGTGAAGTATGGCAGCACGGTCAATACCGCATCGGATCTGATTGTCCCTGATCCGTGGAGCACATTGACCAACACCATCCCTGTATTCCCTGAGCAAACCCCGCTGACCGCGACAACTCAGTCGGCAGACAATGTTCAGGTGCTCAGCGCGACCTGGAACACCACCAATATTGTGGTGACCGCAACCAACACTGATGGCTGTGCTGCCTTGACCGCGACTTACAACGGCAACAACCAGAGCTTCACCGGCAGCGGCACCTGTACCGCAACCTTTGGTGCAGGCGTGGTCTACAGCAGTTCGGTACCGACGTTGAATGTCACGACCAGTAACAGCACCGGAGTCAATGTCATCGGCTACCCCATTACCGATGCATCCGTATTCACGGGTCACAACGACAGTGATGGGCGCATGACCTGGACCGGGGCAAGTGCCTGCCAGGCATGTCATGGCGCTGGTAGCCCCAGCACCGCGGCCCCCAAGGGCGCCATTGTTGCTGGGGTCCATGCGGGCAACTGCGGCTTCTGTCATCAGGGAGGCGTCGGTGGCGCGGCCTTGATCGGTTCGGCCACCAACGCCTCCGGGGTCAAACCATACGCCTGCACGGCCTGCCATGTCACCTATTTTGACGGCCATGCCCATGGCACTGGCGCCACCCACGCGGTGCTGCAACGCACAACCGATAAGGCTGGCACCTCCTCTTGCAATACCTGTCATCGCCGGGGAGGGACGACTTCCGCCAATCCGCTGTTCACCAACGCCTGGTCCGGGACTGACGGCATCATGGCCCTGCATCAACTGGGATGTGGCGAGTGTCATGATTCAACCAGGACGACCAATGTCGGAGTCAGTTATACCTCGGTGAACGATGTGATCATGACCGGGACGACGGTTGGTTGCCTCGACTGTCATGCCGATCGTGCGGCCTCCCATGCCGGCCACAGTCCGACTGACTTTGTTAGGGATGCATCCTGTAATACCACCTGTCACCCCGGCGCTGACATTGTCGCCAATGTGCATAAGGGTACCTGTGCGGCATGTCATGTAAATCCGGGCGGCGGTGGCACCAGAGTGGCCGGCACCGACGGCAGCGCCCTGCTCGGTGATGCCTCCGGGCTGCATAAGTTGGCAACCTGTCTGACCTGTCATCCGACTGCAACCTATCCGACTGGTGGCATCCATCATGATACACCGACTGCCGCCACGAACAACTGTACCACTTGCCATGGGGCGGTGAGTCACAGCACCATGGTAAGTGGCACGGGGACAACCTGTATTAGCTGCCACACGGCCACTGCCGGCACGGCTTCAGGCGCTCCGATCAGCATGGCCGATGGCAAGGTCCATGACGCCTGCCGCACCTGCCACACCTTTGACGCCAACATGAAGGGAGTGCTGGTTGCGGCGACGGGAAATCGTGGCGTGACCGCGATGCCTGTGGGCGGCACCGGCACCAACGACGGCGGCGGCCTATGCACGGTCTGCCATACGGCATCCGGCGCCAGCATCCATCACGGCAATGCCCATGCCTTGGTCGGTCAGTGCGAATACTGTCATACTGATCCGCGTAACTTGGCCGGCGGCACCACCTTCCAGGAGACGGTCTCAGTGCCCAATCCAATTCCTACCCACCTACCCTGTGAAGAGTGTCACGTAACACCGAAACTTGGGGCAACGGTGAATGGCTGGACGGCAACCTCGGGTCAAATGACGATCTATGCCTACAGCGAGGGTGGCACCCACTCGACCACTGACTATTCCTCCGACTTCACCCGGACGGTTGCCCACAGTGGCGGTCATGTCATCGGCAACACGGTGGGTCAGATCAACAACTGGGGCATCTGCTTCAGCTGTCATGGAGGTACGGCAGTGGCGGTCAATCACTTCCATGCCAAGCCTACGGCCATCACTGCCACCAACTTGTCCTGCGGCACCACCGGCACCTCGGCATTTGCCCCTGGCCGCGAGGCGCGGAACACCATCGGCAACTTCGATTTCTTCGCCTCAAGCTTCCGGCCGGCTAGCACCCGTCCCGGCGGCAGCGGTTCCTGTAAGCAGGCCGCTGATTGGACAGGTTCGGTGAAGTACGGCAGCACGATGTTTACACCTACGGATACAGCAGTCCCTGATCCGTGGAGTACGGCGACCAATACTCTGCCGCTATTCCCGAATCAGACCGCGATCACCACGACAACCCCGTCAGCGGATAATGTCAAGGTGACCAGCGCCATCTGGAACGGCACCAATATTGTGGTGACGGCGACCAACACCAGCGGTTGTGCCGCCTTGACCGCAGTGTACAACGGCAACAATCAGGCCTTCGGCGGGACCACGACCTGTACCGCGACCTTCGCAACCGGAGTGCCCTATAACAGTTCATTCCCGACCTTGAACGTGACGACCTCAAATACGGAAGGCCTCGGTGTAACCGGATATCGGATCGCGACGCCATAATCTTAACCTGCAACAGTGGTAAACAGGAAAAGCCCACCTCGGTGGGCTTTTCCTGTTTCCGGGGGGGAGGTTGATCTGTCCGCCACTCGTTAGGTGATTGATAACACCCCTAAAGAAGTCTGTGGTTACGTTCCTTTTTTCTATGGGAAATAATTTTCCTTCGATTACATTGGCTGCATGAGCAAACAGACCATCCCCCATTACCCGCGTGTTCATCTCGCGGCCATCTTCCTGCTGACCATCGGCTTGTACGCCCAGGTCGCCACCTTCGATTTTACTAATTATGATGACCATTTTTTTGTCACCGAGAACCTGACGGTGCAGCAGGGGATAACCTTGCACACGCTAGCCTGGGCCTGGACCGATCTCAGCCAGGGGGCGTGGCAGCCTATGACCTGGTTCTCCCATCTCCTGGACTGTCAGCTCTTTGGCCTGGCCCCGGCCGGACATCATCTGGTTAGTGCCCTGATCCATGCCACCAACAGTGTGTTGCTGGCATGGGTGCTGATCCTCTACACCGGAGCGCTGTGGCGGAGCTGTCTGGTGGCCGCCCTGTTTGCCGTTCATCCCCTGCATGTGGAATCCGTCGCCTGGATTGCCGAACGGCGTGATGTGCTCAGCGGCTTCTGGTTTCTGCTCACCCTGTGGCGGTATTGGTATTGGTGCCGCAGCCGTCGGTGGCGGGATGCCTTGCTGCTGGGAGTGTGTTTCGCGGGCGGTCTGCTGTCGAAGCCCATCGTGGTTACCCTGCCGCTGGTCTTGCTGTTGCTCGACATCTGGCCCCTGGAGCGGTTGCCGGTTTCGGTCGTATCTCACCCTTGGCGCCACTGGCATAGGCTCTGGCCGTTATTGCTTGAGAAGAGCCCTCTGCTGGCGATGGCCATTCTCTCTGGGGTTGCCACCATTGTTGCCGAAGAGGGGCAGGGGAACCTGGGGACCCTTGACTCCTACCCGATGGCCTTCCGCCTTGCCAATGCCGTTCTCTCCTATGTCCGTTATCTCGGCAAGACCCTTTGGCCCGCCACCTTGCTCCCCTTTTATCCGTACGTTGAGATCCCGGCCTGGCAGGTCGTCTCGGCCCTTATCCTGCTGATGGCGATTACCCTCTTTTGCCTCCGCCACCGCAAAACGCATCCCTATCTGCTCTGCGGCTGGCTGTGGTATCTGCTGACGCTCTTGCCGGTGATCGGTATCATCCAGCAGGGTGAGTTCTCCATGGCCGATCGCTACACCTATCTGCCGCTGATCGGGCTCTTCATCGCCCTGGTCTGGGGTGGAGATCGCGTCTTACAGGTCAGATGGTGGCGGCGGCAGTGGACGATTGCCATTATCGCCTCTCTCCTCATCGGACTCAGTGCGCTCACGGTCAGGCAGGCCTCGTTCTGGCGTGATACCCCGACTCTCTTTCTCCATACCTTGGATGAGGCACCGGACAACTTTAAGGCCATGCTCCAGATGGGGGCCTATTACCGGGATCAGGGGGATCTGGATCAGGCCCGGGGCTATTTTTTACGGGTGCTCAAGCAGTTGCCGAAAAATCGCGAGGCGGTGAGCAACCTGGGCGATGTCTACGATAAGATGGGTCGTTTCGCTGAGGCCGAGCTCTATTTTCAACAGGCGCTGACCATTGATCCTGGCTATGTCCAGGTCTATGTCAATCTTGGGGTGCTCCAGGCCAGACAGGGCAGGATGCCCGAGGCGGTGCGGAATTTCGAGAAGGCCCTCTCCCTGCGTCCTGATGACATCAAGGTGCGCATCAATCTCGGAGGGGCACTGTACCTGCAAGGCCAATTGACGCCTGCCTATGAGCAGTTCGCCCTGGCAGTCAGTGCCGACCCTGGGTCAGCCGATGCCCATAATGGCCTGGGGATGGTGCTGCTGGCCCAGGGGCACTACCCGGAGGCTGTCCGGCGCTTTCAACAGGCGTTGCGCATCACCCCCTCCTTCCAACGGGCCCAAGAGAATCTGGCGACAGCTGCGGCCAAGCTCCGGGGGGAGCAGCCATGAGCATAGAGGCTGCAGGGTGATGAAGATCGTACTGACGGAACGGCAGACCACGGTGGTGATCTCTCTGTTGCTGGTATGGGCTTCGTTGGCGGTCTATGGGCAGACCACCGGCTTCGAGTTCATCAACTATGACGATAACGCCCTGGTCTATGAAAACCCCACGGTGATCCAAGGGCTGACTCTTGAGAATGTGCGTTGGGCCTTTGCCACTATGCCGGAAGGGACCTGGCAGCCCCTGAGCTGGTTGTCGCACATGCTCGATTGTCAGCTCTTTGGACTGCATGCGGGCCGGCATCACTTGATCAATATCCTCCTCCATGCCGCCAACTGCGTCCTCTTGTTTCTGGCCCTGCTCCGCCTGACCGGCGCACGCTGGCGTTCGGCCTTGGTGGCGGCTCTGTTTGCCCTCCACCCCCAGCATGTCGAGTCCGTGGCCTGGGTGGCGGAGCGGAAGGACCTACTCTGCGCTCTCGGTTGGTTTTCCACCATGTGGGCCTATGGCGTCTGGGTGGAGCGGCCAACCTGGCCGCGGTATGGGGTGATCATGGCCTGCTATGCTATTGGCCTGATGGCCAAGCCCATGGTGGTGACCCTGCCGGTAATCCTCCTGCTCTTGGACATCTGGCCCTTGGGCCGCTTGTCGACCACGGCAGGGTGGGTCGAGGGAGGCAAGAGGGTAGGCGCATTAGCCCTGGAAAAAGCGCCGCTGTTCTTGTTCTCCCTGGCGGCAAGCGTGATCACGGTCCTGGCCGAGATGAAGATCGGCACCGTCGCCTCCATGGCCCGGTTTTCCGTCCTCACCCGGTTTACCAACACCATCATCTCCTACGGCAGTTATCTGCTCAACACGGTGTGGCCGGCCCGGTTGTTGCCTTTTTATCTCTATCCCGACCACATCCCCTGGGGGCAGGTGGCCGTCTCTCTGGCTGCCCTGCTCCTCATCAGCGGGCTCTGTTTCCTGCTGGTCAAGGGGCATCCTTACCTGCTCGTCGGTTGGTGGTGGTACCTCATCGTCCTGCTGCCGGTGATCGGACTGGTGCAGATGGGGCCCGTGCCCAGGGCTGACCGCTATATCTATCTCCCCCATATCGGTATCTTTATCATGGTGGCTTGGGGGAGCGCCGCCTTGGTCACCGCCTGGCGATGGCGGCCGTTGTGGGCATGGCTGCTCTCCGGGGTGGTGCTGTTGGCCTTGGCAACGGTCGCCTATCGTCAAACCGGGCTCTGGCGTGACAGCCAGACCCTTTTTGGCCATACCTTGGCCGTGGATCCGCTGAACTCCGAGGCCGCTATTCAGCTTGGGGATGTGTACCGGGCGAGTGGCGATTTGCAACAATCCCTTGATTATCTGCTGCTGGCGGTCCGGCTGGCCCCGTACAATCATGAGGCCGTTGGCTCCTTGGGGGATACCTATGAGCGGCTGGGGGAGCTGGATCAGGCGCGACGCTGTTATCTTGAGGCGATCCGGCTTGATCCGTCCTTCGTGATGGTGTATGACCATCTGGGGATCATCGGGGTCAAGCAGGGGGATTTGGAGTTGGCGAAGCAGAGTTTTGCCAAGTCGCTGGAGTATAGCCCGCGGGATGCCAAGGCCCTGACGAACTACGGCTTGGCCCTCTACCTGGATGACCAACTTGCGGCAGCAGAGGAATATTTTGCCAAGGCGGTTGCGGCGGATCCGAACACGGCCGACGCCTATAACGGGCTCGGGCTGGTGGCCCTCAAACAGGGACGGATCGAGGATGCGGTCAAGGCCTTGCAATCCGCCCTAGCGATCAAGCCCGACTTTGCGCACGCGCAAGAGAATTTGCAGAAGGCCCTGGATCTCGGGGCGCAGGGTACGCAGGGCTCGGCACGGTAGGCAGTGAGCCGGCAGCGGAGGTCAGATGCCTCTTGCCGGCAGCGGGATGACATTGATGATGTTTTCGGTCTGGCGGTCATAGAGGACGGCGAGATTGGCCTGCCGGTAGACCAGGACGGCGTCGCCGCGGCGGGCGATGCCAAAGTCGGGGAGCCGCTCGGGGGCTGTGATCAGGAAGGCGGTTGGGGTCTCGTCTTGGGGGAGATAGGGAAATTGTGCCGCCGATCGCGCCAGGGTGGCGGTCTCGGGGGCCGTGCAGGTGGGGTTGGGCGTTGGGCTGTCCAGGCGCGCTTGGTCTCGGTGGTCCAACCAGGCGCTGTACAGCAACGGCAAGCCACCAGCAAGCAACGCACCAACAAGCGTCACCATCCTGGCGCGGTAGGAGGGGGTGGAGGGTGGCATGACAGGGCGGCGGAGTTTCCCGGATGGTGTCTGTTTTTCGTCCCGCAGGGTGGCGGGATCAATAGGTTTACGTTGACAGAGAAAGGAGTGTACCCGAGGTGAAGGCGGAACGCAAGGGGGCGCATGGGGGAGCAAGGGGGCGCGGGGGCGCGGGAAGAGCGCAATGACCCGTAACCCTGATGAACGGCTGGTTATTTGCCTGCCCACCTATAACGAGCAGGAAAATATTGAGGCCCTGGTCAAGGCCATCCATGGTGTCGAGCCCAGGGCGATGCTCCTCATCGTTGACGATGCCTCGCCTGACGGCACCGGACAGACGGCTGATCGCCTGGCAGGCGCGGATAGCCGGATTACTGTCCTCCATCGGACGGCCAAGGATGGACTTGGCCGCGCCTATGGCGAGGGGTTTCGTTATGCCCTTGACCGCTTGCAGGCCACGGTCATCGTGCAGATGGATGCCGATTTCTCCCATCCGCCGGCAAAGGTGCCGGAATTGATCAATCTGCTCGACGAATTCGACTTGGTGATCGGCTCGCGCTATGTCCCGGGTGGGGGCACGGCGCGCTGGAGTCTGTTGCGCAGGCTCATCAGCCGAGGGGGATCGCTCTATGCCCGGGTGTTGCTGGGGGTGCCGATCCACGACCTGACCAGCGGCTTTAAGGCCTGGCGCGGCGAACTGCTGGCCCAGGTGATTGCGGAGCCAATCACTGCCGGCGGCTACGTCTTCCAGGTGGAAGCGAGCTTTAAGGCCACGCGTCTCGGGGCCCGGATCCGTGAGGTGCCCTTTGTCTTTGCCGACCGCGAGCTTGGCAGCAGCAAGATGTCACCGGCCATCGCCTTCGAGGCCTCCTGGCGCCTGGCCTTCCTGGCCTTGGCGGCACGCCGGCGTAAGGCTGGGAAGCGTAGCTGATGACGGGCGTCCGCCAGATCGGGCCATCCTCCCTCCGCATGGTGCATCCCGGCCCTCGCACCCTTTCCTTTCGCCTCGAAACCATCCCGTAGGCACTGGACAGGCGCGAATGAAGCAAGGCGGCGGAGCTAGGCGGGAGATGGCTTACGGCACCTGATTGCGGACAAAGACGGAGGCGAAGGGGTCGGCATAGGCCAGCCGCCACTTCCCCTCCGCGGCGAGTTGGGAAAGGCGATTGAACAGGGTCTCCTTCTTGGTTGACCAGTAGACCATGGTGTAGGGGGATTCCTCGATATCCGTGGTGCCGTTTTCCAGGGAGAGGTATTGCTCGTAGGCGCTGTAGCCCGTGTCGTCGCGCCAGAAGGGCATTCGGCCGTCGATGGTCGGTTTGATGGCCGGGTAGTTCCAGATCAGCCAGCCACCATAGTCGTAGTCGGTGAGCAGCCGTTGGCCTGCGAGGTGACCTTGGAGGAAATCCGCGGACTGGGAGGTGCAGCCCAGGTGACGGCAGTAGAGGTGCCAATCAAAGGCAAAGAGATGCTGCTTGGGGAGATGGATGGCCCCACCGTAGACATAGGCGCCCAGCAGCAGGGCGAGGGCTATGGCCCTGGCCATTGCCGGGCGTTGTGGCCGCAGCCGAGTGATCCACGGGGCGGCGATGGGCATGGAGATCAATACCAGCGGCCAGAAGTGGCGGCGCTGGTGCCAGGTGGCCACCACGAGGATGATGGTGGGCAGCAGATAGTGGGCCTTGGCCAGCAGCTGCCGCTGACGGTAGAGGAGCAGGGCGTTGGCGGCCAAGATCACCCCCCAGAGCAGATAGGGCCACCACAGCCTGGCCTCAAGGTTGATCGGCTGCCATTCATTGACGTACTGTTGGAGATTGGTGCCGGCGTGGTGGGCGATTTCCCCATAGATGGCAAGGCCATGAGGGGTAACGAGGGTGGCCAGGGTCGCGGCCAGACCGACCGCTAGGACCCGCAGCAACTCCCGGCGCGGAAAGGCCATGGGCCTGCCGCGGCCCGCGGCCCCCCGGATGCGTAGGAGATACGTCCCGCTCCAGCAGGCGTAGAGGCCGAGACCGACAATGAATTGGCCATGGAGGTTGGCCCAGAGGAGAAAGAGCGGGACCGCGAGGGGCAGTGAGGAGAGGGATCTTTTCTCCGCCCGCTCCAGGAGCCGGAAGAGGAGGCCCAGGCCCAGAAGCGAGATGAGTTGGCTGCGGAAGGACTGCTCGATGATCGGGTTCAGCAGATAGAGCATGGGGGGGAAGAGGATCGCCTCTTCCCAGAAGGAGAGCCTCGCTGCCCGGGAAAAGCAGGCGAAGGTCAGGGTCATGATCGTTGCCGAGAGGAGAATGACCCCCGGGAAACCGAAGGCCTGAAAGACGGCGTAGAGCATGACATCGCTGCCCCAGGCGTGGTTGATGTACGGATAGCCCGGCATTTCGGCGGAAAAGGTGTTGCCCTGGGGCAGGGCGTGGTGCTGGGTAATGTATTCGCCGTACTTCAGGTGCCAGCCCAAGTCGGGATCCAGGGGGTGGGCGAGGGAGAGGGTGAACACCACCACCAAGGGCATGATGGCCAGGAGTTGTACCGCCCAGGAGGTGCTCTCCTGCTGTCCGACCCTTGTCAGGTCGTGGCTTGATGCGGATGCGTTTAGGGTCATGGTCGGTCGGTTGGTGGTTGTGTCGGATTCACCGCTGCACCCAAAGGGCCTGGTTGCCCCTGGTGCTGCCGGAGGGGAACAGGCGTCCGGAGGTGATCTCGGGGGCCACTCTGTGTGGATAGCCCGACCGGTAAGGAATGTCAATTTTTTAAACGGGACCAAGGACGATGGCGACAGGGAGCAGCGCGGTCAACACCAGGAAGTGGCGAGCGGCCGTCTATAAGGCCGCCCCCTTCGTTTTCGGGCTGGCCGTGGTAGGATTTTTTTATTTTTATCACCTCGGCACCCCTCTCCTCTGGGGGGACGAAGCGGATACCGGCGTTTTTGCAAATAATGTTTTGCAGTACGGGTACCCGTACTGTTATGACGGCAGAAATCTGACCTTCTATGGCGGGGGGATAGTTCACAGCAAAAAATTGATCAACGTCCTGGTCTCATGGTTTCCGTTTTATGTTGGGGCGTTGTCCGCGCAGCTCTTTGGGCAGAGCGCGTTTGGGCTCAGGGCACTGTTTGTGGTATTTGGCACCTTGTCCTTTTTGCCGTTGTACGGGATTTTAAAGAAAAATTATTATAACCCGTTGCTCCTCTCCATCCTCTTCCTGCTGACCCCTCAAGTGCTGCTGTTTCAAAGAAATGCCCGCTACTATCCCATCTTGATATTTTCTTATGTCGCCTTGCTATACTACTTGTCCACGGACTATCAAACGAAAACAAAAGATTTTGTCGTCGGCGCCCTCTGTTTTACGCTGCTGTTTCACACCCATCAATTTTCCGCAATGACAGCCTCATGCGCTTTTTTCCTCTATCTGCTCATCACCAGGTCTCTCCAAAAAAATAGAATAAAATTATCCGCATGCCTTTTTGGCATAGCCACGTTGGTGGCATGGTCTTGGACACATGGAGAAAAATTTGCACGGCAGCCACTGGTTATTGACATGGCCAAAGATGATTTTTGGGGTTGGGTCGGGGTGTCAGGCCATAATATCCTCTACTACATCATCGATCTTGATCTGGTGAATTCTTTACCCATCATCTTGATCATGGGGCTGGCAACCTGTGGCTGGATAAAACACGGTGTAAACTATCCGCGTCTGTTGTTTGCTGACCCTGTCGTGCTGTTTCTGTGCGTACATCTCATTATCCATGTGACCTTGTCCGCCGCGACGTTTGGGCTTGAAACGGAGGCTAATTACTCGATATTGCGCTATATGCCGCACATGGTGCTGGGTGGCTATTTGCTTCTCGCAAGGTTGATCCAGATCGTATCCGGTTCGAAAGAGATGGCCTTGTGTCTGGTGGTGTGCGCCATCGTTTCCAACATTTTTACCCTGTCATACTGGAGTCACCCCCGTGCCTCACATCCTCCAGTGTCATGGTGGGGGCGGGTGTATGCGGAAATTCTGTTTCCTCCCCAAGATTCATGGCAAACGATTCTGTCCCATGTGAAGAGCCATAAACAGGATGCCAGCGGCAATGAGGTGATTATGATATTTCCTGATTACCTCAATGAGCTGTTCATTTTTTACTTGGGCAGCGATTATTTGATCAAGCCTCCGGTCGAAGCGGGCTCGGATAAGGAAAAGAGTATCATCGCCATCATCGGGGAGAGTGCCATGCAGGCCGTGCAGCAGGCGCCTGCATGGGTGATCAGCTTCTTCCCCTTTGCGGAGTACCCTGCCCAGTATACGGCGGAATCGTTGCCATTTTACCGGCAGACCCCGGATGCGACCCGTCCGGAGTTGACGCGGCACTACTTTTACGACCAAGATAATCCGCAGTATGTGTATCTGTATCACTGAGGGGGGTGGGTTACTCTCCATGGGGCGCTAATGCAGGTCATGGCGATGACCACGAGAGGGCCGTACCCCTGAAAACAGCAAGGAGCAGAGGCGTGTGAACAATCAGCAACCTGAATGGATGCAGCAGCTAGGGCGTCTGTTGCCGCTGGCCGCCGTAGTTGCGGTGTACTTCCGCAGTTGCGGCTATGAGTTCATCAATTACGATGACAATATCCATGTCTATGCCAATCCCCTGCTTGCGGAGCTGACCCCCAAGACCTTCTTTCGTCTATGGACCGAGCCCTATGAAGGGCTCTATGTCCCCCTCACTTACACCCTGTGGGCCTTACTGACCAAGCTCTCCGCCCTCTTGCCCCTGGCCGGGCAGCAGTTTAATCCCCACCTCTTCCACACCGCCAACGTCCTGGTCCACGGGCTGAATACCCTGCTGGTGGCGGCCCTGTTGCGCCGGCTGCTGCGCCATGAAGGGGCCGCTATTGCCGGGGCCTTGCTCTTTGCCTTGCACCCCGTGCAGGTGGAGGCGGTGGCCTGGGTGACCTGCATGAGGGACCTGCTCTGTGGTCTCTTCTCGCTCTTGGCCCTGTGGAATTTTGTCCTCTTTGCCCAGGGCGACACGACAGGGCAGCGGGCCAGGCGCTACGCCTTCGCCTTGATCTGCTATGGGCTGGCCCTCTTGGCCAAGCCTGGGGCGGTGGTGGTGCCGTTGTTGGCCGCAGTGCTTGGCCTCTTGCTGCCGGGGCTTAAGCCCCGGCAGTTGGCAGTGGCGCTTGCCCCTTGGCTGGTGATGGCCGTGCCCGTGGTGCTGATCACCAAGTTCTCCCAGCCGGAGACGATTGCCATCTTCATCCCACCCTGGTGGCAACGGCTGTTGGTGGCAGGCGATGCCGTAACCTTTTATACCGCCAAGCTCCTCTTCCCTTGGACCTTGGCCCCGGATTACGGACGTACTCCCGAGTGGGTGGTGGGGCAGGGGTGGCATTATCTCACCGGGGTGCTGCCATGGCTCTCGCTGGCGGGAGCCATTGGGCTCTGCCGCCGTTCCCCGGGGGTGCTTGCCGGTGTGGGCCTGTTCGTCGTGGCCATCCTGCCGGTCTCCGGCATCCTGCCTTTCAGTTACCAGGCCATGTCCACCGTGGCGGACCGCTATCTCTATCTCGCCCTGCTCGGTCCGGCATACCTGCTCGGACGGCTACTGGTGCGATTTCAGCAGCGGCGCCTGATTGGGTGGGGGGTGGCCGCACTCTTATCCTTGTGCGCGGTGCGGACCCTGGTGCAGCTCCCCCCGTGGCGAGACTCCCTGGCTTTCAACACCTTCGCTTTGCAGGAGAACCCCCGCAGTTGGACCGCCGCCACCAACCTGGGGGTGGTGCTGCAGGGGCGGAAACGGCTGCCAGAGGCCGTGGCGCTGTATGAGCAGGCCGTCCGCTTAAACCCCGGCTATGTCACCGCCTACTACAACTTGGGGGTGGTGCGGGCCATGCTGAACCAGGGACAGCAGGCGGCCGCCGCCTATCAACAGGCGATCAAGAGCGGGCCATCTTTCTTCCTCTCCTATAACAACCTCTGCAACCTCTATCTCACCATGGGGCGGGCCGATCTGGCCTTGGCCGTGCTGCAGCAGGCGGTGGGGGTGTTTGTCGATCCGGGGCTGGATCCCGATTTGGCCAGGATCACCGCGAACCCGGGCCAGCCGTTGGTGGCGGCGGACGATGGGGTGCGGGCCTTGCTGTACAATCTCGCCGGTCGTTTCCAGCTGGAGATGAACCAACCGGCCGAGGCCATCCGCTACCTGGTCCGGGCGAAGGAGCTTGATCCCGGACTGGCCGAGGCCTTTAATAATCTGGGGAGCGCCTACGCTGCCCAAGGCCAGGGGGAGCAGGCGATTGCCGCCTACACCCGCACCAGCCAGTTGCTGCCCGCCGCGGCCGAGCCCTTCAATAATCTCTGTCTGCTCTATAACTCGCTCGCACGCGGGGAAGAGGCCGTGGCCGCCTGTAAACAGGCCATTGCCAGAAACGAGGGCTTTGCCGAGGCCTATTTCAATCTGGGCAACGCCTATCGCCTCTTGGTCCGGGAGGAGGAGGCGTTGGCCAGCTATAAGCAGACCCTGGCCCTGGAGCCTAGCCATCTGTGGGCCGCCTTTTATGCGGCGGAGGTCTGTGAAGCGCTGCATAATCCGGTCGAGGCCATTGCCCTCTACCGTCATGCCCTTACCATCAAGCCCGACTTCGACGAGGCCAATCGCAACCTGTCACGTCTGTTGTTGCAGAGCGGGGAGCATGGCGAGACCGCGCCTTGAGCCATAAGTAAGCTGGAAACGTGTTGGGGGGGGGGAGACGCCTCTCAGGCTAGGGGAGAGAAAGCGAATGACCATCGATATCGATCTATTCATCGCCGCAGTGGCCGCGGAGGTCAAGGGCTACCGGGTGCCGGTGGTGGACCTGATTGCGGTGCAGAGCGAGGACCCGTTCAAGGTCCTGGTGGCCACCATCCTCTCGGCCCGCACCCGGGACGAGACCACGGCCCGGGCCTGCGAGCGCCTCTTTGCCCGGGCACCGGACCGCGAGGCCTTGTCCCTGTTGAGCGAAGAGGAGATTCGCCAGTTGATCTTCCCGGTGGGCTTTTATCAGACCAAGGCCTGCCATCTGGCCCGCCTGCCCGCAGCCCTGGCCACCTTTGGCGGGGAGGTGCCTGCCGAGATCGACGACCTCGTCACCCTGCCGGGGGTGGGCCGCAAGACCGCCAACCTGGTGCGCGCCATCGCCTTTAGGCTCCCGGCCATCTGCGTCGATACCCATGTCCACCGCATCATGAACATCTGGGGGTACGTGCGCACCAAGACCCCCCTGGAGACGGAGATGGCCTTACGGGCCACGCTCCCGGCCCGGCACTGGCTGACCATCAACTCCATCCTGGTGGCCTTTGGCCAGGGGTGCTGCACCCCCGTGGGGCCGCACTGCGACTGCTGCCCCCTGGACCGCCTGTGCCCGAAGATCGGGGTCAAGCCACGGAAAAGGGTGGGGGAGGAAAGGATTAACGCGACAAAGGCCTTTTCGCGTTAATCCGTAAAATGACATGGCCCTGCACTTGGAGGAAGGATCATGATAACTATACTGGCGTGTTTGTTTCTCTGCATCGTGTTGGCCTCGGTAGAGCACGGGCGTGCCAGAACAATTGCCCCTCCTTACGAAGTGGCGACGTGGCCGGGGTTTAAGAGGGCAGCAGTGAGTTATACCTTTGATGATGGCACGCCCAAGCAGCTTCCCGTGGCCATCCCCATCTTCAACGAATATGGATATCCGGTAACCTTGTTTGTCGTCACCGGATGGGTATCGAACTGGGGAGAGTTGACCACGGCTGCCGCGCAAGGGCACGAAATAGGGAGCCATACCGTGGACCATCTCCGGTTGGATGGGTTGTCCCCTACGGATGAACGCTACCAGTATGAACTCTCGCGAGATACCATTGCCTTTCATTGCCCCCAGCAGCAGGTGTTGACCATTGCCTACCCCTATTGTCGCAGTGGCAATGAGTCGCTCTGTTCGCGCTACTATATAGCCGGGCGAAACTGTGCAGCCGCCATCGTCCCGCCCACCCCAACCAACTTCCATGAGATCAATAGCTACAGCTGCGGCAGCAGTGGTTCAGTCAAAAACACCGCGGACTTCATCTCTCTGTTCACCAGCGCTCGGAGCGCTGGGGGATGGTTGGTGCTTCTTGTGCACGGCATCGACAACGATGGTGGCTATTCACCGCTGTCATCCCGGATTCTTAAGGAGAGCGTTCAGTATCTTGCGGACAACAGCGACACCTTCTGGGTTGAGACCTTTGGCAACGTGGTCCGCTACATCAAAGAGCGAGATGACCTGTCGGTCGCGGAAACATCGGTAAAGGCGACCACCGTCACCGTGCAGGTAACGGGCACCCTCGACAGCACGATTTATGCGTATCCCGTCACCTTACGCCGACCGTTGCCTGCTGGTTGGTCCAATGCCACGGTCACCCAGAACGGTTATGAAGTGCCTTCGTCAATAGTGACAATCAATTCAGTAGGATATGTGATGTTCGCTGCCGTGCCGGATGGCGGGGAAGTGATAATCGCAGCGGCGGGATAACCGTATCGACAAGAACCTATTGACTTGACTCCA
>CAYSFY010000010.1:17390-25548 GCA_964430285.1 uncultured Desulfobulbia bacterium
GCAGCGTGGTCGCGCCGTGGACGACGCTCCAACGGCAACCCCCGCCAGCCGTGGGATGCCGGAAAATTTGGCTGAGAATCCTTGATAGCCACATATCCTTTTAACCTTTTTAACCTTTGGCTACGGCTTCGGCTGGTGGCGGGAGGCGCGAGTAACCAACCATGTACGACGTCTTCAGCCTGCCCTCCATTCGCTTCCCTGAAGGGTTTCTGTGGGGCAGCGCCACTGCCGGCCATCAGATTGAAGGCGACAACGTGCACTCCCAGGCGTGGCATAACGAACAACAGCCGGAGTTCTATCAAAACGACCCGGAGCGCAAGGTCCGCGCCCCCTCCGGCAAGGCCTGCGACCACTACCGGCTCTATCGGCAGGATGTGGAGCTGATTGCCGGGTTAGGCCACCAGGCCTACCGCATGTCCATCGAATGGAGCCGCATCGAGCCCCTGGCAGGCCAGTGGAACCAAGAGGCGCTGGCCCATTACCTTGATCTCTTGGAGCGTCTGGTCCAACAGGGCATCCGGGTCTTTGTCACCCTGCATCACTTCAGCCAACCCCTGTGGTTCGACCAGCTGGGGGGATTCAGCACCGGCGACAACCACCGTTATTTTGAGCGCTATCTCAAGTTCCTGGTGCCCAAAATCAGCCCCTATGTCAGCGGTTGGAACGTGATCAACGAGTTCAATCTGTGGGGCGGGCTGAACGCGGGAGCGGCGGTTGCCCCCCTCAAATTCACCATGCTGCGGGTGCATGCCATGGGCTACCACCTGATCAAACAGTATTCGTCTGCCCCGGTGAGCAGCGCCCACGCCTTCATCCACTGGTTTCCGCGCCGGTTTCACGACACCTTGGACCGGCGCATGACCGATTTTGCCGACTTCACCACCAACGAGTTCTTCTTTCATGCCCTGCGCACCGGGGAACTGGTGTACCCCAATGTCGATGCCCAGTATGCCCCCGAGGTGAAGGGGGCGATCGACTTTTGGTCGGTCAACTACTACACCCGCCACATGGTCGATGCCCGCTTGGCCAAGCTGGAAGGACCCCGCTTCCTGCACAAGGAGCTGAAGATGGTGCCCATGAAGTTCTATCTGGAGGAGATGTATCCCGAGGGGTTGATCGCCAACCTGGAGCGGTTGACCGACTATCCGGTCCACATCACGGAAAATGGGTGCGCCGCCGACGATGACCGCTTTCGCATCGTCTACCTGGCCCTGCACCTCTCGGCACTGAAGGAGGCGATGGAGCGCGGGGTGGATGTAGCCGGCTACTTCTACTGGTCGCTGCTGGATAACTACGAGTGGGCCTCCTTTATCCCTCGTTTCGGCTTGGTGGCGGTGGATTTCCAGACCTTTACGCGCACCCCGAAACCCAGCGCCTTTTTTTACCAAGAGGTCATACGAGGCAACGGATTTTCCGGGGAGACCGTGCGTCGCTATCTGGATGCACTGCCGACCTTGTCACCGCGCCCAACCGTGTCCGCTTAACATGCACCAGTGATATTGGCGTGAAACATTCCCCCCTACTGGCCACTTCGTGAGCCCTGATCCCATGCCTCGATCCAGCAATTTTTTTGTCGAATTTCTCCGGCTGACCAAACTGTTTTGGGCCTCGCAGCAAAAACTGAAGGTTCGGGGGACGGTCTGCCTGTTGGTGGCCTTGACCCTGGCGCAAAACGCCTTGGCCGTATTTATGGCCCAGTGGAGCGCTGGTCTGTTCAACGCCCTGGAACAACACTCCATGCACGGACTCATGGTCCAGATCGGCTGGTTGTCAATCCTGTTGCTGGCCAAGATGGGTCTGGTCGGCTCACACCTGACGGTCAAGCGGAATCTGGTGATCTATTGGCGCGACTGGATGACCGAGTATGTCTACTCCCGCTGGATGAAGGATGGTCGCCACTATCTGATCTCCCATCTGCCGGGCGAACACGATAACCCGGATGGCCGGATCGCCGAGGATTGCCGGATCGCCACCGAGTCGGCGGTGGACATGGGCCACTCGTTGTTTTTTTGCATCATCCTGCTGATCAGTTTTACCAAGATGCTGTGGACTCGTTCGGGGGTGGTGACCCTTGACTTGGGATTTGCCCATATCCCCATCCATGGCCACCTGGTGTGGATTGCGATCATCTACACGGGGGTTGCCTCCTGGCTCGGTTGGCGGGTGAGCAGGCCCTTGACCGCCGCCACCCAAGCCAGGCAGTCGACAGAGGCGAATTTCCGTGCCAGCCTCCTGGAGGCCCAGGAAAACAGCCAGGCCATCGCCCTGATCCATGCCGGTAGCTACGAGCGCCAGCTCTTCCGGGAGCTGTTTGATAAACTGATCGAGGGATGGCACAAGCAAACCGCGGGCTGGCGAAATATCATGTTGTTTACCACCGGTTATTCGGTGGTGAACATGGCCTTCCCCATCCTGATCTCCGCCCCCCGCTACGTCTTGGGGCAGATCACCCTCGGCACCCTGATGCTATCCGCCGAGGCCTTCAAGCACATGGTCTCCGCCCTCTCTTGGCCGGTGGACAGCGCCGGCGGGATCGCCGAATGGCGTGCCTCAGTGGAACGTATTTTGAGCCTCCTCAGAGTGATGGATACCGTGGATGAGGAACTTGCCAAACCGGACCATTGGATTCAGGTCAAGCCCTCCGACCGACCGGTACTCGCCTTGCGCAATCTCACCATCGCTCGCTACGAAGGGGAGGTGTTGGCCAAGGATATCAATATGGAGATCGGCATGGGCGAGCATGTGTTGATCACCGGCAACGCCTACACCGGGGCCAAGCTGTTCCGGGCCATTGCCCGAATCAGGCCTTGGGGCAGGGGCATTATCGAACTCCCCAGCCAAGGCCGTCTCCTGTTCATGCCGCCCCGGCCCCATCTGCCCACCGGCACCCTGCGCGACGCCATCTGTTACCCCTCCTCCCGCCGGGTCTTCACCCAGGAGCAACTGGAACAGGCGTTGCGTTTGGTGGGGCTTGCAGGCCTGATCGATCAGCTGGATAAGACGGACCATTGGGTCAACACCCTGGCCAGGGGAGAGCAACAACTCTTGGGCATGGCGCGCCTGTTGCTCAACAGACCCCAATGGATATTCCTCCAGGAGTCCTTTGACTCTCTGGCCCCCCACGAGGAGGAACGCATGGTGCGTTTGATCTGTGAACAGCTTCCCGACGCCACCGTGCTCACCATCTCCCATAATCCCAACAATGCCTCTTTCTACCCGCGCCACTTGGCTTTATAACCCCCTAGCCCAGATAGACCGGACTCAATTCAGTACCCCCCTGAGGGGTATAAGTCCCTGTCGGCTGGAATCCCTTACCGGCAGGAAATTTTGACATATTGTTGCTCAAGAATTGTCACAAGTAAACCCGAAAGGGACTAATTAAGGAGAACTCTCATGACTACCTCAATGGTGCACGAAGGCGGCAGTAAATTACGTGGCGTCAATCTCGGCGGCTGGCTGGTGCTGGAAAAGTGGATCACCCCCAGCCTGTTCGCGGGGCTGAAGGCCTGCGACGAGACCACCTACTGTGTCGAGCTGGGCGAGGCCGAGGCGACCCGGCGGCTACACCAGCACTGGAACACCTTTATTACCCGCGACGACTTCGCCTGGCTCAAACAGGCCGGCATCAATGCCGTGCGGCTGCCCGTCGGCCACTGGCTGTTCGGCAAGGACTACCCCTATCACCGCAAGTACCAGGAGGCGCGTTATCCTTTCGTGGAAGGGGGGGTGGAGATCGTGGACCGGGTCATGCAGTGGGCCGAGGAGTTCGGCCTGCGGGTGGTCCTTGACCTCCATGCCGCGCCGGGGTGTCAGAACGGGTTTGACAACGGCGGCATTCTCGGGGTCTGCGAGTGGCATACCAACGAGGAGTATATCCAGCACTCCCTGAATGTGCTGGAGCGGCTGGCGGAGCGCTACGCCGATCAGCCGGCCCTGCACGGCATCGAGGTGATCAACGAGCCGCGTTGGGATATCCCCACCGATATCTTGAAGCGCTACACCAGCGAGGCCTATCACCGCATCCGCCGCCACTGCCCGCCCGAGCGGGTGACGGTGGTGTTTTGCGACGGCTTCCGCAGCTTCCGAGAGTATGAGGGATTCCTTCAGGAGCCCGAGTTCAGAAACGTGGCCATCGATATCCACCGCTACCAATGCTTTGTCGCCAGCGACATCGATCTGGACATCCTCGGCCACATCAAGAAGAGTGCCGTGGACTGGAGCAATGACGCGAATACCATCATCCGCGAGTCGGGTTATCAGGTCTACTGTGGCGAATGGAGCCTGGGCTTGGATCTGAAGGTGGTATCCCTGTGGTCGGATGGGCCATTCAACCATGCCCTGGAGGAGATGGACGAGTTTCAGATGGCCACGGCCTACCGGGGCTACGCCGCTGCCCAACTGTTGGCCTTTGAGAGGTGCGCCGGCTGGTTCTTCTGGACCTACCGCACCGAGACCACCCCGGCGTGGTGTTATCGGGAGTGCGTGGAGCAGGGATTCATTGTGGACATGGGCAAGCCGGAGCAGCTGGTGGGGGTACGAGCGGCCCTGGAGCGGGCCAAGAAGTTGTCCGCTTAAGCCTAATTCTTTGTCATAGTTAGCTTTACCAGATCCGGCACTTCTGAAATCCCCCTGTCCCCCCTTTTGCAAAAGGGGGACAGGGGGGATTTTGTATCAACCCCGCAGAGATGCCAATTTAGAACTAAGGGAGAGCCGCGCCATGATCAAGGTGATGAGCTTCAACATCCGGGTTGGCCTGGCCAACGACGGCGAGAACCACTGGCAGCACCGCAAGGCCCTGGCGCTGGCCCGGATCCAGGCCTTTGGCCCGGATCTGCTCGGCCTGCAAGAGTGCCTCGACGACGACCAGGCCGAGTTTGTCCGCGCCAACCTGCCGACATACCACTTTCACGGCATCCATCGCGGAGGACCCGGGGGTACGGCCCTGGAGATGGCGCCACTGCTCTTTCGCCAACCCTCCTTCCGCTTGCTCGACACGGGGTGTTTCTGGTTGAGCGAGACCCCGGAGGTAGCCGGCAGCAAGAGCTGGGGGAGCAACTATCCGCGCACGGTGACCTGGGCCAAACTCGCCTGCCTGGCCAGCGGCCGGGTGCTGACCTTTGTCAACACCCACTTCGACTACCATCCGCCGGCCATCGCCGGGGACGCCCAGGTCCTTGGGCAATGGCTTGATCAGCTCCGAGAGGAGGAGACCCCACTGATCATCACCGGCGACTTCAATGCCGACAAGGATTCCCAGGCCTACCGCGCGCTAACCGAGGGCGGCGAACTGATCGACGCCTTCCGTCAGCTCCATCCGTTGGGCACGGATGAGGTCACCTACCACGCCTATGGCCTA
The DNA here is from genome assembly GCA_964430285.1 of uncultured Desulfobulbia bacterium. GTDB lineage: Bacteria > Desulfobacterota > Desulfobulbia > Desulfobulbales > VMSU01 > VMSU01. The sequence continues at coordinate 22,747 of CAYSFY010000010.1, forward strand.
CCAGAGGAGATGGCCGCCATCGACTGGATCCTGGTCTCCGACCACTTCCGCGTCCTTGCGGCCGACATCGACCGTTGCCGCCACGGACACCTCTTCCCCTCGGACCACTATCCGCTCACGGCCGTGCTGGACTGGCAGGGGTGACATGAAGGAGTTGGTAAAGAAAAGAGAATATACATGGCTCGTTGATGCAGTATTGGGATGAAAGGAATGATTCCATAAGTGTTAACTTTCGAGGCTGTGCGGAAGGGAATGATGCTGAAACCAAATCTTTAGGCCTCATAGTTGGAATCTACAAGTCATAAGAGCATCTAATCAGTGCCTGATGCCATTTTCTTTCGCATCTAACTCTTTTGCATCTGCATAGCCCCGCCAAGCGTCTGATAGAGAGTCATGCAGTTTTTAAGCTGGTTTAGACGAACTAAAGCAAGAGCTCTTTCGGCATCACGCCGACTCTCCTGCGCATCGAGCCATAACTGCAAGGGGGCTGAACCTGTTCGGTAGCGAATTTCTGTCAACTGCTCAGCTTTCCTGGCCAGCTCAAGCGAATTTTGAAGTTGCAGGATTTCTTCATTGAAATTTTCCCGCGCAGTCAACGAATTCTCGACATCACTGAGCGCTGAATAGAACGTCTGCCGGAAGTTGACAACGGCCTCCTCGTAATCCTTCTGAGCTATTTCGACGTTAAGGCTCATGGTGTTCCATTGAATGAAAGGGAGAGTCAGGCCGACACCCAATGCTGTATAAGGGTTTTTAATAACCTCGATCAGACTGGTACTGATAGTGCCGAGAGTTCCGGTCAGAGTGAAGTTTGGATAGTAGCTGGCGCGGGTACCATCGACAGTCGCAAGGTATTTTCTTAGTCTCTGCTCCGCGGCTTGAACGTCAGGCCGTTGAGCGAGAAGGCTGGCCGGGATACCTGCCTGCACTTCTGGCAGTGCCCCTTCCGGCAGGCGTTGCCGTCCCGGCATGGTACTTTCCGGTGTCTGATCGAAGAGGATCGACAGGGCATTACGCGCTTCACTCCTCTGTTGCTGGAGTTCGGTCAACTGCGCTTTCTGGCTGGCAACCGTTTGCTGCGCCTGAACCTTGTCCAATGCCGAAACAGCTCCTGCTTGATGTTTCACCTCGATCAGTTCCAGGATTCTCTCCGCATTAGCTATGCTCGCTTCAACACTCTCGATCCTTTCATTCAGATACGCGATGGTCCAGTAGTTCGTGGCAACCGTGCCGACCAAGGACAACGCGGTGCTCCAGCGATCGGATTCTGTCGCTTCTGCCTCCCAACTGCTTGCGTCGCGGGCGCTGGCCAACTTGCCCCAGAGGTCTAGTTCGTAGCTTGCCGTGACGGAGGCGCCGCTGGTTTTAGTCTCTACATGATTCTGCAAATCGCGTGATATGCTGTTGGTGGCACCTACAGACACTGATGGGGTGCGGTTGGTGTCAGTCAGTCTCGCGGAAAGCTGGGCTCGCTTGACCCTGATCGTGGCAGCTGCGAGATTGTTGTTGGACCTGAGCGCCAATTCAATCAGTTCACTCAGAACAGGGTCGTTGAAGTCTTGCCACCATTGCTCCTTGGTAGCAACAGTCGTTCCGGTAAGGCTCGACTCCTGCCATTCCTGCGGGATGGTAACCTCAGGGCGGGTATACTGGCTTCGCGTCAGTATACCACCGCAACCTGCCAGAAGGAGCATCATCGATAACGCGAATGCGTATTTGGGCATGGATAAAATATTCATTCGTGTATCTACTCTCTGGCAAGCGCTTCGATTGGGTCGAGTTTTGCCGCGTTACGCGCCGGCAGGAATCCGAAGAGCACACCTATTATCGAGGAGCAGGCGAATGCCGACACGATAGAGGTCATGGAAAACTTCATGGAGAAGCTGGAAACGAACATTTGAAAGATGATGCCGACGCCGTGGGAAAGCACAATGCCTATCAGCCCGCCAATGAGGCAGACGAGCACCGACTCGATCAAAAACTGCTGCATAATGTCGTCCTGACGTGCCCCGACAGCCATCCGTATGCCGATCTCGTGAGTCCGCTCGGTTACGGACACCAGCATGATGTTCATGACGCCAATGCCGCCGACCACCAGCGAGATGACCGCAATGGCTGAAATCATCATCGCCAGCGTGGTCGTGGTCTTATTTACGGTCTTCATGATGCTGTCGCTGCTGTTGGTGTAAAAGTCCTTGCGCCCGTGCCGTTCAGTCATCAGTTTGATGATGCTCTGTTCGGCAATCTGGTTGGAAACCCCGTCTCTTACTCTCACCGTGATCGAACTGAAATACTGCTGCCCGAGGAGCCGGGTCATTGCTGCGCTGTAAGGTATCCAGACCTCCAGGTTCGAACCGCTGCCGAACGGGCCATCCTTAGGCTTAGTGACGCCAATGACCCGGCAAGGAAGAGAGCCGATGAAAATGATCTTGCCTATAGGATCTTCGCTCCCGAAAAACTTCTTGCTGGTGTTCTGATCGATTACCGCCACCTGAGACTGCTGTTTCACATCATCAATAGTAAAGGCCATACCGCTGGCAATCTCATACCCTTTGACCCGGAAGAACTGCTCTCCGACACCGTTCACGGAGGCATTGGCGGTCAAATTGTGATACCGGAGAAGTTGACTGCCGCCGGTCACAGGTGTTGCGCTATCAACATACACCTGCGATTTCAATGCCTCCAGGTCTGACGGCACGAGGGTCTGAATACTGGCGGCATCCTCATCTCCCCAGTCCTTGCCAGGATTGACGTCGATAACGTTGGTCCCCATGGAACTGATGTCCTTGATCACCTTCTGCT
>CAYSFY010000010.1:25558-38150 GCA_964430285.1 uncultured Desulfobulbia bacterium
TCTGCTGCGCCCCTTGCCCCAATGCCACCACCGAGACGACCGAGGTGATGCCGATGACGATGCCCAGCATGGTCAGAAGGGTTCGCATCCGGTGCGATGCCATGGCAATCAGGGCCATTTTGAAGGCTTCGGCAAATCTTCCCCAGTTGGCCCAGTTGGCTTGATGACGAACATTGCTCGCATGCGCTGCGGGCCCTTTGTCCTGCAAGCTGGCAGCTCTTGTTGCCTGTCGTTCCGTGTTTGGCTGATCACGAACGATCACCCCGTCACTGATCTCTATGACCCGTTCGGCGTGACTGGCCACCTGCTGGTCATGGGTGACAAGGATGATGGTATGGCCATTGGCATGGAGTTCATGGAGGACGGCCATCATTTCCTTGCCGCTTTTGCTGTCCAAAGCTCCGGTCGGCTCGTCAGCCAAGATGACGTCGCCGCCATTCATCAGTGCTCGCGCTATACTGACCCGTTGCTGTTGCCCACCGGAAAGCTGATTGGGGCGATAGTCGCACCGTTCACCAAGACCAAGGCGTTCAAGGAGTTTGCGGGCGCGATCCTGCCGGGCACGCTTGTTCACTCCGGCATAAATGGCGGGTATCTCGGTATTCTGAGCAGCTGTCAGATGAGGCAACAGGTGATAACGCTGGAAAATGAAACCGAAGTAGTCGCGCCGCAACCTGGCCAGTTCATCGTCGGAGAGTTGACTGGTCTCCTTGCCATCGATCCGGTAGCTTCCATGGCTTGGGCGATCCAGACAGCCAAGGATATTCATCAGCGTGGACTTCCCTGAACCGGACGCACCAATAATAGCAACAATCTCCCCGGCCAGGATAGTCAGGTCAATCCCTTTGAGAACCTCGAACTCCTGATCGCCGGTAACGAAACGGCGCACGAGACCGGATATTTCCAAGAGCGGCCTAGTCATTTATCTTTTTCCGCCTGGTGGTGGCGGCATTGCCCCTGAGTCCGTTTTAGGCACTGTCGAGCTGTCACCGACGATTACCTTCTCTCCTTCGCTCAACCCTTCGATGACTTGAACGCTCACGTTGTTGGAGATGCCGGTAGCGATCGTGCGCGTCTCCGCCGTTTCACCTGACAGCACCTGCACCGTGGCCTTGACGCCCTTTTTATTGCCAAGGGCGGACAGTGGGATGCAGAGCGCCTGCTTGGCCTCGTTGAGCACGATGGCAACCTGGGTTGTCATTGACACTTTCAGTTTGTTTTCTGGATTGGGCACCTCGAACAATCCATAATAGTAAATCGCGGAGTTGGTACTGCTGGCATTTGCCCCGCTCGTTGAGGTACTGCCTGTTGAGACAGGGCCTGGCTCAACCGTGCGCAGTTTGCCATAATAACGAGTATCGCTATCTCCGAGCAGGGTGAAGTAAGTCGGCAAGCCAGGCGTGACCTTCATGACATCCGCCTCGGAAATCTTTGCTTTCACGGTCATGCTATCCAGCGTAGCCAGGGTCAGGATGGTCGTCGCCGCCTGATTCGATACGACCGTCTGGCCCTGTTCGGTATCAATCGAAATAACCGTCCCGTCGATGGGGGCGTTGATCCTGGTGTAGCCCAGGTTTGCCCGTGCCGTATCAACCGCGACAAGTGCCTTCTGTATTTGGGCTTCAAGGGCTGTTATGTCATGGCGGGTGCTTTCCAGTTGGGCCTGAGCGCTTTCAAGGTCAGCATTCGAGCTGGCATCCTGTGCGTTCATCTGTCTTTGACGCTGACAGGCCAGTTCGAACTGCCGAAGCAGAGACTGCTTCGAGCGTTTTTGTGCCTGGAGGCCTTCCACCTGGGCTTCGGCGTCCTTGAGGGCATACTGTGGCAGAACCGGGTCTATTTCCGCCAGCAGTTGACCTTTCCGCACCTTGTCGCCAAGCGCGACATGCAAGGTTTTTAACTGGCCATTCACCTGTGCCCCGACCGCCACCGTCTTGAATGCCTTCAGGATACCGCTGGCCAGAACGCTCTCTTCCAGGTCCATGCGGGCCACTGGCGCGGTAATGTAAGTCGTCTTCGGGGGGCTGAAGAACTGTTTCTTTGCTGCTGCAGCGGCACCCAGCAAGGCTATGAGGGTGATTGCGCCGACAATGACTTTCTTTGTTGCTCGCGACGTCATGAAGCCCTTCCGTTTTTGAGCATGGCGTTAATTCCGGCCAGCGCAAAAGCCACGACATGATCAGCAAATGCCGTGACGTCTTTAATGAGCCCCGGGAGATTCCTGTCCTGATCCCGTTGTGCCATCCGTTGCAATAGTATCGGATGAATGCACATGCTGATGATGCTGATCTCGCAGAAGGCAACTTCCTGCTCTGTCGCCTGCGGGCCAAGCAGTTCCCGGACAACTGCCAGCGTTCTCTCACGCATGGGAATCAGTTCTCGTTGCATGACCTCCTTTAATAACCCAGTCGGGTTTACCATTTCCATTTGAGCGATGAAGAAATCCTTGTTGTTTTCATCGGCAATACGGTGAATTAAGGATGTGAGTTGGCCACGCAGGCGATCTTCAGGTGATGCCGATTCGCTTACTCCGCCGTCCATCGGATACACCGTAAGGGATTCGGAGAATGAATATCGCCATGATTCCTGATACAGCGCTTCCTTGCTGCCGAAGTGATAATTGACGGCAGAGATGTTCGCCCCGGCCCGAGCACAAATCTCGGCCACGGTAGCATCACGGAATCCCTTCTCGATGAAGACCTCGCTTGCTGCGGCCAGCAGTTTTTCTTTCTTAGCCTCTGATTTCTTAATGGACATAGCGCCTCCAAATTCAAATTAGTATTTGATATTCAAATTTTAAACATAAATTTGAATTAGTCAAGAATATATTTCACTCACGCAATTGCGACGACAGAAAGAGGGATACCGCTTTTTTAAAAGCGGGTTAATGCCCGGATAGGTGTCCTGCGGCAAAAAAAAGAGAAACGAACTATATGAAGGAATTCAGGGAGTCGGCGTCCAAGCTCATAACCGAACTTCAGTTCTGCGGGGATAAAATTAAATAGATGGAGCAACTTTGTCGGTTTCGCAAAAACCGCTCAACCGACGCCGGCACACTCTGTAACGTGTTGATATTGTGTAGGCGGATGGTGAATTTTTGGACTTTTTGCGAGACCATCAACTTTCACATAAAATCCCTGTCCAAATCGCTCTGTCAGCTCACTTTTCAAAGCTCCGCAACAAGTTTCACTCCACAACGTCGCGCAAGGGGAGCAAAATCGTGACCTGCAACCCACCGTCCGGGGCGTTGTCCGCCCGGATGGACCCGCCGTGCAACGCCACCGCCCGTTGAGCAATGGCCAGCCCCATCCCCGATCCACCACTTGCTCGATCGCGTGCCTCCTCTACCCGGTAAAAGGGCCGAAATAGGTGGGGCAAGTGTTCATCCGGGACACCGGGGCCATGATCACGCACCACGATCCGTGCTTGCCGATGCCCTCCCTCGTCAACAGCCGCCATGGTGACGGTAACCTCAGTCCCTTCTTCTGTGTGGCGCACGGCATTCCGTACCACATTCTCGACCGCTTGCCGCAGCAGCTCCCATGAACCATTCATCGTCACCGCGGTTGACAGAGCATCAATCACAACGCTCCGGTTGCTGCTGTGGGCTTCAAAATCGGCATCCTGAACAACTAGGCGCAGCAACTCCTGAAGCTGGAGCTGGTGTTGTTCCAGCCGTTCCCCCTCGCTCTCCAAGAGGGTGACGGTACGGAGCTGCCCGATTAAATCGCGGAGCCGTTCAGACTCCAATTCGATCCTGTTCAAGGCACTGGCAGTTTGCGGCAAGGCTTGCTCTTGGGCCAACGCCAGGGCCACGTTGAGCCGGGTCAAGGGAGAACGCAACTCATGACTGATGTCCCGCAGGAGTCGTTGTTGCGACGTCAGGAGCCTCTCGATCCGCTCGGCCATTCGATCAAAATCGTTAGCAAGATCGGTTATATCTCCCATTTTCTGGCCGACCAGCGGAGCGACCCTGGTTGCCAGGTTGCCGTGGGCAATCGCCTGGGTTGCCTGGCGCAACTTAGCAATAGGTGCAGTCAATGACTTGGCGAGAATATAACAGGTGATGCCCGCAACGAGAAAGGCAATGACGGTCCGGAGGATGAGAGAACGAGGCGACAGGATGATCTCCAAAGGGGAGGGCGGAGGAGATATCGAGAAAAGCGTATATCCCTTGTCCAGACTGACACGACGGAAAAGCGGCGGCCCATGGTGACCGGGAGGTACTGGCGGCCATAGCCGAGGTTGAGGGAGAGTCTCCATACTCCCCAGACCACTGTCACCAGCAGCATCTCGTTTGATAGCCGCCGCAAACTCCGGCGGAAGTTCGCGAGCTGCTACCGGCCCCAGATCAGCCCGGTAGAGAATAAGCCGAAGATCGCGGTTCTGTTCAAGGCGTCTCAACTCTTCGATCAAGCCTTCTTTGCCGCGTTTTTCAACCGTACCGATCAGATCGTTGCCGTAGGGGATAAGGTCTTTAGCCTCCATGGCGTGTTCCGCCTTCCTGTGATCTGAGGTCAGGGCTAACACTACAAGTGCTGCGCCAATGACGGTCATCGCCAACCAGAACCAGAGGAATATTCTGACAAAAAGCCTATTCATTGCTGCTTGTCGCCTTCTCGGGGTAGAGGTATTGATAGCCGACCCCACGGATTGACAAAATCCTCTCTTGCCCGCCGGGATAGCTGCCTATTTTTTTTCTGATGCTACTGATGTGAACGTCGATGCTCCGGTCGAAGAGAGCGAGCTTTCGTCCCAAGATTTTTTCCGCCAGCGCCTCCCTGGTCAACACCTGCCCCGCATTCTTCAATAACTCGTGTAGGATGGAGAATTCCATCGCCGTCATCTCCACCTTGTCTCCGCAAAGAAGGATCGTATGGGTTCCTGGACGAAGTTCTACATCCCCTACCTTACGATCGCACGGGATTGAGTTCTGGCCAGGACCCGGCTGGTCTCGGGCCATGGTCCGTCGCTGCACAGCCCTGATCCTGGCGACCAATTCCCGTGGATTAAATGGTTTGGCGAGGTAATCGTCCGCTCCTAGCTCCAGCCCGACGATCCGATCGATCTCATCTCCACGGGCGGTCAGCATCAGCACCGGAATCGTTGATCCCGACCGGATCTGCTTAAGCACCTCAAAACCATTCAGGTCGGGAAGCATGACATCAAGCACTACCAAGGCATAAGCACCAGCCACGGCCTGCCTGATTCCGCTTGAACCGTCATGAACGGCCACCACTTCGAATCCCTCCCTGTCTAAGTAGTCAGTCAGCAGTTCACACAACTCCCGATCATCATCAATCACCAAAAGACGTTCCATGCCGCTCCCATGTCCATTTGAAATGCCGTAAGCGATCACAGGGCACCCCATTTGCTTTGTCAGCGACCTGCTCGCATACCGAAGTATAGCTCGCAGGTCTCTTGACTGGCCAACGAACCAGGCCATTGAAAAGCGTGCGCGCATCTGGGGCACCCTGTAATCGCTTACGGGGATTGGGGCAGAGCGATACTGTAGAGCCTACCCCGTGATCGCTTACTTTTTAGGTCGGGAAAAGAGTTTTTCTATTCTTATTCTAACGTGATTTTTCCCAGATCACTGTAAAGTTTTGTAAAGCCGATTAACACAACTTTACTTTAATTTACGGCAAGTTAACAGCACAACGGGGCGAATTGGGCTAGGATGACTTCAACTCTCAAGCGTCCCCTGATCCTTTCCCGGGATGGATTACAGGGACATCCGCCATTCGGCATTTTGCCGACATTTCAACTCAAGGAGAACCATTATGATGCATCAATCTCTACCACACAACACCGCCAAAAAAAGTTCATTCCGTTTCGCCCGCACCACCGAGGCAATTGCTTGCATAGTTCTCGCATTTCTCTTCACCCTCATGCCTTCCGGATCTGCCCAGGCGTCCCGCACTGAAATGATGGTACCGCCTCCTGCTCCCCTCCAGCAGATCTTGGCGCAACTCGATCTCACCGAAGAGCAACAGAGCGCGGTTTCGTCAATCATTGAGACCGACATGGAAAAGCACCGTGCGCTCATGGAAGCGTACCCGCCGGAAAGCCGACCTGACCGCGATACAATCAAGAGTGCGTTGGAAGCGATCGATCAGGAGATAGATGGTCTGTTGGCCGAGGTGCTCACGACCGAGCAAATGGAGCAATTCGTCACACTTCGAGAGGAATGCAAAGCCAAACTTCCTCCCGGTGGTTTTGGCCCCCGAAGAGACCATGGACGGGGATCAATGCCCCGCCGCAACGGTGATCACTCCGGACGATTATCATAACCCTGGTGATTGCCAATATGGCAAGACAAGCACAATCGCAGCCCCATATCTATCTTGCCCATGATTCGGAAGAGCCTCCGGCTGAAATCATCGATCTTCTCAACCTCCAACCGGTGATCGTCGATGCTGGCCCGATAGTCGCGCACACTCCGGCAATTGTCGGCACCGGCAAAATGAATCTGGTGATCATGGTACAGGCGCGTCCTGGGTCCATCCCGCTTGAGCTTTGCCAAAAGGTCCGGGCAGAGTTCCGAGGACCGCTGCTCGTACTGACAGGATCGTACAGTGAAAAAGACCACATCCATTGGCTCACCCTTGGTGCCGATGATGTGCTCGCCATGCCGCCGTCCCCGCCCTTGTTCATCGCCAAAGTCTATGCCCTGCTCCGGGGTATGGACTTTGGGCGAGAGCACGAAAACCATCTCATCACATTTGGCGACCTTACCGTCGATACCCAACGGCGGACGGTGATGAGTCAGGGACGAGACGCCATGTTGACCGACATCGAGTATGAGATCTTCAGTTATTTGGTCAAAAACTCAGGCCGCGTAGTGAGCCGTAACGATGTCCATCTGGCGCTCTATAATTCGGAACATAATGGCTATGACCGTTACCTCGACATCTATATTTCAAAAATTCGCCATAAAATCGGCGACCCTTCATGGGCACCAAAATATGTGAAGACGATCCGTGGCACCGGCTACCTCTTTATCGGTCGAAATGACTAACGGACGTATACAAAAGGCCAACGATTCCGCAACACAACTCATATAAACTCGCTGTTGCGACTGTCGATAAGGGCTTTAGAGACCAGACAAGGCGGGGCAGGCCAAGCAGAAGGCGAAGCGCTGTGTCCACGCCGATATTACTAAACTCAGCCAAAAGGAGGAAAAGACATGGTTAGCGGAATCAGTAGCTCTAACAGTTACGCAAGTCAAATGATGATCCAGGCGATGCAGCAACGAAAAAACGAGATGTTTGCCAAGGTGGACACTAACGGTAGTGGCGGTGTCGACAAGACGGAACTCGCAAGTCTAACTGATAAAATATCAGCGAACACCGGGAACACCCTCAATGTCGAAGATATCTTTTCCGCTTACAATACCGACGGCGACGACACTTTGAGCACAGAGGAGTTGAACGCGTTCATGAAGGACAACGCTCCGAAGCCGCCTGAGGGGATGGAGGGCATGATGGGCATGGGCGGAATGATGGGGGGAGCATCAATGCGACCGAGCCAGGACGAACTGTTCTCTAAGGTCGACACCGACGGTGACGGAGGAATCAACTCGACAGAACTCGCTGATCTCACAAAAAAAATAGCAGAGAAAACCGGGAACGATATCAATACCGATGATGTTATGTCGACATACGATAACGATGGGGACGGGGCGTTGAGCAAGGATGAGTTGGGCACCTTTATGAAGGACAATGCCCCCCCTCCTCCCTCTGGACATCAGATGCAAAAGGCAATGTCGGCTTATAGCTCGGCGGACAAACAGGATCAGGTGAGTAGTCTAATCGATTACCTAGAGCAGTCGAACAGTGATAATGAGTCGGGTGGCACCAATATCAGTAGTGATTATCTGGAAAAGATAATTGAAGCTCTAAAGAACAGTATTGTAAATAGCGCAACCTCTTCAAGTGGCCAAGGGACAATGCTTGATTTCGAAGTCTGACCTTGAGGGGATATGATGCTGAAATGAAATCCTGAAAGTGGGCATGGTTATGATTTCTGGTGGTGTCACCATATCATTGATACAGGGCTGGGTAGCGCGGCAGTTCATTGAACGTCCAGCGATGATTCGTCACTCCTGCTGCCATAGCCGGGGCCTTGGGTCGGAAGCTCCGATCCTTACCGCGGCTGAGCGTTTCGTGAGGCCTAATCAAATTGTAGCAGGCTACGCAGATGGCGAACTTGGCCTTCAGCCATCGCATTGAACGGGCAGCAGTCGGTGCCTTCCGCGCAAGATGGGCGTCCCACAGCCGCCAGTCCAGATTGGAACGTTCGATATAGGCGGTGTTAACTGTCTGGCTTGGTGACTTCTCCAATCGGGCGAGAATTTGCTGCTCACTGCCGTGGACTAATTTGCGTTCGACCTTGATCACATGACCATTTTGGCGGGTCTTGTGAACCGTGGCATAATCCAGATCTGCATCAATGACTTGCTCCGGGTTCCGAGGACGTCCGGGCTTGCCTGTCGGATCCGGGGGGACCAGCTTGTGAAAAAGCTCACCAAGGACCGTGCCGTAATGGGGTAGTTCATCAGACACAAACAAGGGTTTGCCTTGGCAGCGGCCTGTCAGATCCTTCAGCATTCGCCGGGCATCATCCAGTTCACGCCCGCCGACCCGGAAGGTAATCAGCAGGCGAGTTGGAGCGTCGATCGCAGTCCAGATCCATGTTCGTCCGTATTGGCGTTTTAGGTCTTCGGCACTACCAGAATTTTTCTTTTTTTTACAAAGGCCCACAGCTCATCGAGTTGTGTCTCAGTCAGGTCCAAAGAAGTCAGTAGGCCGGAGAGCACTTGGGCGCAATGCTCGCCAGCCCGCAAGATCACCCGATTGACCGTGTCCTTGTCCATCTCCAGCAAGCGTGCTGTGGCTCGTACCCCAACGCCCTCGGCCGCATGATGGATAATCTGCCGGATCGTCTCGGGCGACAGATGCAGGCCAAACAGGGCGCTAGCTCGAGTGGCGGCAAAGCGCTTGCCACAGGTGCGACAGTAAAGAAGGTCGCGACTTTTGTCCTTACCGTATTTGCCACGAATGGCGATGTTGCCCTGACAGCGCAGCCCGTAGTCCTTGCATTGTTCGTTGGGACAGTAACATTGCTCAAGCTCACTCATAGATTGCCTCCGGCTCAAAGGGAATGGGACTAAGGCAATCTTACAACCGGCTGAGCCTGTTTGTCAACTATTTGGTGACACAACCCGAAACCGTCAAATATAATAATTGGCTCCGCATTATTGCTTCGGCGGCTTAAAAGTTAAGCGCTAGCAGGGCTATTCCCAGTAACTAATTGAAATTATTAATATTGATTAGCTTAACGCATCAGATCACTTAACTGTTTGCCCACCGGAGCATTAACGACCAGCTTCTCTAGGGGAGCCTGTCAACTCCTGGCAACCAAGCGATGACCCGCTGAATTTGCCTGTCCCAACTTGACCAATCGTGGTCACCCGGTCCCTCTTCGTAGGTCGTTGCCAAGCCCAAGGCCTCGGTGTGCTCGCGAAAACGCACATTGTCCGCATGGAGAAAATCTTCCGTTCCGCACCACTGATAGAGACGGGGCCGTGCCTTACCCTGGGCAACGAGCTGCCTCGCCAGCTGGAACAGGTCATTGGGGCTCTCCGCCAAATCGTTCGCTTGGCCAAAGATGTGTTGCAACTCGGTGTTGCCTGCCGCCTGTTCCGCCTGGGCGAGACGGACTACGTCCACGGTGCCCGACAAACTCGCTGCCGCCGCATATCGCTCCGGATAGGACAAGGCCAATTTGAAGGCCCCATACCCCCCCATGGACAGACCGGCCACGTAGTTCTCTGCGCCAAGCGCGGAGAGTGGGAAGAAATGACGGGCCATGGCGGGCAGCTCTTCGCTGATAAATTGCCAATAGCGCGGACCACTCCTCATGTCCGTGTAAAAACTCCGTTGCACCGCGGGCATCACCACGGCCAGGTTCAGGCCTGCCACATAGCGCTCGATGGCGGTGCGCCGCTGCCAGATGGTGTGATCATCGGACAGACCATGCAACAGGTATAAGGTGGGATACCGTTCTTGGCGGATGCTGGGGGAGCCTTCCCCTGCCAGCGGTGGGGGGTCGGGGAGAATCACGCTCATGGTGGACGCGAGACCCAGGATCTGCGAAAAGAAATGACAGTGGATGAGCGCCATTGGACCCTCTTTGGTTTGCGGTGTTGAGCCGAATTTTTGATTGGGGGAGGTTGACGCCTAACTCAACCCCTCTACCTTCTCCAGGCCAGGATCATGGCCCCGGCCGCCAGGCAGAGGCCATGGATGGACCAGGAGGCCAGCAGCACCGGCATGGCGGAGTTTTGGGCCATGGCCTGGAGGCCGGTCCATAGGCCCCAGACCAGGAAGGCGAGGCCGGCGCTCACCGGGATGGCAAAGGCCAGGTTGATGGCGGTGCGGCCCAACTCAAAGCAGAGGAGGATGGGCAGGGCCAGGCAGAGGAGGGGCAACCCCAGGAGCAGGAAGGAGAGGCGGCGGTTTAGGTCAAGCACGGTTTTGCGGTGGCCGTTGAGGCCGGAGGTCATGGCCCGTTGGGCCAGGGTGATGATGGGTTGCTCGAAGTCCAGGGCCACCGGGGTAAAGAAGCGCTCCGCCCCTTCCGGCAGGGTCAGGCTCTTGTCGTCAAAGAACTCCACCTGGGCCTCGGGCCTGCCGCTCCGGATCTGGCCGTTTTTGAGGTGCCAGAGCCCGTCGCGGTAGGTGGCGTTCTCGGCAAAGAGGACCATGCCGCCAGCCGCTCCCCCCACCTCTTGGTAGCGGAAGGCGTTCAACACCTCATGCTCGCCAGCCGGGGCCTGGAAGGCGTAGATCCCCTGTTTGCCGTGAAAAAAGGTCACCCCGCCGCGCACCGTCCCCGCCCCCCGCTCGCCCATCACCTGCTGCCGCCAGATGCGGTTGGCCGCGAGGCCCGCGCCGGGTAAAAGCCATTGGGCCATGGCCAGGCCCAGGGTGGTGCAGATCACGGCCCCGATGGCAAAGGGGAGCAGGACCCGCGCCTTGGAGATGCCGGCGGCGTTTAAGGATTGCAGTTCGTGGCGGTTGATCATCAGCCCCAGGGTGATGATGCCGGCAAGCAGCAGGCTCACCGGGCCGATCTGGTCCAGGACCACCGGCACCTTCATCAGGAAGTAGCGGGCCGCAAGGCTTGGGGGCAGGCCCCGCTCCTGGAAGTTGTCCAAGCGCTCGAAGAGGTCCACCAGCAGATAGAGGGCGGCCAAGGCGGTGACGATCAACAGAAAGTACAGGGCCAGCTGGCGAATGATGTAGCGGTCCAGGAGCTTCATTCGACCTCCTTGCGGCGTGGACCCAAGGCCAGCAGACGGCCGACGAGCGCCTGCGCCACGGCGGGTAAGGGGATCAGCTGCTCCCGGTCCATGCGCGAGATCACCACGGCGGTCAAGGCCAGGAACAGCAGGTTCGGGGTCCACAGGATTAGCGGGATCGAGCCGCTGCCCTGCTTGGCCAGGGTCTCGGCAAAGCTGAACAGCACATAGTAGAGCAGGAAGAGCAACAGGCCGATGGGCACGGCGATGGGCCGGGCCCCGGGCCGGGAGCGGGCGGCAAAGGGCAGCCCCAGCAGGGTGAGGATAAAGCAGCCGCAGGCCAGGATCAGCCGCTGCTGGTACTCAACCCGCAGGGCGCGGGCCAGGGGAGGGTCGTTGGTCTCCGCGGCGGCGGTCAGCAGCTGGGTTTGGGACATCTCGGTAGGGCTGACCCCGTGCACTTGCAGGGCATTGGGTAGGGGCACGGGCAGGCTGAGCGAGTAGGATTTGAAATCGATGTGCCGGGACAACTCCTGGTCAAGGTAGTCGATGGTGCCGTCCGTGAGGCGTAGCCCCAGGAGGAGGTTTTGGTAATCGACATCCAGGGTGGCGGCCTTGGCGGTGATGGTCATGGGGGTCTCCGACCGTCTGCCATCATAGAGATAGACCTCTTGCCACTGCCGGGAGTCGGGGTCAATGCGGTCCACATAGGCGACAATTCCCCCCAGGCTGTGGCTGAAGGCCTGTTCCTTAATGGCCCGGTCGATCTTCTCGCGGGAGAGCTTGAGTAGCAGCACCTTCATGTTCACCTGGCCCTTGGGCATGAGCACGATGGTGGAGTAGCCGGCCATGAGGGTGACGGTGAGGGCGAAGATGGCCACCGGCAGGATGACGTGTTTGAGCCTCACCCCAGCGGCCCTGAGGGCCAGGAACTCGTTGTCCGCCCCCAGCCGGTTGAATCCCAGAATCACCCCCAGCATGCTGGCCAGCGGCAAGGAGAACATCATCAATTTGGGCAGCAGGTAGAGGGTGAGGCGCAGGAAATCGGCCCAGCCGATGCCGATGGCAAAGACCAAGGTCAAAGTTTGCAGCATTTGCCCCAAAAAGAGGACCCCGGTTAAGATGGCCAGACTGGCCCAAAAAGGGGCCGCCATCTCGCTGAGCAGGTAGGAGTATAGGAGAAGAGGCATGGAAGGGATAATTACGAATTAGGAATTACGAATTGGGAATTAAGAATTGGGAATTAAGAAAAAAAGAAATTGCGAATGAGGAAATGCGCATTAC
>CAYSFY010000010.1:38160-42600 GCA_964430285.1 uncultured Desulfobulbia bacterium
GGGGGCAGTCGATGAAGGGGCAGACACTCCCTTCATCATTCGTAATTCGTAATTCTTAATTCGTAATTAATCAATACTGCGCCAGAATATAGCCGTCCGGGCCGCTGGCGTCAATGGTTCTTGGGGGCGGGAGTTGCCCGCTCCAGCGCCGGTACTTGCGGGCCCGGGCCACCAGCACGACATTGCCCGGGTTTTCGAGGATACGTTGCCGGGCCTGGGCAAGGTCGAGATGCCGGCCTTGCTCCTCGGCATGGCGGACTCCGTAGCTCAGTTCTCCGGCCCCGTTGACCAGCACCACGTCGTTTCGTTTCAGAAACCAGCACACCGCCAGCACGGGCTCCTCATCGCTCAGGACCAGGGTGTGGGCGGTGATCTCTGCTTGATGACGGAGTAGAAGGTCCCCCGGCGACTTTTTCTCGATCAGCTGGTCCGGCATGATCCAGGCGGCGACCCCGAGGAAGAGGGCCGGGCTGAGCCCGAAGAGGATGAGCTTGCGGCCTTCGGTGCGCGCGGCCGCGGCTGCCAGAGGCAACAGGGCCATGGCCAGGAGGGCGGCCACGGCCAGTCCGCCTTCGCTTAGGTCGTGGCAGGCGCGGACCAGTCCGGCGTGCCGTACGGCGGGGTGACCCCCTCCAGGCCCACGGTCTGGATCATCAGCAAGGCCAAGGCAAACAGGGCGAAGAGCAGGGCCATGGCCCTAGCCCCGAGGGTGAAGGCCTTGCTCCTGGCGGCGCGCAGTTGGGCCAGGAGACCCAGGCTGGTGAGGATGGCCAAGGGCGGAAAACAGGGGAGGATATAGGTCAGCAGCTTGCCCGAGGAGATGGAGAAGAAGAGAAAGGGCAGGGCGAACCAGACCAGACTAAAGCGGGTGAGGGCGGGGCTGACGATCCTCTTGGCGCCGGGCCGCCGGCCGAGAGCGGCCGCCGGCAAGAGAAAGGCCCAGGGGATGAACATGGACGGGGCGGTGAGCACAAAGGCCCAGAAGGACTCCCGGTGCTGGGCCTTGTCGCCACCCATGAAGCGTTGCACATGCTCGACCCAGAAGAAGTAGCGCCAGAAATCGGGCTCCCGGCTGTGGATGGCGAGACCCCAGGGCAGGGCGGTAAGGGTGGCCACCAGCAGCGGCAGCCAGGCGAGGGCGAGGATATCCCGCCAGCGGCCTTCCCAGGCCAGATAGGCCCCCATGGCCAGGGCCGGCACCACCAGGGCCAGGAACCCCTTGATCAGGAAAGCGAGTCCGCACCCCAAGCCCGCGGCCACCAGCCAGCCGAACCGGGGGCGGCAGCCCGCTGGCGCTTGGCTGGCCAAAAAGAAAGAGACCATGGTCAGGGTCAGGGCCGCGGCCAGCATGGAGTCCAGGACGTTGAAGGTGCCCACCGCCGCCACCTCAACAGAGGTGAGGTAGATGAGGGCGGCCATGGGGCCGGCCCACACCTCCTCCTTGGGGCAGAACTTGGGGACCAGGAACAAGATCAGCAGGGCCGAGAGGCCGACGCTCAAGGCCGAAGGGAGGCGGACGGCAAATTCGTTTTCGCCGCAGGCCAGGATGGCAAGCCCGTTCAGCCAGTAGCCCAGGGGTGGCTTCTCGAAGTAGCGCAGGCCGTTTAAGCGAGGGGTGATCCAATCACCGCTGGCGATCATCTCCCGGGGGACCTCGGCGTAGCGGGTCTCGTCGGGGCCCGGGATCTCTTTCTGAATCATGGGGGCGCGCCTGGGCGTGGGCCAGGCGGCCAGCAGCTCGCCCAGGGGGAGGCAGCGGACCCCGCGCTCTTTGGCCTGGGTGAGAAAGGCGGCAAAGAGCGGGAGACAGCTCACCCCCTCGACCTCGGCGTGGATGGTCAGGCAGTTGAGGTGCCCGGGCCTGAGCTGGGCCAGGATGGCGGCGTTGTAGTTCTCCTGGGTGATGCCTCCCTGGCCGATGAGCTCGTCGTAGGTGGGCAGGGTGGCGGGGATCTGGGGCGGGCAGGCGTGGAGCCCCGGGGCGACGGTGATGAAGATCGCCTCCCCCCGGCAGTCGGAGGCGTAGCGCAGGGGGGAGGCGGCCCGGGCCTTCAGGCCGGCTGGGGAGAGGCGCCAGGCCGGGGCCGCGGCGCAGGTGATCGCCTGGCCGGTGATGGCCTCAAGACGGCTTAGGCCACGCCGAGTCTCCTCCTCGATCTCGGCCTGGGTCATCGTTTCGATTTTAGTCTGCCAGCGGTGGTGGTCCCAGGCATGGAGGCCGATCTCGTGGCCGGCCTCGGCAGTTGCCCGAATCTCGGCCGCGGCCCGTTCGCCGATCAGGGGGCCGGGCCAGAAGGTGCCCTTCAACAGGATATCCCAGCCGTAGAGGCTGGCGGCCCGCGAGCGCAGCATCTTCTTCAGAAAGGCGGGCCGTAACAGCCGCCACAGGTGGCGGCCCATGTTGTCCGGCCCCACCGAGAAGAAGAAGCTCGCCTGCACCTGGTGCTTGGCCATCAGGGCGACCAGATTGGGCACCCCGAGCTTGGTGCCGCGCAGGGTGTCGCAATCGACCCGGATCCCCAGGGGGAGGTCGTTACCCTGCACGGGGGTACGCTGGTAAGACGAGGCTGCGCTCTGCCCTGCACTCGGAGCGTTTACAGGGTGCCGCAGATGCGCGAAAGGGGCCTGCGCGCTATAGCCAGCTATGCAAGCAGGCCCCTGACAAAGCAGATGCGGTATCCTGTGAGCGCTCCCGTTACCCTTGGACATGGCCCTCGTCTATGGCCTGGCGCAGGAAGAAGTCCAGGGTCTCGGCCACCGACTGGGCCAGCGGCACCGTCGGGATCCAGCCCACGGCATCCTTCGCCGCTTGGATGGAGGGCCTCCGGTGCTGGACATCCTGGTACCCCGAGCCGTAGAAGGTGCGGGCCTCAATGGAGCGTATGCCGGCAAAGGGCGGGAACTTGTGGCGTAGGGGGTGGGCCTCGAACTTGGCCACCAGGGTCTCGGCCAGCTCGGCGATGGAGGCCTCGTTGTCCGGGTTGCCGATATTGAAGATCTTGCCGTCGCAACGGTTGCCCTGATTCTCGATGATCCTAAACAGGCAGTCGATGCCGTCCTTGACATCGGTAAAGCACCGTTTCTGCAACCCCCCGTCCACCAGGCGGATGGGGGTCCCCTCCACCAGGTTCAGGATCAGCTGGGTGATCACCCTGGAGCTGCCGATGCGGGCCGACTCCAGGCGGTCGAGGCGGGCACCCACCCAGTTGAAGGGCCGGATCAGGGTGAACTGCAACCCCTTGTGGGTGCCATAGGCCCAGATCACCCGGTCCAGCATCTGCTTGCTGCACGAGTAGATCCAGCGTTGCTTGCGGATGGGGCCCAGCACCAGGTTGGACTCCTGCTCGTTGAACTCCGGGTCCTGGCTCATGCCGTAGACCTCGGAGGTGGAGGGGAAGATGATCCGTTTGTTGTACTTGGCGCAGTAGCGGACGATGCGCAGGTTCTCCTCGAAGTCCAGTTCAAAGACCCGGAGCGGGTCCTTGACGTAGACCGCCGGCGTGGCGATGGCCACCAGGGGCAGAATGATGTCGCACTTCCTGACGTGGTACTCGATCCACTCCCGGTGGATGGAGATGTCCCCTTCGCGGAAGTTGAAGTCCGGCCGGTTCAGCAGCCTGCCGATGGAGGAGGAGGAGAGGTCCATGCCGTAGACCTCGTAGCGGCCGCTGTCCAAGAGCCGTTCGCTCAGGTGGTTGCCGATAAAGCCGTCCACCCCCAGGATCAGCACCTTCTTCTTGCGCAACTGCTCGGTCTGGAGGGCGGTGCGGCCGGAGAGGCGCATGTCGGTGACCAGGTTCAGTTCGGCGGCCAGCTGGCTGCCGTTGATGAACACCCCGCCGTCACCCTGACCCGCCTCGATGCGCACCGCCCCCTCGCCGCAGGCGATGATCAGGGGCGAGGCCGAGAGCACGGTGCCGGGCAGAGCCCCGGCCCGGCCCTCGGTAAGGGCCACGGACCAGACCATAAGCTTGCGGTTGCCGATGAAGCTGTAGGCCCCGGGGTAGGGACGGGTCACGGCCCGCACCAGGTTGCGCACCGTAGCCGCCGGTTGGCACCAGTCGATCTCGCCGTCCGCGGGCCTCCTGCCGCCGAAGTAGCTGGCTTTGGATTGGTCTTGGGGCTCCCGGGGGGCCTCGCCCGCGCGGATCTGGGGCAGGGTGCGGTCCAAGAGGGTGGTGGTGGCGGCGGTCATCTTGTGGTGCAGGGTGAGGGCCGTGTCGTCATCGCTGATCACGAGCCGCTCCTGGGCCACGATTGCGCCGTTGTCCGGTTTCACCGTCATGTGGTGCAGGGTGACCCCGGTCTCGGTCTCGCCGTGGATCAAGGCCCAGTTCACCGGGCAGCGGCCCCGATACTTGGGGAGAAGCGAGCCGTGCAGGTTCAGGCAGCCCTGGGTGGGGATGGAGAGGATCTCGGCCCCCACCATGATGTTCTGCG
>CAYSFY010000011.1:0-7922 GCA_964430285.1 uncultured Desulfobulbia bacterium
CCACCCCCATGATGAACTCGTCCACGGCGTTGTCGATGATCTCCTTCACCAGGATGTAGATACCGTCGTCCGGGTGGGAGCCATTGCCCAGACGGCCGATGTACATCCCCGGCCGGAGGCGGATGTGCTCCAAGGAGCTTAGGGTCTTGATCTTGGATTCGTCGTAGGTGGTATTGGTCATGGACAGTCACGGAAACGGGCAGAGGGAACCGCAAGAATGATCGGCAACGGGCGGATGGAGAGCGTAACACCTGCCTTGTATATCGTGCTTTAGCAGGGTCCGCAATCATTTTCAAGGGAGCGCCAATATGATTTGACCCCAACGGACAACCATTGTAAATGGTGAGGATCAATTCATTTTATGGCCTGTCACCAGAACACTATGGAGAGGAAAATGACCAAGGAACTTGCCGAGATATTCAGTGAGGAGGTGCTGCTGGAGATCTTTCCGCGGACGCGCAGCGACGAGTTTTTCGATGCCCTCTACGGCGACGCCGCCGAGGGTGCCTACGACATCTGCCTGGCCTTTGCCGGCACCCCGAAGGCCCGAGCCTACCACTTTGAACTGCAACTGAAGCAGCGGCCCGGCAAGTGCCTGGCCTGCAACCTCACCTACGGCCTGCCCGAGGTCTTCTCCCGTCACCCGCTGATCAACATCAAGGGGGTGGCCGTTGCCATCGCCGCCAAGCTGGGCCTTGCCCCGGAGCAGGTCAGCTGGCAGCTGGGGGCCACCAAATCGATCAGCAAGGAGCTGTACACCATCCCATTGGTGATCACGGCATAGGGTGGGCATGGCTTTTTCACGCGCACCCTATGCCAGGTACCCCGGCACCCGGGCAAAGTGGCGCCCCACCTCCTGGGGGCGGTGGGCGTCGGAGCCCAGCACCAGCTCCACCCCCTGCGCCATGGCCTGTTTGATCAGCCAGGCCGCTGGATAGGGGGCCTGGCGGGGGTGGTCGAAGCCCGAGGTGTTGATCTCCAGGGCCATGCCCCGCTCCGCCATGGCCGCCAGAATGGCCTCCAGCTGGCGGTCATGGTCCGGGGAGAAGGCGATCCGCGGGTGGTGACGCAGGACCGCATCCAGGTGACAGAGCACCGTGGCCGGCAGTTCGCTCACCGCCTGGAGCAACCCCTCCAGATAGGCGGTGACGATGCCGGCCACGCCGATGGTGGTGAACTCCGCCAGATTCTCCTGCTTGCGGCTTAAGAGGTTGAGATGGCGGCCCTCATGCCCGAGGAAATGGTAAGAGAGTCCGATCCTATCCCATGAGTGCTGCTGTAAAAAGGCGCGGGTCTCCGCCAGCCGCGCCGGGTTGTACCCCACCTCCACCCCCAGGCCGATCTCGATCCGCCCTTGATAGCGCTGTTGCAAGAGGCGGCCAGTGGCAAAGTAGACCTCGAAATCCGCGCCCGTCAGCCAGGTGGTCTCGAAGTAGTTGATCCCGGTCTCGAAGTGCTCCAGGAAGATCAAGCGTTTGAGCCCCAGGGCGCAGGCGGCAAGGACGTACTCCTCCATCTCCCCCACCGCGTGGTGGCAGAGGCGGCTATGGACGTGGCCATCGGTCAACAGATCAAGGTTCATGGGCATGGGATCACCGAGCGAAATCTTTTATTGACACGAAAATAGGCATCAAACCACGAAGAGCGTGAAGGTAAAAAAAAATCTTCGTGTCCCGCGTGACCTTCGTGGTAAAACTTATGCCGGGGCCAATCCACCATTACTCATCATAGCGGCTAGGGGCTACGTCAACCGCATTGCCCCTAGCTCCGGGACAAGAAACCGCCTTTCGCAGCCATGGTCAAGACCTTTTCCGTGTCCACGGCCGGGTCATTCTCCGCAACTCTTATCCCCTCAAGGACACTTTCTTGTTGCTAGGCTTCTATAGTTGAATTATTAATAGCCTCTTTCAACCTTTGTCGGTTTCGCAAAAACCGCTCTCCCGACGCCGGCGCCCTCTGAAACTTCTTGATGCTGTGGAGGCGGATGGCGAGTTTTTGGACTTTTTGCGATTCCATCAACCTTTGCTCCCGGCATGGTTGGCGTGAGTCAACTTACTCATTGAGTTGCCATCCTCTTCCGTACGCACGACTGTCGATACCCATATGAAGCTCCTTTTTGACTTTTTCCCGATCCTGCTCTTTTTCGTCGCCTACAAATTTTTCGATATCTATGTCGCCACCGGGGTCGCCATTGTCGCCACCGTTGTCCAGGTCGCCTACACGTGGCTCAAGACCCGCAAGGTAGCCACCATGCAACTGGTCACCCTGGCGATCATCTGCATCTTCGGGGGGTTGACCCTCTATCTCCATGACGAGCAGTTCATCAAGTGGAAGCCCACCGTCATCAACTGGCTGTTCGGCATCGCCTTTCTGGTGAGCCAGCTCTTTGGCCAACAGACCGCCATTGAACGGATGATGGGCGCCAATCTGGACCTCCCCAAAGCGGTATGGCAACGCCTCAATCTGGGCTGGGTGACCTTTTTCCTGTTCATGGGCAGCGCCAATCTCTATGTGATGAGCCACTTCGACCGTGACACCTGGGTCAACTTCAAACTCTTCGGCATGCTCGGCCTGACCTTTGTCTTCATTGTGCTGCAATCCCTCTACCTCGCCCGCTATCTGCCGGAAACCAGCGCCAAGGGATAACCGCAAGCCTCGCTCCCCCTGCCATGACCAACCCAGAAGACACCCATCAGGACGCCCGCGTCCAAGCCCCGCAGGCAGTGAACGACGCCCTGGTCACCATTAGCGATCTCACCTTTACCTACGACACCTCGGCCCCCACCGTCGAGTTGGTGGGGAGCGGCAGACGGCATATCCTCGACGGCATCAACATGTCCATCCCCCGCGGCAAGGTGGTGGCCATCATGGGGGGCAGCGGTTGCGGCAAGACCACCCTCTTGCGCCTGATCGGCGGCCAGGTACGGCCCAACCGTGGCGCGGTGCGGGTGGACGGTCAGGTGGTCCACGAGCTGGACGACCACGGCCTCTATGCCCTGCGCCGGCGCATGGGGATGCTCTTCCAGTTCGGGGCCTTGTTTACCGACATGTCGGTATTCGACAACATCGCCTTCCCCATGCGCGAACACACCAACCTGCCCGAGGAGATGATCCGCGACTTGGTGCTGCTGAAGCTGCACGCGGTGGGGCTGCGCGGGGCGGCCCAACTGATGCCCAGCGAACTTTCGGGCGGCATGGCACGCCGGGTGGCCCTGGCCCGGACCGTGGCCCTGGATCCGATGCTGATCATGTACGACGAGCCTTTTGCCGGCCTCGACCCCATCTCCCTGGGGGTAGTCGGCCAGTTGATCAGGCGCTTAAACGACGCCCTGGGGGCCACCTCCATCGTGGTCACCCACGATGTCGTGGCCTCGCTGAAGATGGTGGACTACGTCTACTTTGTCTCCGAGGGACGCATCGTGGCCCAAGGCCCGCCCAGCGAGATGACCCATGCGGACATCCCCTTTGTCAAGCAGTTCATCCATGCCGAGGCCGACGGACCGGTGCCCTTCCACTACCCGGCCATGGATTATGGCGAGGAGTTGTTGCACAGCCATGGCTAAGCGCGCGGCCTCTTTCTTTCAAGCCTTGGGCCGCCGGGTGAACAGCGGCATCTGGCACCTAGGCTTTGCCAGTCGCTTCCTGCTGGCCATCATCATGCACTCGGGCATGGCCATCCGCCGCTTCCCGTTGACCATCCGCGAGATCTATTTCACCGGGGTGCTGTCGCTCATCGTCATCGTGGTCTCCGGCCTCTTTGTCGGCATGGTGCTGGCGCTCCAGGGCTACGACACCCTACAGCGTTTCGGCTCCAGCGAGGCCCTGGGGGTGCTGGTCGCCCTCTCCCTGGTCCGCGAGTTGGGACCGGTGGTGGCGGGCCTGCTCTTTGCCAGCCGCGCCGGCTCGGCGGTCACCGCCGAGATCGGCCTGATGAAGGCCACCGAACAGCTGAGCGCCATGGAGATGATGGCGGTTAACCCCATCGCCCGCGTGGTGGCCCCGCGTTTTTGGGGCGGGGTGATCTCCATGCCCATCCTGGCGGCCCTGTTCTCGGCCACCGGCATCCTCGGCGGTTATCTGGTGGGCGTGGTGCTGATCGGGGTGGATGAAGGGTCGTTCTGGTCGCAGATGCAGTCCTCGGTGGACTTCCGCGAGGACATCATGAACGGGGTAATCAAAAGTTTTGTCTTTGGCATCCTGGTCTCGTTGATCGCCGTCTTCGAGGGCTACGACTCCGAACCCACCGCCGAAGGGGTCTCCAGCGCCACCACCCGGACCGTGGTCACCTCGTCCCTGGTGATCCTGTTCTCCGACTTCATTTTGACTGCATTAATGTTCAGAGGAAACTGATGAACCGTACAACGCTTGATCTGTGGGTAGGCTTTTTCGTGGCCTTGGGGGTTGCGGCGCTGGTCTTTTTGGCGCTTAAGGTCGGCAACCTGGGGGGCTCAAGCTTTAGCGACGCCTACCAGGTGACGGCGGATTTCGACAACATCGGCAGCCTCAAGGTGCGGGCCCCGGTGAAGAGCGCGGGCGTGGTGGTCGGCCGGGTGTCGGCCATCGCCTTTGACCCCTCGGTCTATGAGGCCCGGGTGACCTTCACCCTGGACGGCCGTTACCACTTCCCCAAGGACACCATTGCCAAGATCCTGACCTCCGGTCTCCTGGGTGAGCAGTACATCGGCCTGGTGGTGGGCGGTGACGAGAAGATGCTGGGGGCGGGCGAGGCCATGACCATGACCCAATCGGCAGTGGTGATTGAGGAGTTGATCGGCCAATTCATGTTCAATAAGGCTTCCGAAGGAGGTGCCAAATGAGCGCAAAAAATCGTTTTTCCCATCGTGTCGCTGTTAGCGGGCTCCTGCTGTTGGGGCTCACCGCGTGCGCCAGCAAACACAGCGCCGCCACCGACCCCTGGGAGGGGTACAACCGGGCCATGTTCTCCTTTAACGAGGGGGTTGACCGCGCGCTGATTAAGCCCGTGGCCAAGGGCTACGAATGGCTGGTGCCGACGCCGGTCAATACCATTATCACCAATTTTTTCAGCAACATCGGCGACGTATGGGTGAGCACCAACAACCTCTTCCAGGGTAAGATCAGGGAGGCGGGCAGCGACCTGAGCCGGGTGGTGCTGAACAGCTCCCTGGGTATCGGCGGCTTAGTGGACGTGGCCACCGACATGGGTTTCGACAAGCATGACGAGGACTTTGGCCAGACCTTTGGCCATTGGGGCATGGGCGATGGCCCCTACTTTGTCCTGCCCTTCCTGGGCGCCTCCACGCTCCGCGACGCCTTCGGCCAAGTGGTGGACTGGGGGGCGGACCCTCTGACCCATGTCAACCCCGACAAGGTCCACTACCCGTTGGTGGGCTTGCGGCTCATCGACACCCGGGCCGACCTGTTCCCCGCCGAAAAGATGTTTGAGGCCGGCGCCATCGACAAGTACACCTACCTGCGCGATGCCTACCTCCAGCACCGGCGCTACGTGATCTACGATGGCCACCCGCCGCGCGAGGAAGAGGAGTAAGGGCGGGGGGGAGACCGGCATCCCGCTTACCTCGCGCCAGGCACCAGCACAGGTCAGGGCCGCACCCCTGCACCGGCACCCCGGGCTAGTCCCCCATTCGCCGAAACAGCGTAAACAATAACACTCCTTAGATAACAACCAAAGAAAAAGGGTCCACCAATGAACAGACTGTTATCCCTCATCATCGCCATGCTGCTGCTTGCCGCCCCTGGGTGGGCCGCCACACGCCTCTCTCCGGAAGATCAGATCAAGAACCTCTCCGATGCGGTCCTGGAGATCATCCATACGGACAAGGCCCTGCAGACCACCGGCGATACCACCTCAGCCATTGCCAAAATCGACGCGGAGGTCTTGCAGCCGCACTTCAACTTCAAGCACATGACCTCCCTCTCCATGGGCAAGGAGTGGCGCAAGGCCTCGCCGGCACAGCAGCAGCTCCTGATCCAAGAGTTCAAGACCTTGCTGGTCCGCACCTACTCCAATGCCCTGACCATCTACAAAGACCCGACCGTCAAGCTCAAACCGAGCCGTTACCAGCCCACCGACACCGAGGTCCAGATTCGCACCCAGGTCATCCAGACCGGGATCAAGCCGGTGGACATCGACTACAACCTGGAGATACTCGACAACTCCTGGAAGGTCTTTGATGTGGTGGTGGCCGGGGTCAGTCTGGTGACCAACTACCGCGATTTCTTCGGCCAAGAGGTGCGGAAGGGCGGGATCGAAGGGGCCATCAAGTCGCTGCAGGTCAAAAACCTGGCCAAGTCCAAATGATGATCGACACCAGCGCGACCCCCTACCGGGTCACCGCCCCGATGACTTACGCCACCGCGGCCGAGCTTCTGGCCCAGGGCAAGGCGCTACTCACCGCCGGCGAGACCGTGTTCGATCTCGCCGGGGTGAGCAGCGCCGACTCCGCCGCCCTGGCGGTGATCATCGGCTGGCAACGAGCCGCGGGCCTTGGCCGCGTCCGCCTGACCAACCTGCCGCGGAGCATCCGCTCCCTGGCCGAACTCTACAGCATCGCCGACCTCCTCCCCGCCCTCTCCGCCTAACCCGCCCCAACCTTCGTCGGCAACAACCCACCGTCCGACCAAGCAACCGCTTACGGGAAAAGAGGCATCGCCACATGAGTAAAGGCCTAAGCCGCCGCTACAAATCGCTCCTCCTCTCCGCCCTCGTTTATCCGGGTGTGGGCCATCTGTACCTGAAGCGCCATGGGCGCGGCGCGGCGTTAATGGCCATGACCACGGCAGGGCTCGCGGTGGTTGTGGTCACGATGGCGGCAAAGGCCATGGTTCTCTGGGAAAAGCTCCAGCATGGCGACCTCCCCCCGGATGCGGGCGCCATCATGGAACTCCTGGAGCAATCGGCCATGGGCCATGCGGGCCTGCTCCTGGATGTGGCGGGCTATGCCGTCCTGCTCTGCTGGGTGTTAGGCATGGTGGATGCGTATCGAATTGGCAAGCGCCAGGATACCTCGGGCGGTGGCAAGGCGGAGGGCTTGGCTTGAGAGTGCATGGATAAGCCCGTCTCGTCGGCAGATCCGGGTTTGCCCGACACGGCGTACACCTGCCTGGTGGTGGAAGACAACATCACCACCCTCGCCATGGTCATCAGGATGCTGGCCAATATCGGCTACCATCGGCTGGTGACCGCCAAGAATGGCAAGGAGGCGTGGCAAAAGATCCAGGCCGCGGACCCGGCCATCGACATCGTGCTTTCGGACATGGTGATGCCGGAGGAAGATGGCCTGCAACTCCTGAGGCACATCCGCGCCTCCGACCAGTACTGGCACCTGCCGTTCATCATGATCTCCAGCATCAATGACTTTGGCCAGATTATGTCGGTGACCGAGGAGCATATCGACGCCTATCTGGTCAAGCCGGTCACCGAGGCGGTGCTCAGGCAGAAGATTTACTCCGCCACCAAAAAGGCCTACGCTCCCGACCCCTACCACCGCGCCCTGTTCCAGGGCAAAAAGGCCCTGCGCGCCGGGCAGCACGCGAGGGCCATCCAAGCCCTGGAAGAGGCCCAAGCCCTGCAACCCGAGCAATCCGCCACCTACTTCACCCTGGCTCAGGCCCAGGAACAGATCGGCGACCTGGACGAGGCCGAGAAGAACTACACCCGCTGCCGGGACTGCAGCAACGATCTCTATGTCAGATCCCTGGACGGTCTGGCCCGCATCTACCGGCAGCAGGGCAAAGCGGCCCATGCCGAGACCGTGCTCAAAAAGGCGATCACGATCTCCCCCAACACCCCGGATCGCCATCTGGATCTGGCGCTCCAGTTGCACGACGCCGGCAAGGCAGAGGAGGCCAAGACCGCCCTGGCCCGAACGTTCGAGGTGGCCGGGAAGTGTGATTTTCGTTTCGAGGGCGTCGTCCCGCCG
>CAYSFY010000011.1:7932-29173 GCA_964430285.1 uncultured Desulfobulbia bacterium
CCCTGGCCAAGGCCCTGAAACTCGCCAAGGGCATGGCCACGCTCCCCCCTCGCTATATCGAGACCTGTCTGGAGTTCGGCATGGAGAGAGAGGCCATGGCGCTCATGGCGCAAAGCATGAGTACCGGGGCCGACGACATCATCTTTTTAAACAAGATGGGGATTGTTTGCCGGCGGTGCCAAGAGTTTGCACTGGCCAAGAAAAACTATGAGCGTGCCTTGAAGATCGCGCCGGACGACGAGACCTTGAACTACAACTACGCGCTGCTGCTGGTGGACATGAAAGAGTACCAATCAGCCCGCGCCCATCTCTACCATATTCTCAAGCACAACCCCGACGCGGAAAAGGCCCTGGCCCTGATTATCAAGTTGGATAAAAGCGAGCGCTAGTGTCGCGGGCAAGGATGAGAGTCACGGCAACGCCCCCCTGGGGCACGTGGAGGGCCTGGCGACATGGGCTCCATGCCGGGCTCGATGGGGATGGCTGGCGTTACGCCCTCCCCCGCCTACGGGCGAAGGGTGACGCCACGGCTGGTGAGGAAGCGATCCAGCTGGTTGGCAAAGGCCTGGCGGTCCTTCTGGTTTAAGGCCGGGGGGCCGCCGACCTCAATGCCGGTCTCGCGCAGTTCCGCCATGAAATTACGCATGCCGAGGCGCTCGCGAATGTTCTCCTCGCTGTAGAATTCACCCCGGGGGTTTAGGGCATGCCCCCCCTTGGCGATCACCAGGGCGGCCAAGGGGATGTCCGCCGTGACCACCAAGTCTCCGGGCCGCAGCTCGCGGACAATGCGGTTATCCGCCACATCAAAGCCGGCCGGCACGACCAGGGCCTTGATATAGGGCGATGCCGGGGGGCGCAGCAGCTTGTTGGCCACCAGGGTCAACGGCACCCGCACCCGCTCGGCGGCGCGGTAGAGGATCTCCTTGATCGTCTTGGGGCAGGCATCGGCATCGACCCAGATGTGCATCATATTCTCCTCACCGGTAGAGCCACCGGACCTTTAGAAGCCGTGTAGAAACAATTTGGACAAATTAACATTACCTTTACGGCTCCTTATGCCGTCGCCGTGATGCTGATTGTTCAAGTTATTTTTGCTCGACGGTTTACTGATCACAAATGGTGCGCGGCGATCTTGGCAAACATCTGCACCAACCCTGAACAGAGGGTGAAGATCGATTTGATGTGCAGGTTTTGCGGGCAGCACTCGTCGAAAAAGATGGTGAGCGCGGACTCCATGTCATCCTCCGGGGCCTGGTAACAGATGAGGATGGGGACCTTGGGCAAGGGGTGGAGGATCAGGGCGATGTCCGCCTGATACCACTCCATGGCGCGGCCCATGAACAGATCGATCAGGTCACCCAAGAGCCCCTGGTTCTCATCGGCCAACCTCTTGAGCGGGGCCTCGCAACGGCTGGTGAACAGCCCCTGCCACTCGATGCCGCCCCGGATCTCCCGAAACGACAGCCAGCGGCCAGTCACCTCGCCGTGGCTGGCGTGGGTGATGTAGGCCAACAAGGGCGCCTGCACCCAGGGGATAATATGACACTCGGAGACCATGTTGCCCTGTCGATCCACCACAAAATCCTTGCCCAGGGAGTTGATCACGATCCGCTCCCCGTCCAGGGTGGCGCCGATGAGCGGTGCGACCCGCGCCAGGTCCACCTGGGCCATCTTGGCCTTCAACTGGGCCATGAACTCCGCCTCATCGGCCTCCACCTCCGGCCGCTTTCCCACCTCCGGCACCCCCTGCATGGGGCCAGCAGCAAGCCCCGGACAGTCGCCCATCTTTTTGCCGCCTGCCACCACCGCCGCGGCAAAGGCCAGGCAGGAGGGGAGCAGACAGCGGCCGCAGTTGCTCTTGGGCAACAGCTTATAGATCGAGAGCGGCGAGCGGGGTTGGCTCATGCGGGTGAGGCCGGGGGCTGCAGGACCCCCTTGGCCTGGCCCAGCCTGCGGACCAGCTCGATGAAGGTGTTGGGCAGGGGCAGGTCCCGCTCCGTGATGAGGATGCCGCACGCCTCGGCCCGTTGCAGGAGGGAGGCGGTATCCCGCCCCTCCTGGTAGTCGCAGAGGACCATGGTCCGCAAGGCATCGGTCAGCGGGATGCGTAACGGCTCAAGCTCGCCTCCCACCTCGGCGCGCACCTCGTCGATCTCGGCCCGATGGGTCTGGGCAAAGGTCACAAAGTTGGTATCCTCGTTCATCACCCCGAAGAGTTCATTGACCACGGCGGCCGTGACCCGGGAGACCACCTCCTGCTCCCAGTCAGGCCTCCGCCTACGGAGGTGGTCGCGTAACTCCTTAAAAAATATTACTTTTACAATTTCGATCCCTTCCCGTAATATCGGGACCAGTTTTCCTTCCCCGTCCATTCGCCGTTAGCTCCTTGCTCTCTATCTTGATGCGGGCACCTTTCCCCCCTGCCCCAGTGCAGGCCCTCTTTTACCATCGACCCCGTGCAAAATCACCCCTTTTCCCAGCGACTCCATCCGCAACGGGCGTCGCCCCCACCCGGCAGTCAACAATCAAATTGACATTGGTTGCACCCTAAAGGAATAATGAATTAATCAAGGGAGCTAGCCAGCAACGGATCTCAGCGCCTCCGCGGGCAAGCACCCTATCGATCATTACGGGGAGAGACATCATGTTAAAAATTCTCTTGGCTACCTTCATGGCACTGATGCTTTCCCTGGCAACGGCTGGATGCAACAAGGGAGAGGAGAACAGGATTGTCCTTGGGGGGACCGGAACGAGCAAGGAAAGGCCGAACAAGGAGCTGAAGGTACGAATCGCTGTTGGCGGGATGATCACCCCCAAGGAAGGGGTTGTCTATTATCGTGATCTCCTTCGCTATCTGGAGGCCAAGATCGGGGAGAAAATCGAGTATGTGGACAGGGAGAGTTACACTGAAATCAATGAGATGCTCAGGACGGGCAAGCTGGACGCGGCCTTTGTGTGCAGCGGCCCCTATGTCGACGGGAAGGAGCAGTTCGGCCTGGAGCTGCTGGTGGCGCCCCAGGCCTATGGCGCCACCGTTTACTACTCCGATATCCTGGTGGCCAAGGAGAGCGCCATCCACTCGTTCGCCGAGCTTAGGGGCAAACGGTTTGCCTTCACCGACCCCCTCTCCAATACCGGCAAGCTGGTCCCGACCTACATGCTGGCAACCATGAACGAAACACCGGAGAAGTTCTTTAAGGAGGTCATCTTCACCAAATCCCATGACAAGTCCATCAAGGCGGTGGCGCAAGGGGTCGTGGATGGCGCTGCCGTGGACAGCCTGATCTGGGAATATCTCAAGGCAACGAACCCTGAGTTCACCGCAAAGACCCGTATTTTGCAGCAATCACAGCCCTATGCCATCCCGCCTGTTGCCGTGCCACGGGATCTTGACCCGGGCCTTAAAGCCAAACTCAAAGAGGCGTTTCTCAGCGCGCATCTTGATCCGCAAGGCCAACAAATTCTCCGGAAGATGAAG
Organism: uncultured Desulfobulbia bacterium; assembly: GCA_964430285.1. GTDB lineage: Bacteria > Desulfobacterota > Desulfobulbia > Desulfobulbales > VMSU01 > VMSU01. The sequence continues at coordinate 11,411 of CAYSFY010000011.1, forward strand.
ATCGACAAATTCGTCGTCATCGATGATCAAGCGTATGACTCCGTCAGAGAGATGAAGGAGTGGATCGAAACGCAAAAGGCAGGGGAATAGCCCATGGCCTTCCGTAGCGTACGGAGAAAAATCCTTGCCAGCCTGTTTTTCGTGACCCTGCTCTTCTGCCTGGGCATGATCGTGTTCGCCAAAACGACCATCAGCAACAAGCTGCATGAGAAGTTACAGGAGAAGGGTGTGGTCCTGGCCAAGAGAGTCGCGGCAGACTGCGTGAATCCGGCCATTACGGAGCGCTATTTTGAGATCACGATGTTGTTGAAAGACCTGGTAGCCTCGGAGCATGACGTTATCTACGCCTATGTCCTGAACGAGGAGGGCCGCGACATCGCCCATACCTTTGCCCACGAGGTGCCCCGTGAATTGAAGCTGGCCCATCAGGCAGACATGCACCACCCCTTCTCCACCAAGGATCTGACAACAGACAAAGGCACGGTTCACGATATCGCCGTTCCGCTCTTACAGGGAGAGGTCGGTGTGCTGCATCTCGGCTTTTCCGGCGAGGCGATCATGAGCGATGTGGGCGAGATCGTCAAGGCCATCGTTCTTTTCGCTCTCGTGGTGCTGCTGTTTGGCAGCATCGTCTCGTTCGTATTCTCGCGCGCCATCACCCTTCCCTTGATCACGCTTACCGCCGCGACGGAATCGTTTGGGCGAGGAGATTTGCCCCGCCAGCTGGTGATCTCCTCGAATGACGAAATCGGTGAGTTGGCCATGACCTTCAATGCGATGATCGAGAAGCGCCAACAGATTGAGGCGGAAAGGGAGGCCCTTATCCTCGATCTTCAGGCAGCGCTAAGCAAGGTAAAACTGTTGAGCGGTTTTTTGCCCATCTGCGCATCCTGCAAGATGATCAGGGATGACCAGGGCTACTGGAACCAAATTGAAAGCTATATCAGCAAAAACTCCGAAGCCGTGTTCAGCCATGGGTTGTGCCCCGACTGTGTCCGCAAATTGTATCCCCAATTTAGCGAGGAGATCATGGAAAAGCTTGAAGGCCAAAAGGAGATGCCCCACCAATAGGGGCACATTTTTCAAGCATCAGGCAAAACCATCAGTCGTTCGCTCCGCCAGACCCTCACAATTCGAATCTTATTTCGGTCACGACGATAAACGATTCTAAAAGGTGGCCGGATCAGTTCTCGAAGGTATTGCAAATCAAATTCCGGGACGATACGTCCCATATCCGGTTGTTCTCCAAGTAACTCTATGTCGTTTATGATAGTGCCAACCAATTTCTCCCCAAGGCGAGGGACCTGCTGCTCTCTGTAGTATTCGAGTATCTCTTCCAAATCCACAAGAGCTGAATCGGCAAATGAAATTTCCACCGTTTTTGACATCTTACGAAATTTGCAATCGTTTCTTGGCGTCAGCAAGGCTGATTTCGCGCCCCTCTTCCAAATCGACCATTCCTTTGACAACTGCTTTCATAAATGCCTGTTGCTCCGCGCTTGTTTCATAATCTTTCAGTGCTTGAATAACAGCAACCCCTCGACCTCTGCTGGTTAAAACAACCGGCCTGTGCAGTTCCTGGACCTGTTTGACTATTTTGCCGGGATTAACCTTGAGTACGCTGACAGGGACAATGTCTTCAGAAAATTTCATGTTCATTGGGCCTCCTTTTTGGGCTATGATCAGGGCTTATTTTAGCACCTGTTAATGGCCAAGTCAATCCAGGGAGTGGGGCGATTTTAGAACTGAAGTTTGCGAGAATGTACCCTAAAAGTCGAAAAACAAGGGGGCCTTACCGATCTCCTCAGTTATCCTCCCCCCTTGGCCATCCCTTGATGCCTGGTGTATTTCTTCGTGTATAATTATCTTGCGAACGATTATACTCCCCTCAAAAATTGACCAATCAATTGTGTCGGTTTCGCAAAAACCGTTCAACCGCCGCTGGCACGCCCCGTAACACATTGAAATTACATTGGCAGATGGTCAGCTTCACGACTTTTGGCGATTCCATAAATTGGCACTTCTGGCTCAGACGGCTACTGTTGATCGCGCGGCCACGGGGCCGACGCTTGCATCCTAAAACATACAACTTGACAAGGAGTTCGTGCAAAACTTAATTCCCTTCCACATTGGCAACGTCCCCATCGATCCGCCGCTCATCCTGGCACCCATGGCCGGGGTCACCCACTCGCCGCTCAGGGGGCTGGTGGCCTCCTTTGCCCGGCCGGGCCTCTTCTTCAGCGAGATGCTGAGCGCCCGCCACCTGGCGGACGATGTCAAGAAGAACTCCCTGTGGCTGCAACGGGGGGTGGAGGAGCACCCCATGGCCTATCAGCTGGTGGCCCCCAGCCCCGATGAGGCGGCGGCGGGGGGGCGCTGCCTCTCCGATCTCGGGGCCGAGATCGTTGACTTGAACCTCGCCTGTCCGGCCCCAGCCATCTCCGGCAAACGCCGGGCCGGGGGCCACCTCCTCTCCGATCTGCCCCTGATCGCCGAGATCTTGACCGCCCTGCGGCCGGTGGTCAGCTGCCCCTTGACCGTCAAGATCCGGCTGGGGGTGCAGCCGGACCTCACCTTTTTGCGCGACCTGGTGGCGGTGTTGGAGGAGGTGGGGGTGGATGCCGTCACCCTCCACCCGCGCCTGACCACCGAGAAGCTCAAGCGGCGGGCGCGTTGGGAGTACATCGGCCACCTGAAGGGGATGACCCGGCTGCCGGTGATCGGTAACGGTGATGTGGTGACCAGGGAGGACTGTCTGGCCATGTTCAGCCAGACCGGGTGTGACGGGGTGATGATCGGCCGGGCCGCGGTGCAGAAGCCTTGGCTCTTTGCCGAGATCCTGGGCCAACCGCGGGAGATCACGGCGGAGTTCCTGTGGGCGACCTACCAACGGGCCCAAGGGCTGATTTGCGCCTTCTTCCCCGAGCATCAGGCTCTGGGCCGGCTCAAGGAGTTCACCTGGTACTTCAGCCGCAACCTCCGTTTTGGCCACCGCCTGGCAGCCAGGATGCAGAACCTGCCGACCCTCACCGCCTGCCGGGAGTTCACCGCGGCGGAGTTCATCAAGAGCGCCGGATTTTGAGACGCCCAGGTTCACCCCATAGCCTTCCGCCGAAACAACTACTCCTCGCCTTTCTTCACCGCCGCCAGCCGATGGAATTGCGGTTGCGCCAGGATCTCGATGAACTTGTCGGCGGTGACGGGGCGACTCACCAGAAAGCCTTGGATCTCATCGCAGCCATGCTCTTTCAGGCAGGCGAGCTGGCCCTTGTTCTCCACCCCCTCGGCCACGGTCTTGAGGACCATGTTCCGGGCCAGGTCGAGGATGGTGCGGGCCATGGCCACGTCATCCCCCTTGGCGGGAAGATACTGGACAAAGGACTTGTCGATCTTCAGGATATTGAGCGGGAACTTGCGCAGATAGGTCAAGGATGAGTAGCCGGTGCCGAAATCATCCACGGAGAGTTTGACCCCCAAGGCAAAAAAGTGCTCCATGATCTCCATGGCGGTGTCCACGTCCCACATCACCATGTTTTCATTGATCTCCAGGTGCAGGCCCGATGCCGGCAGCCCCGTCTCCTCCAGCACCTTTTTCACCTTGTCCACAAAATTACCGTCCTGGAACTGCTTGGCGGAGATATTCACCGCCAGGGTCAAATCCTGAAAACCTTGGTCATGCCACGCCTTCATCTGCCCACAGGCGGTGCGCAGCACCCACTCGCCCAAGGGAAAGATCAGCCCGGTCTCTTCCGCCAGGGGCAGAAACTCGTTGGGAGGGATCAGTTCATCCTTCCCTCTCCGCCAACGTACCAGGGCCTCGGCCCCGGTGATGCGGCCGGAGTGGACATCCATCTTCGGCTGGTAATGGACCTCGAATTCGTTTCTCTCCAGGGCCTGGCGCAGATCATTTTCCATCTCCAGCCGCTGCAAGAGCTCCAGCCGCATCTCCCCCTTAAAGTATTCAAAGCGGTTACGGCCCTGGGACTTGGCCTGGTACATGGCGATATCGGCATTCTTGATCAGGGTGGTGGCATCCTCGCCATCACCCGGGAAGACGGTGATGCCGATGCTGGTGCTGGTCAGCACCTCGAACCCCTTCAACAGGAAGGGTTGGGCCAGACGATTGATAATCCGTTTGGCCAGGACCACCGCATCCTCAATGCCATTTTTGATCCCCGGCAACAGCACGGTGAACTCATCCCCCCCCAGTCGCGCCACCGTGTCGGCATCTCGGGCGCACTCCTGTAGGCAGTTGGCCACCTCCTGCAAGAGCAGGTCACCGATGTCATGGCCCAGGGTGTCATTGATGTCCTTGAATTTATCGAGATCCAGGAACATGACCGCCAACATGGACTCCTCCCGCTGGCAATTGGTGATCAACCGCTCCAACCGGTCGTTGAAGAGTTGGCGATTGGGCAGACCGGTCAAGGCATCGTGGTAGGCCTGAAACTCCAGCCGCGCCTCCCCCTGCTTGACCGTGGTCATGTCGTAGAAGACCGCGACATAGGCGGTGGTCCGGCCCTGTTGATCCTTGATGGAGTTGATGGATAGCCACTCGGGAAATGACTCGCCGTTTTTCCGCCGGTTCCAGATCTCCCCCTGCCACTGTCCCTCTTCCAGGAGGGAGCGCCACATCGCTTGGTAAAATTCCGGTGAATGGCGGTTGGATTTTTGTATCCTGGGGTTACGACCGATGACCTCCTCCGCACTGTATCCGGTGATGGCGGTAAAGGCCGGATTCACCTGTTGGATGATGCCATGGGCATCGGTGATCAGGATCCCCTCGATGGTGGTCTCGAAGATGCCGGCAAAGAGCAGGAGCTTCTCATTGGCCAGGGTCAACTCCTGCACCCGCGCGGCAACCAACTCTTCGAGCCTCTCCTGATGGAGGCGGAGTTGATTTTCAACATGTTTGATGGCGGTCAGGTCATGGAGGACGCCGGTAAACAGGGGCTGCGCCATGGGCACTCGACTGACCGTGCAGGGGGAAACGGGTGCCATCCCGGCGTTGCCCCGTCACCTCCCGACCAACACCGATGATCTTGCCGACACCGGTCCGCAGGTAGCGCTCAACATGCCCGTCGTGCTCTTCCCGGAGCGGGGACGGCATCAGGATACCGACACTGCGACCAATGGCCTCGGCAGCGCCATAACCGAAAAGTCGCTCGGCGGCCTTATTAAAATCGCGGATAATCCCCTTGCCATCCATGGTGATGATGGCGTCATTGGCCGTGTCGACAATGGCGCGCAGCCTGGCCTCACTCTCCTCGAGTTCTCGCATGGTCGTTGCCCGGGCCTGATCGGGGTGCTCATCTGCCATCATCATTCCTCATCATTTAGGTCGTGCCCTATCCGCCTTGGTTTTTGCTGCCCCGGTCAGCGCCTCAACGCCTTGGCGCGAGGCACTTTATTACCGATGGTTACCCTATTGTTGGCGGTTGCGCAAGCCCCGCTCCTCCGACGTCGGCACACCAACGGCGAAAATAGTTGCCTCCGACGCCAAGAAAAAATGCTACACTGAGTGGTAGCCCATGGGGTTCGCTGGCTCCCCTCCCCAACAGGGCTACCGTCCGCCATTTTTCGTGAGCAGGCTATTTCCCCACCCTTCCCCTTCACCGTAAGCGCCGTGATGCCATGATCGCCATCCGCCCCCTCACCCGCCGCCTTGCCCTGCTGGTGGTCCTGTTGCTGGGCCTGGCCACGCCCCCCCTGCTGGCCGCCTCACGGCCCCAAGCCATCACCGTGGTGATGGACAACAACTACCCCCCCTATGTCTTCCAAGACAGTGAGGGCATGCTCCAGGGCATCCTCATCGATCAGTGGCGGTTGTGGGAAGAGAAGACCGGCATCAAGGCCGAGATCACGGCCACCGATTGGGGCAAGGCCATGAGCCGCATGGAGGCCGGCGAGTTTGATGTCATCGATACCATCTTCAAGAGCGAACAACGCGCCAGCTGGCTCGACTTCTCGCCACCCTACGCCAGACTTGAAGTCCCTATCTTTTTCGATAGGGATATCTCGGGCATCACCAACGCCGCCTCCCTTAAGGGTTTTGTGGTGGCCGCCAAGAACGGCGATCATGCCGTGGACCTCCTGAAAAAAAACGGCGTTGACACCCTACAACTCTTTGCCAGCTACGAGGCCATCATCCAGGCGGCCAAGGCGCATAAGGTCAACATCTTCGTGGCCGACAAACCGCCGGCGCTCTATTTTCTCTACAAGTTCGGCATCTCCGATCACTTCAAATTCTCGCCCCCGCTCCATGTCGGCGAGTTTCACCGGGCCGTGGCCAAGGGGAGGCACGATCTGTTGCAGGTGGTGGTAGAGGGCTTTGACCAGATAACCCCTACGGAACGGCAACGGATCGACACCAGCTGGTCGGGGGCATCCATTCTGGACCATGGCGACTTGCGCTATCTCTTTATCGGCGCGGCGGCTCTCGGCCTGCTGGTCTTGATCCTCTTTGCCTGGAACCACACCCTCCGCCAGAGGGTCCTGCGACGGACGGCGGAACTCAAGACCAGCGAGGAGCGTTTTCAGGCCATCTACAACTCGGTCACCGAGGCCATCTTTATCCATGATATGGAGAGCGGCGCCATCCTCGATGTCAATCAACGAATGTGCGAGATGTACGGCTATAGCCGCGAAGAGGCCTGCCGGACTACGGTTGAGAGCCTAAGCGCCGGCACTCCGCCCTACTCCCGGGCCGACGCGCTTTCTTGGGTGACCAAGGCGGCGCACGGAGAGACGCCACTCTTTGAGTGGCTGGCCAAGGATAAAGGGGGCGCCCTGTTTTGGGCGGAGATCAACATGCGCCGGGCCCGCATCGGTGATGTCGACCGCATCCTGGTCTCGGTACGCGACATCTCCGAGCGCAAACTGGCGGAGGAGAGCCTGCGCAAGAGCCAGCACATGCTGCAACACATCCTGGACTCCGTGCCGCAATATATCTTTTGGAAGGATAGCGCCAGCGTCTATCTGGGGTGCAACCGGGTCTTCGCCGCGGCGGCCGGACTGAGCCACCCCGACCAAATTGTCGGCAAGAGCGATTTCGATCTCCCCTGGCTCAGGGAAGAGTCCGTGGCCTACCGTGCCGATGACCAGGAGGTGATGGCGAACAACCGGGCCAAGCTGCACATCATCGAACAGCAGCTCCAGGCCAACGGTCAGCGGCTGTGGGTCGACACCTCCAAGGTGCCCCTGCTGGATGCCCAAGGTCAGGTCAGCGGTGTCCTGGGGATCTACAGTGACATCACCGAACGGGCTCGGGTGGATGCGGCCCTGCGGGAGAGCGAGAGCCGCTATCGGCTGCTGTTCGAGTCTGCCGGCGATGCCATCTTCATCATGCGGGATGATATCATTTTGGAGTGTAACGAAAAGGGGCTGCAACTCTTTGGCTGTGCCGATCGCGCTTGTATCGTCGGTCAATCGGTGGTCCGCTTTTCGGATGCCCTGCAAGTGGATGAGCGCCCGGTCCCGGAGTTGGCCATGGAAAAGATCCATGCCGCCTTGCACGGCGAGACCCAATTCTTCCCCTGGCGCCACAAACGGTACGACGGGGTACCCTTCGACACCGAAGTCACCTTGAACGGCATCGACCTGGGCGAGGCCGGCAATCTGTTGGCCATCGTCCGCGACGTCAGTGCCCAAAAGCAGTCCGAACTCCAACTCCGCCAGGCCCAGAAGATGGAGTCCATCGGCACCTTGGCCGGCGGCATCGCCCACGATTTCAACAACATCCTCAACGCCATCATCGGCTATACGGATCTGGCCATGCTGCGGGGCAGCGATGAAGGACAGGGCCTGCGCGACGATCTGCGGCAGGTCCGTCTGGCAGCGGATCGGGCCACCGGGCTGGTGCGTCAGATCCTCACCTTCAGCCGTAAACAGCAACAGACAAAGACGCCGGTGCAGATCTCCCTGATCGTCAAGGAGGCCTTGAAACTGTTGCGCGCCTCCATCCCCACCACCATCGACATTCGCCAGGAGATCACCTCCCGGTCCACGGTCTTGGCCGACCCCACCGAGATCCATCAGCTGATCATGAACCTGTGCACCAATGCCTTCCAGGCCATGATGGAGCGGGGCGGGGTCTTGGGGGTCGCCCTGAAGGAGATCATGATCGAGGAGCAGATCGTGGATGGCGGCATTATCCTGCCCCCGGGGTGCTATTGCCAACTCGCGGTCAGCGATAGCGGTTGCGGCATGGAGCCGGAGACCATGGCCAAGATCTTCGAGCCCTATTTCACCACCAAGGAGGTGGGCAAGGGCACCGGCCTGGGGCTGGCCGTGGTCCATGGCATCGTCACCGGCCATCACGGCCTGATCACCGTCCATAGCGAGCCGGGACACGGCACCACCTTCAATGTCTATCTCCCTATAATTGCCCACGGCTCAGCGCTGCCGATCGCGGAAGAGACGCCACCCGGGGCCCGGGCCCATGAGCGGGTGATGGTGGTGGACGACGAGCTCTTCATGCGCGACCTGATCAGCCAGAGTCTGATCCAGGCGGGCTATCGGGTGGAGACCTTTGCCAATGGCCTGGAGGCCTGGCAGGCCCTGGAGCAACGCCCCATGGAGTTCGACCTGCTGATCACCGATCAGACCATGCCGGCCATGACCGGCAAGCAGCTGGCAGCCAAGGCCCTGCTGCTGCGCCCCACCCTGCCCATCATCCTCTGCTCCGGCTACAACGCGCTCATGGGCGAGGAAGAGATCAACAAGAGCGGCATCTCCGCCTTTCTGCAAAAGCCGATAACCAGGCACATCCTCCTCCGCCAATGCGCCAAGACCCTGACCGAGCGTTGATCACCAGAACTCCGGCCGGAAGAGCCCGTACTTCTTGGCCTTGTACCCCATCTGCCGGGGGGTGAGGCCCAAGTCGCGGGCGGCCCGGGCCTGAACCCAGCCGTGACGCTTCAAGGCGGCCTCCACCTCGGCCCGTTCGATGTCATCCAAGGACAAGCGTTGCCGGTTGCTGCCGGGCGGCTGGGGCTGCGCCACGGGTGGCCCCGGTGCGAGCAGACGCTCCTCCGGTTCGGCCACCACAAAAGTGGGCAGGTCGGTGATCAGCACCCGGTCGCGGTCGGCCATGATCACCAAGCGCTCCACCAGGTTCTGCATCTCGCGGACATTGCCCGGCCACGGGTAGTCGGCCAGGAAATCCAGGACCTCGCGGGAGAGGCGGACACTCTTCTGGTTCTGGCGGTTGCTGGCGGCCAGAAAGTGGTCGATCAGCAAGGGGATGTCCTCCCGCCGCTCCTTAAGCGGCGGCAGGACGATGGGCACCACGTTCAGCCGGTAGAAGAGATCGGCGCGGAACCGCCCCCTGGCCACCTGCTCCGCCAGGCCGCGGTTGGTGGCCGCAATCACCCGCACATCGACGCTCAGGGTCTGGGTGCCGCCCAACCGTTCGAACTGCTGCTCCTGCAGCACCCGCAGCAGCTTGGCCTGCAACTCCAAGGGCAGTTCGCCGATCTCATCCAGAAACAGGGTGCCGGTGTCCGCCAGTTCAAAGCGCCCCTTCTTGCGGGCCAAGGCCCCGGTGAAGGCCCCCTTCTCGTGGCCCAACAACTCACTCTCCAGCAGATTCTCGGGCAGGGCCGCGCAGTTGACCTTAAGAAAGGGTTTTTCCCGCCGGCGGCTGGCCTGATGCACGGCCCGAGCCACCAACTCCTTGCCGGTGCCGGACTCACCCAGCAGCAGCACCGTGGCGCTGGAGGGGGCCACCTTATCGATGGCCGAGAAGACCTCCAGCATTACCTTACTCTGACCCAGGATGTTGTGGCGGATGAACACCGGGGAGAGCTGGGCCTTCAGCGAACGGTTCTCCTCGCGCAGGGTAGCCTCGTTCTTCTGGATCTTGTGGTTCAGGACCAAGAACTGGGCGATCAGGGTGGCGACCACGGTGAGGAAGCGGACATCCTCCTCAAAGGGGATCTCCAGGCCGAAGAGGCGGTCCACGGTCATCACCCCCACCGGCTCGCCGCTGACCAAGACCGGCACCCCGATGAAGGAGAGGGCCTGCTTGTCGATGTGCCTGGCCCCGGTCTTGTTCAAGAACAGGGGCTCCTGCTGGATGTCCGGCACCACGAACGGGGCGCCGCTGGCAAAGATGGTACCGGTGATCCCCTCCCCCAGCTGATACACCCCCCGCCGCCGCTCCTCCTCATTCAGGCCATAGGAGGCCTTGATGGTCAGATGACGTCCGCTCTCATCCAGCAGGATCAGGGTGGCCCGCTCCATGCGCAGGATGTCGTGCAGCACCTTGAGTACGGCGGTCAAGGTCTGGTCCAGGTCGTGGGCCTGACCGATCAATTGGGCGATCTCGTAGAGGGCGGTGAGTTCGATGACCTCCGGGCAGCTGCTCCCTGCCGGGCGGAGGGTTGGGGGGGTTACGGGTGCGACCATGGGTGCTCCTCCAAAATCAATGGCTGTAGCGATTAGGAAATCACTTGATTACGCTGTTGGCTGCCTGGCGTGGCCAACTCGCCCCAAACCGGACACCCGCAACAGACACCATCCATGTTGAGCAATAAGCGATCCAAGGAGTGATTATTTATTTTAATCGAACAAATACAGATCATTACTTCACTTTACGCTACCTCCCCCTTCCCGCCAAAATTACATATTTGCAAACTTCCAGCTGCCACCCGCCAACACGCTTGACAATTATGTAGCAAACCCACCTTTTTGTCGGCGGACAACGAAAATGTCGGACCACGACGGGACCTGCGCCATGGCCATTTTACCACCGCCAAACCATGCCAACCTATTGAAATCATATCACATAAAAAAGATTTTTGTGTTCTGGCACACCCCTTGCCATTAGCAGTGAACAAACAATCGTTACCAGAACAACCGAGGGTGCCGCGCCATTGTGGGTACGGCACCAAGGTTGTTTATCCAAATTAACTGCAAATGGAGGTCCGGAATGAGAAAAGTGGCAATTTACGGCAAAGGCGGCATTGGCAAATCCACCACCACCCAGAACACGGTGGCGGGATTGAGCGAGATGGGACGCAAGGTCATGGTGGTGGGGTGCGACCCCAAGGCGGACTCCACCCGCCTGCTACTGGGCGGCTTGGCCCAGAAATCGGTGCTCGACACCCTGCGCGAGGAGGGCGAGGACGTTGAGTTGGAGAACATCCGTAAGCGTGGCTTCGGCAACACCTGGTGCGTGGAGTCCGGCGGACCGGAGCCCGGGGTGGGCTGCGCCGGCCGCGGCATCATCACCTCCATCAACATGCTGGAGTCCCTGGGGGCCTATGAGGAGAGCGAAGGGCTGGATTACGCCTTCTACGACGTCTTGGGCGACGTGGTCTGCGGCGGTTTCGCCATGCCCATTCGCGACGGCAAGGCCGAGGAGATCTACATCGTCTGCTCCGGCGAGATGATGGCAATGTACGCGGCCAACAACATCTGCAAGGGGATCATGAAGTTCGCCCAGTCCGGCTCGGTGCGCTTGGGCGGCCTGATCTGCAACTCCCGTAATGTGGACAACGAAAAAGAGATGATCGAGGAGTTGGCCAAGAAGCTCGGCACCCAGATGATCTACTTCGTGCCCCGGGACAACGACGTGCAACGGGCCGAGATCAACCGCAAGACGGTCATCGAGTGGGACCCGAAGGTCCCCCAGGCCGACCACTACCGCAACCTGGCCCGCGCCATCGACGGCAACACCAACATGGTAATCCCCAAACCCTTGGAGATGGAGACCCTGGAGAAGTTGCTCATGGACTACGGTCTGATGAACTAACCGTATCGCTCCCCCTCCCCTTTGCGGGAGGGGGCTGGGGTAGCAGCAACCTTACGGGCAGAAGCCACCTTCCCCCCCACCCTAACCCTCCCCCGCAAGGGGGGGAGGGGACTTTCTTTCACCTAAAATCCCTATTGGAGAACATACCATGTTGACCATGATCAGAGCCATAGTTCGACCCGATAAAGCAGACAAAGTCCTGGCCGCCCTAATGGACGCGGGCTTCCCCTCGGTCACCAAATATTCGGTCGCCGGCCGCGGCAAGCAACGCGGCATCAAGATCGGCGACGTCACCTACGACGAAATCCCCAAGGTGATGCTGATGAGCGTCATCAACTCGGCGGACAAGGACTTTGTCATCGAGACCATCATGAAGACCGCCAAGTCCGGTACCAAGGGGGCCTTTGGCGACGGCAAGATCTTCATCTCCGACGTGGAGGAGGCCTACACCATCAGCTCCGGCGTCAAGGAGACCGCCTTTGCCTCCGAGGGGGTGGCGCCATGAAAGAGGTGATCGCCATGGTGCGAATCAACATGATGAATCAGACCAAGGCCGCCCTGACCGAGGCCGGCATCGACGCCTTCTTCGTCCACGAGGCCCACGGCCGGGGCAAGGGTTTTGTCAATCCCCAAGTCTTGGAAGGCACGAAAAAGGGGTACGAAGAGGCCGCTACCCTCCTGGGGGCCAAGGGCCAACTCTACCCCAAACGCTTGATCACGGTGGTGGTTAAGGATGAACTGGTGGACGACGTGGTTCAGGCGCTGATCACCACCAACCAGACCGGCAAGCCTGGTGACGGCAAGATCTTTGTCCTGCCCCTCACCGACGCCGTCCGCGTCCGTACCGGCGAGTCCGGCACCAAGTCCATCATTTAAGGAGAATGACCATGGCAACAACCAATCATAAAAAGGCGGCCTTGGAGCCGGCGGCAGTCAAGGCGGCGCTGTTGAAGCAGTACCCCGCCAAGGTGGCCCGGAAGCGCGCCAAACAGATCATGATCAACGAGGCCTTGGGCAACGAGACGCCGGAGATCTCCGCCAACGTCCGCACCACCCCGGGGATCATCACCATGCGCGGCTGCACCTATGCCGGCTGCAAGGGGGTGATCATGGGCCCCACCCGCGACATCGTCAACCTGGTGCACGGCCCCATCGGCTGCTCCTTCTACGCCTGGCTTACCCGGCGTAACCAGACCGATGCCGGCGCGGATGGCACCAACTACATCCCTTACGCCTTCTCCACCGATATGCAGGATTCGGACATCATCTTCGGCGGCGAAAAGAAGTTGGAGAAGGCCATCCAGGAGGCCTACGACCTCTTCCACCCCAAGTCCATCGCCGTCTTCGCCACCTGCCCGGTGGGTCTGATCGGTGACGACATCCACACCGTGTCCAAGCGCATGAAGGAGAAGTTTGGCGATTGCAATGTCTACGCCTTCAGCTGCGAGGGGTACAAGGGGGTCTCCCAGTCGGCGGGCCATCACATCGCCAATAACCAAGTATTTAAGCACATCGTCGGCGAAAACGATGCGGAGAAGCCGGGCAAGTACAAGATCAACCTCTTGGGCGAATACAACATCGGCGGTGACGGCTTCGAGATCGACCGCATCTTCAAGAAGTGCGGCATCACCAACATCGCCACCTTCTCCGGCAACGCCACCTACGACCAGTTCGCCTCGGCCCACAAGGCCGATCTGAACGCCGTCATGTGCCACCGCTCCATCAACTACGTGGCCGACATGCTGGAGACCAAGTTCGGCATCCCCTGGGTCAAGGTCAACTTCATCGGCGCCGACGCCACCGCCAAGTCACTCAGGAAGATCGCCCACTACTTTGGCGACCAGGAGTTGATCGATCAGGTGGAAAAGGTGATCGCCGAGGAGATGCCGTCAGTGATGGGGGCCAGGAGCGATGTCCGCACCCGCACCGAGGGCAAGACCGCCATGATGTTCGTGGGTGGCTCCCGCGCCCACCACTACAAGGAGCTGTTCAACGAGATGGGGATGAAGACCATCTCCGCGGGCTACGAGTTCGGCCACCGCGACGACTACGAGGGTCGGCAAGTGATCCCCACCCTGGAGGTGGATGCCGACAGCCGCAACATCGAGGAGATCCACGTGGAGGCCGACCCCAGCCGCTACAACCCGCGCAAGACCCCGGCCGAGTTCAAGGCCTTGGAGGAGGCCGGCTACAAGTTCAAGCACTACGACGGCCTGGCCCCGGACATGGATCAAGGCACCCTGATCATCGACGACCTGAACCAGTACGAGGCCGAGAAGCTGGTGGAGCTCATGAAACCGGACATCTTCTGCGCCGGCATCAAGGAGAAGTACTCCATCCAGAAGTTGGGCGTGCCCATGAAACAGCTGCACAGCTACGACTCCGGCGGCCCCTATGCCGGCTTCAAGGGCGCGGTCAATTTCTATAACGAGATCGATCGCTTGGTGAACAGCCGGGTGTGGAGCTACATGAAGGCCCCCTGGCAGAAGAACCCGGAACTCTCGGCCGCCTACGCCTGGGAATAACGGCGCAAACTCCCCCTCCCTTGATTCAGTTCAATACCCCCTTGAGGGGTGCGGGAGGGGGTTGGGGGTGGGTGAAGGAGCAACCTATCCGGCAGCGTCCACTTCCCCCCCCACCCTAACCCTCCCCCGCCAGGGGGGAGGGAATTTGGAACTTTCACCCATAAGAGGCAACGACAATGCTATTACGACATACACCAACAGAAGTCACCGAGCGCAGCGCCTTGATGATCAATCCGGCCAAGACCTGCCAGCCCATCGGCGCCATGTACGCGGCGTTGGGCATCCATGGCTGCCTGCCCCACAGCCATGGCTCCCAGGGGTGCTGCGCCTATCACCGCAGTACCCTCACCCGGCACTACAAGGAGCCCATCTCCGCCTCCACCAGCTCGTTCACGGAAGGGGCCTCGGTCTTCGGCGGCCAGGCCAACCTGCTCCAGGCCATCGAGAACATCTTCGCGGTCTATAACCCGGAGGTGATCGCCATCCACACCACCTGTCTCTCGGAGACCATCGGTGACGATCTGAAGCAGATCAAAAAGAAGGCGGATGCGGAGGGGAAGATCCCCAAGGGCAAGGAGGTCATCTCCGCCTCCACCCCCAGCTATGTGGGGTCCCACGTGACCGGTTTCTCCAACATGGTCACCTCCATGGCCAAGATGGCCGAACCCGCCGGCAAGAAGAACGGCAAGCTGAATGTCATCCCCGGCTGGGTGGAACCGGCCGACATGGAGGAGATCAAACGGCTGATGAACCTGGTGGGGGTCAAGTCCATCCTCTTCCCGGACACCTCGGGGGTGTTGAACGGCCCCCTCTCCGGGGAGTACAAGATGTTCCCCGAGGGCGGCGTCACCGTCAAGGAGCTGAAGTCCACTGCTGACTCCATCGGCACCCTGGCCCTGGGCGAGTGGTGCTCCGCCGAAGCGGCCCGCTGGCTGGACTCGAAACACAAGGTGCCCTGCAGCGTGCTGGATATGCCCTTTGGCTTGCAGGCCACCGACCGCTTCATCGATGCCCTGCGCACGGTGGCCGGGGTCAGCATCCCAGAGGAGATCTCCCTGGAGCGTGGTCAGTTGGTGGACATGATCTCCGACATGCACCAGTACCTCTACCACAAGAAGGTGGCCCTGGTGGGGGACCCGGATCAGCTGATTGCCATGACCGAGTTCATGGTCTCCATGGATATGTGGCCCATGCACATCGTCACCGGCACCCCGGGTAAAAAGTTCGAGGAGCGGATTCGGCAGATCACCAAGGACCTCCCCTACGAGGTCAATGTGCGGGCCAAGGGGGATATGTTCCTGCTCCACCAGTGGATCAAAAACGAGCCGGTGGACCTGCTTTTGGGCAACACCTACTGCAAGTACATCGCCCGCGACGAGGACCTGCCGTTTGTCCGCTGGGGCTTCCCCATCCTCGACCGTCAGGGCCATCAGTACTTCCCCACGGTGGGTTACAAGGGGGGCTTACGGCTCCTGGAAAAGATCCTGGGTGTGATCATGGACCGCAAGGACCGCGACGAGCCGGAACAGAGCTTCGAGTTGGTGTTGTAAGGAAGAGGGGGCACCCCATCAAGGAAAGCCCCCCACCCCGACCCTCCCCCCAAACCCATTGGGGGGAGGGGGTTCCACAACGCAGTTTATGCCGGTGCGCAGGATCACGATCAACCCCAGCCAAGGTACCCGACCATGCCCCCAACCCCAGAGCAGACGAAGACCCGACCAGGGAGCAATGGCCATGGGCTCGGGATTACCTTGCCGGTAGCCCCCCAGGCCCTGGCGCGCATCCGCTTCACCCCGGAAGAGAAGACCCCTGCCGCCCTTACGCCAAGAGAGGCCCTGGCCCGCTTGGATGCCCGGTTGGCCGCGGGTGATGCCATTGACACCGTGGAGATCTCGGGCCCTGGCGACCCCTTGGCCACCATGGACAGGACCCTGGAGACCCTGGATCTGGTGAGAGAAAAATATCCAAAGCTTACCCTCACCGTTACCACCCTGGGGATCCATGGTGACCAGCAGGTCAAGGCCTTGGCCGCCCACGGGGTCTCTCGTCTCACTCTGCTGGTGGAGGGGGTGGATCCCGAGGTCTTGCAGCGGGTCTACGCCTGGATCCGGCCCGCCAAGCGCACCGTCCCCCTGGCGCAAGCAGCCGAAACCCTGCTGAGCGAACAGGCCACCTGCCTTGCCGCCTGCAAACAGGCGGGGATCGCGGCCACCATCCGCGCCACGGTCTTTCCCGAGGCCAACGACACGCATATCGAGGCCATCGCCAGGGAGACAGCGGCCATGGGGGCCACGGAGATGGTCATCCTCCCCGGGCTACCGGTCATCGCGGGCGAGCGGACGATTCCCGCCCCACCCCTGGAACTGATGCAAATTTTACGCGGTCTGGCAGGCCAACACCTGCCCATGGCCGAGGCCCCGGCCGCTGCCGCGCCCAGTATGGACGCGGCGGGCATGCCGCCCTCCTTGGCCCCCCGGCCCAGCCCGGAACGGCCCAATGTGGCGGTGGTAAGCCAGGGGGGCGTGGAGGTGGACCTCCACCTGGGGCAGGCCAGCCGGGTGTTGATCTATGGCCCCCGGGAGGATGGACTCATCTCCCTGCTCCACACCCGGCCCATGCCCGCCACCGGCGGCGGCACCAGCCGCTGGCAACAGCTCGCCGCAACCCTTGCGGACTGCTTCTGCCTGCTGGCCGCCAGCGCCGGTGACAACCCCCGGGCCGTGCTCCAGGACCACGGCATCTCCCTGCTGATCACCACGGGCGAGATCGAGTCCACGGTGGATCACCTCTACAGCGGCGGCAAAAAGGGAAAGTGCGGGAAAGGGTAAATGACGAGCCCCGGCTATCCAACCGAACATGACCAACCTACCAACAAATATATCATTAAGGAGAGAACACCATGGCCATCCCCAAACGACAAATCCTCGTCTGCCAGAGCTTCCGGGTGGCGGGAGACAAGAAAGGCATCTGCCACAAACAGACCGACGGCTTTTTACAATACCTGGAGGAGGAGATCCTGGACCGGGGCATGAACTGCCTGGTCACGGCCACCACCTGCTTGAAGCAGTGCGACGCCGGCCCGATCATGGTCATCCAGCCGGAGAACTGGTGGTTCAAGGGGGTGGACAGCCACGGCGCCATCGATGCCATTTTGGACGGCCTGGAAGAGGGGTCGCCGGCGGCAGAGTATCTCATTAGCTAGGAGTAGACGATGGTCACCATCCGTTCAGCTCGGCTCGACGACCTGGAGGCCCTGGTCGAACTCTTGAAGGAGCTGTTCACCATCGAAGCGGATTTCTCCGTCAACGATCGTCTGCAACGGCGGGGGCTATGGATGCTGCTGGAAAACGGCATGGGGTGTCTGCTGGTGGCGGAGTGCGACGGCCTGGGCGGGCGTCTCAAGGCCCACTGTCTGGAGATGCGGTCGCTCTACGTGAATAGCAGCCTACATGACGAGGAGGCGGCGGCGGTCAGCACCGC
>CAYSFY010000011.1:29183-36507 GCA_964430285.1 uncultured Desulfobulbia bacterium
ATGGTCACCGGCCAACTCACCGTCTCCACGGCCGAGGGAGGCCCTGCCCTGTTGGTGGAAGATATGGTGGTGAGCGAGGGGTACCGAGGTCGGGGGATTGGCCGCCGTCTCATGGGAGCGATGGCTAAGTGGGCCAGGGAACACCATGTCTCCCGTCTCCAACTCCTGGCGGACCGAGACAATGGCCCGGCCTTGGAGTTCTACCAACGCCTGGGGTGGCACTCCACGCAACTGATCTGCCTGCGCAAATACGAGGCCGAGGCCTAAGGCCAGGGCAGAGGCCAAAAAGAGATGGGTTACAGACACAAGCAAACAACCTAAACAGCAACGAGGAGGTTCAAAACAATGAAAGCGACTTGGGAAAAGATCCTGGAGTATGCGTCCATGCCGGTGCATGGCACCATGTCCCGCAAACTGCGCAAGGGGGTGACCATGCAGATCAACGAGGGCAAGATCTATGAGTCGGCCGTGATCTTCATGGGCGAGGAGTTCATCCGCATCTCGGAGGAGGGCAAGGAGGAGAAGAATATCAACAGCTACTACGATTGGGCAGGGATCAGCACCCTACGGACCTATAGTCCAAAAGAGTAATTAACAGGCCAACACCATTTTTGACGGTTTCGCAAGAACCGCTCAACCGCCGCTGGCAAGCCCAGTAACCCATTGAAATTACATTGGCAGATGGTCAGCTTCACGACTTTTTCGATTCCATCATTTTTCCGCGCCTCCCCGGGTCTTCCGCCCCTTGCCCGGAAGCCCGGGGATGGTTGCGGGCCTCAAGGAGGATCACCATGTTAGTCCAGATCACCGGTTGGCGCGAGTTCATCAAAGAGGGGGAACAATACCTGGCCTGCGCCCAGAAGGCCTCCTCGAAACAGCGGCGGGCCTTTACCCCGGCCATCCTCTACAACCTGACCACCATGGCCATCGAGAAGTTCCTGATGGGCTTTCTGATGTACAATGGCGCCATGGCCGACAACCACACCATGATCGATATCCTCACCTCAGTGGAGCGGATCACCGGCCCCCAGCCGCAACTGGCCGAGGATTTCCGCTTCCTGGACTCATTCCAGGAGATCTGCGATATCGACGCCTTTAACCGACGGGACCCGCGCCCGGAGGAGATCCCCCTGATCCTGGCCTGCGGCGCCACGGTCCGGGCCTTCACCAGGCAGGCGATCCCCGCCTGCTGCTGAGTGCGCCGTTACTCAGCGGCCTCGGCCAGGGCCACGAAGCGGCAGGTGTGGTCCCCGGTGCACCAGCAATCCACCTCCTTCACCAGAAACCGCTTGCCGGTGTGCGCCTCCAGCAGGCCGGAGAGAAACCCCTCGTCATAGGTGCAGATCTCGTAGCTCAACTCAGGCAGACCAGAGCAGTCCAGGTCCTCGGCCAGGGTCAGCACCAAGCGGCCATGGGCCAAGTCCTCCTCCTCCACCGCCATGATGCCAATCCCCAGCTCCCGAAAAATCGTCGCCAGTTTGCTAAAAAAGGCCGGCAGATCGGCCACCGGCGCCACCAGCTTTTCGTAGAAGTGGCGGCCGGCCAGGTTGCCGGCCTTGGCAAAGATGTGGTCGGTGCGCGTGGTACCGACCTCCCCCTCCATGACATCGCGCAGGCAGAACTGCATCAAGCGGTAGACCTCCAGCCGAGTCTGGCGCCCCAAGGTAGGGCGCCCATCCGCGAGGTTGCCGAGTAGTTCCCAGGAGAAGGTATACTTGCGAGGAATAAGCATGGCGGGTCTCCTTGTGTGAGAGAGGTTGAGGCCGGCAAGGGAAAGGCCCGTTCACCCGCGGGCGGGAGGATAGACCGTGCCGACAGACCATTACACCGCACCCGAGGCCGGTTATCAAGCAAAATTGAAGGACGCGGGAAAAGTCGTGAAGCTGACCATCTGCCAATGCAATTTCAATGGGTTACGGGGCGTGCCAGCGTCGGTTGAGCGGTTTTTGCGAAACCGACAAAATTGATGGTCTCGCAATAAGTCCCAACACTGGCCATCTGCCTACCCCGACTTGGCGGCAAACCGCCGGCGGATGACCACGAAGAAGACCGGCACCATGAAGATGGCCAGCACCGTGGCCGCGATCATGCCCCCCATGACCCCGGTGCCGATGGCGTGCTGGGCCCCGGAGCCGGCGCCGTGGCTGATCACCAGGGGCAAGACGCCGAGACAGAAGGCCAGGGAGGTCATCAGGATCGGCCGCAGCCGCAGGCGCACCGCCTCCAGGGTGGCCTCCATGAGCCCCATGCCGTGCTCCATCTGCTCCTTGGCAAACTCGACGATGAGGATGGCATTTTTGGCCGACAGGCCGATGGTGGTCAACAGGCCCACCTGGAAATAGACATCGTTGGGCAGACCGCGCAGGGTGGCGGCGAGCAAGGCGCCCAGCACCCCCAAGGGCACCACCAGCATCACCGAGAAGGGGATGGCCCAGCTCTCATACAGGGCCGCCAGGCAGAGGAAGACCACCAGCAGCGACAAGGCGTAGAGGGCCGGGGCCTGGGAGCCGGACATGCGCTCCTGAAAGGAGAGGCCGGTCCACTCATAGCCGATACCGACCGGCAGTTGGGCGCAGAGCTTCTCCATCTCCGCCATGGCCACGCCGGAACTGACCCCCGCTGCCGCCTGCCCCAGGATCTCCATGGAGGGCATGCCGTTGTAGCGCTCCAGGCGCGGCGAGCCGAAGGTCCAGTGGGCCGAGGTAAAGGCGGAGAATGGCACCATCTCGCCAGAGCCGTTGCGCACCCGCCAGGTGTAGAGATCCTCGGGCTGGCCGCGGAAGGGGGCGTCCGCCTGCAGGTAGACCTTTTTGGTGCGGCCGCGATCGACAAAGTCGTTGACGTAGGCGCTGCCCCAGGCGGTGGAGAGCACATCGTTGATGTCGGCAAGGGAGAGCCCCAAGGCCCCGGCCCGCTCCTGATCGATATCCAACTGGAACTGGGGGGTGTCCTCCTGGCCGTTGGGGCGCACCGCCATCAGCTTAGGGTTCTGCTTGGCCAGACCCAAGAGTTGGTTGCGGGCCGCAAACAGCGCCTCGTGGCCCAGCCCTGCCCGGTCCTGCAA
This sequence comes from uncultured Desulfobulbia bacterium, assembly GCA_964430285.1. GTDB lineage: Bacteria > Desulfobacterota > Desulfobulbia > Desulfobulbales > VMSU01 > VMSU01. Next base: position 32,248 of record CAYSFY010000011.1, read on the forward strand.
CTGCAAGTCAAAGCCGGTGGCGTTGCCCAGCTCCATGACCGCCGGCGGCGGAAAGGCAAAGACCATGGCGTCGCGGAACTTGGCAAAGGCGGCCATGGCGCGGCCGGCCACCGCCTTGACCTGGAGGTCCGGCCGCTGCCTGAGCTCCCAATCCCGCAGCTTGATAAAGGCGAGCCCCATGTTCTGACCGCTGCCGGCAAAGCTGAAGCCGGCCACGGTGAACAGGGACTCCACGGCCTCTTGCTCATCGTTTAAGAAGTGATCCTCCACCTTGGCCAACACCCGCAAGGTCCGCTCCTGGGTGGCGCCCACCGGCAGTTGCACCAGGGAGAAAAAGTAGCCCTGGTCTTCGTCGGGGAGGAAAGCGGTGGGCAGGCGCAGGAAGAGGAAGCCCATGGCCGCCAGCAACACCCCGTAGACCAAGAGATGACGCCCGGTCTTGGCGATCATGCGGCCCACCACCGACTGATACCCCCGGTTGCCGCGGTCGAAGCCCCGGTTGAACCAGCGGAAGAAGCCGCTAAACCACCCCCCCTCGCCGGCCAGGTGGCCTTTCTTCACCGGTTGCAACAGGGTGGCGCACAGGGCCGGGGTGAGGCTCAAGGCCACCAGCACCGAGAGGAGCATGGCCGAGACGATGGTGATGGAAAACTGGCGGTAGATGACCCCGGTGGAGCCGCCGAAAAAGGCCATGGGCACGAAGACCGCCGCCAACACCAAGGCGATGCCCACCAGGGCGCCGGTGATCTGGTGCATGGACTTCTTGGTCGCCTCCCGGGGGGAGAGCCCCTCCTCGCTCATCACCCGCTCGACATTCTCCACCACCACGATGGCATCGTCCACCAACAGACCGATGGCCAAGACCATGGCGAACATGGTCAGGGTGTTGATGGAGAAGCCGGCCGCTGCCAGCACCCCGAAGGTGCCGAGCAGCACCACCGGCACGGCGATGGTGGGGATCAGGGTGGCGCGGAAGTTTTGCAGGAAGAGGTACATCACCAGAAAGACCAGAAAAATCGCCTCAAGCAGGGTCTTGACCACCTCCTCAATGGAGATGCGGACAAAGGGGGTGGTGTCCAGGGCATAGACCACCTTCATCCCCGGCGGGAAGAATTGCGCCAGCTCCGCGAGCTTGGCCTTGACCGCGGCGGCGGTGTTCAAGGCATTGGCCCCCGAGGCCAGCTTGATCGCCAGACCCACTGCCGGTTTGCGGCTAAAACGCGCCATGCGGTCGTAGGCCTCGCTCCCCAGCTCGGAGCGGGCCACGTCGGCAAGGCGCACCGTGGAGCCGTCGCTGTTGGTGCGCAGGATGATGCGGTCGAACTCCTCCGCCGTCTTCAGCAGGGTCTGGGCGCTGATGGTGGCGTTCAACTCCTGGCCCGCGGGCGCCGGCACCCCGCCCAGCTGACCCACCGAGACCTGGGCGTTCTGGGCGCGGATGGCCTCCTTGACATCGGCCGGGGTCAGCTTGAAGCTGGTGAGTTTGTCGGGGTTGAGCCAGATGCGCATGGCGTACTGGGAACCGAACATCGTGGCCTCGCCCACCCCTTCGGTGCGGCTGACGATGTCCTGAATATTGGAGGCGACATAGTCCGCCAAGTCATAGGGGCCCATGCTGCCGTCCTCCGAGACAAAGCCCGCCACCATCAAAAAGTTCCGGGTGGACTTGGTGACCTGGACCCCGCGTTGTTGCACGGTCTGAGGGAGCAGGGGCACGGCCAGTTGCAGCTTATTCTGCACCTGCACCTGGGCGATATTGGGATCGGTGCCGGCCTCGAAGACCAGGGTGATGGAGGTGTTGCCGGCGGAGTCGCTGGTGGAGGAGATGTAGGTCAGGTGATCAATGCCGTTCATCTTCTGCTCAATCACCTGGGTCACCGTGTTCTCCACGGTCTTGGCCGAGGCCCCGGGGTAGGAGGCGATGACCGATACCTGGGGCGGGGCGATGGCGGGGTATTGGGCAACGGGCAGCCTCTTGATGGCCAAGGCCCCGGCCAGCATGATGATGATGGCGATAACCCAGGCGAAGACCGGCCGGTCGATAAAAAATTGGGCCATGCCGGACCTCCCTTACTCTTGGGCCCGGACCGGCAGGGGGCCCGTAGCAGAGGGTGCGGTCTGTTCAGGGGCCATCATCACCTTCACCGGCAGGCCGGGTTTGACCTTCTGCACCCCCTCGACGATCAGGCGGTCGCCGGCCTTCAGCCCTTGGCTCACCAGCCACTGATCACCCACGGCCCGATCGACCGTAAGGATCCGCGCTTCCACCTTGTCATCGCCCCCCACCACCAGGGCCGTGGCCTCGCCCTTGGAGTTGTGGGTCACCCCCTGCTGGGGCACCAGGATCCCCTGCTCCTTGACCCCCTCTTGCAGCACGGCGCGGACAAACATCCCCGGCAGCAAGAGCCCGTCGGGGTTGGGGAAGAGGGTACGCAGGGTGACCGCGCCGGTGGACTGCTCCACGGTGACCTCGCTAAACTTCAATACCCCCTCCTGGGGGTAGGCGCCGCCATCCTCCAGCAGCAGTTTGACCCTGGCCCTGTCGGCGTCTTGGCCCTGGATCTCGCCCTTGGCCAGGCTCAGCTTCAGGCGCAGCAACTCGCCGCTGGACTGGGTGACATCGACATACAGGGGGTCCAGCTGCTGGATGGTGGCCAGGGCGGTGCCCTGGTTGGCGGTCACCAAGGCCCCGGGGGTGACGGCGGAACGGCCGATGCGGCCGGAGATGGGGGCGGTGACCTGGGTGAAGGCGAGATTGATGCGGGCGGCGGCCACCGCCGCCTGGTTGACCGCCACCTCGGCCTCGGCCTGCTTGACCGCCGCCTGAATGTCGTCGTAGTCCTGCTGGCTCACGACCTTGATGGCCACCAGGTCGCGGAAGCGTCTCTCCTTGAGCCGGGCCGGCAGCAGGTTGGCCTCGGCCTTGGCCAGGGCCGCCAGGGCGCTATCCACCACGGCTTGATAGGTGGCCGGGGCGATCCTAAATAGCAGTTGCCCGGCCTTGACGTCGGCACCCTCGGTGAACAGCCGCTCCTGGATGATGCCGCCCACCTGGGGCCGGACCTCGGCGATCAGGTGGGGCGCGGTGCGGCCCGACAACTCCCGGGTCAGCACCACCCGCCGCGGGGTGACCACCACCACCCCCACCTCGGGGGGTGGCGTGGAGGAAGGGGACTTTGGGGCGGGTGGTTCGCCACAGCCGGCCAAGAGCAGAAGCGCAAGCGCCATGGCCGCCGGGGCAAGCCGTTTCATGGTTTTTTTGGGTGCCATAATTACCTCGAATGGGTTGCAATCGCGGGCGATTTAAAGGGGCGCGCTAGTCTAGCGTTTCAAGCTATCCCAGCAGGCCCGCACGGTCTCGACAATCAAGGGCTCATCCAACTCGACCACGCCGCCGACATGGTCCCGGGCCACGGCCAGCAAGGGACCGAAGGCCAGGGCGAAGAGCACGACCAAGGGGAGCTCCTTGACCACCTGTCGGCTCACCCCCTCTTCCAACAGCCGCCGGCAGAAGTCCTCGTCGTCGGCCTTACCCAGCAAGCGATCCTTGCGAAAGGCGATGCCGTAGGGCGAGTTGAGATACTGCTCGACAAAGCGGAACCCCAAGGGGTTGGCAATGAAGTAGTGGAGCAGGGCCGTGCCCAGGTGGAGAAAGCGCTCCCGCACCGGCCCCTCTTCCTGGTAGCCGACCAACAGCACCGCACTGATCTTGGCGTGGTGCTCCCGGAACAGCTCGTTGATCAGGATCTCCTTGTTGGCGAAGTAGCGGTAGATGGTGCCCGCCCCCACCCCGGCCCGCTCGGCGATCTTGGCAATGGGGGCCTCATGGAAGCCATGCTCGGCAATCAGGTGCAGGGCGGCCAGCAGGATCTCGTGACGTTTATCAGTGGGTGTCATACAGGGGGCACCAGCGCGGAGTGAATGTTCATTCCGCCGAAAGTACAAAGAGGGGCTGCCGCTGTCAAGTCTGTTTCTCCGCGGCAGGGAAGAGCGGGCTGAGCCCTCGCCCCTGGTGGCTCAATCCTTGATGAAATCGCAAAAAGTCGTGAAGCAGACCATCTGCCCATGCAATTTCAATGGGTTACAGGGCGCGTCAGCGACGGTTGAGTGGTTTTTGCGAAACCGTCAATCCTTGGCCTTATTCACCGACAGCAAGGCAAAGAGGAAGAACACCACCCCGGCCCCAGCCAGCACCAGAAAGTGCAATCCCTGGGGGGGGTGGGCAAAGGCGGCGGCGCGGATGGCCTTGGCGGCGTGGGT
>CAYSFY010000011.1:36517-42078 GCA_964430285.1 uncultured Desulfobulbia bacterium
AAGGGGAGCAGGGCCAGGAGCCGCTGGCCCCAGAGCGGCAGGTGCTCCAGGGGGAAGAAGGTGCCGCCCAGAAAGGCCATGGGGGTGATGATGAAGGTGGTGAGCAAGGACTGGTCGGCGTGGGACTTGACGTGCATGGCAAGCCCCACGGCCAGCGAGGCAAAGGCGAAGCTGTTCATGAGAAAGGCGAGCCAGAACAGGGGGCCATAGGTGAGAAAGACCCCGAACAGGGCACCTAAACCGATGATCACCAAGCCCGCCAGCAAGGCGCGGGTCATGCCGGCCAGCACCTCGCCCAGCACATAGGCCAAGACCCCAATGGGGGCGGTCTGGAACTCGTCGAAGATGCGCCAGTAGAAGCGGGCGATATTGATCTCGCTGGCGATGGCAAAGGCCTGGGTCATGCTGGTCATGGCGATCAGCCCCGGCAGCAGAAACTCCAGGTAGGGGTGGCCCTGCACCTGAACCCCCCGGCCCATGGCGTAGCCAAAGGCCACCAAATAGAGGAGCGGCGACACCGACCAGGCGGGGATCAGCTTATTGAGCCGCCGCCTGAGGATCAGCATCTCCCGCAGATAGATGGCGGACCAACCCCGAATCACTTGATCTTCCTCCCGGTCATGGAGAGGAAGGCGTCCTCCAGATTGACCCGGCGCACCGTGCACCCTTGGGCCTCGCCCCGGGCATACTCCCCGGCCTCGCCGCGCGAACGGAAGTAGCGGGTGGAGAGCCGGTTGTCGCTCAAGCTGTCCACCGCCCACTCCCCCACCTGGGCCATGAGATTGGCCGGGGTGTCCACCACCACGATGCGTCCCTCGTCCAGCAGGGCGACGCGCTGGGCCATGAACTCCGCCTCTTCGATATAGTGGGTGGTGAGAAAGATGGTGGTGCCGTCGGCCTGGATCTTCTTGATCAACCCCCAGATGCGGCGGCGGATGGCCGGGTCCAGACCCACCGTGGGTTCGTCCATGAACAGGATGCGGGGCTCGTGCATCAAGGCCCGGGCGATCAAGAGCCGCCGTTTCAAGCCGCCGGAGAGTTGATTCACCTGGTCGTGGGCCCGGTCCCCCATCTCCACGTACGCCAACAGGGTGGCGATGCGATCGGCAATGGCCCGGGCCGGCATGCGATGCAGCCGGCCATGGATGAGCAGGTTCTCCGCCACGGTCAGCTCCCCGTCCAGATTGGCCTGTTGCGGCACCAGCCCGAACTGGGCCTTGGCCCCCAGGGGGTCGCTCGCGATATCGTGGCCATTTAACAAGAGGGTGCCGCCGTCCCGGCGGGAGAGGCCGGTGAGGATGCGGATGGTGGTGGTCTTGCCCGCGCCGTTGGGGCCCAGGTAGGCGAAGAGCTCGCCGCTCGCCACCTGAAAGCTCACCCCCTTGAGCACCGCCTTGGCGGCAAAGGACTTGGCGAGGTCAAGGACCTGGATGATGGGTGGCGGCAGATGCGAATCCGACATGGGGAGAGAGGAGTAGCGGTTAGCGGTTAACAGTTGGCGGCTTGGCGGTTGCTCCACCCTGCCCACCCACAGGGAGACAAGATACACGATTGGACGACTCACCCGCCACTATCCCCGGCGGCGGTCGAAGCTTCCGTGCGCCGTGATCAATACCCTGTTTCCGAGGGTATCGCCATTATTTTCGGTAGGCCTTGTCGTGTTGGGTGTGCAGGCAGATCAGCACGATGGTTGGTCCGGTGAGCAGACAGCTGATGGCGCGGGCACTTCCGCTGATGCGGAGGGAGTACAGTTGGTTGCCGGCTACGGGTTCGACCATGCCGTGCAACTTTTCGAAATTAAGGCCGGGGTGGGTCCAGAGCTGGGGCAGGTCTATCTGTTGCAGGGTGTACACGAGCTTAGCCGCTGCCTTGCGGATGGCCGGCTCGGCCTGCATGACCGCCTCGTCAAAGGCCGGCCGGATCTCAATCCTCATCAACCCAGCGGCTGGTAACGGCCGCAGCCTGTTCGGGGGTCTCCACCACCGCCGAGGGGCGAGGATCAGCCAGGGAGGCGGTGATGGCCTCTTTGCTGTCGGCGGTCCAGGCCCAGAGCTGATGGCAGGGCACCGGCACCACCGGGACGAGCAGGATACGGCCGTCGTCCAGGACCTCCAGGTCAATGGTATCCCCCGGCTTGAGTCCAATCGACGGCGGCAGCGTGATACGTCTTCGTGAATCGGCTTGTAGCAACATAGCAGTAACCCCCTGTTGAGACTATAGCACCGTGACCCCAATAGGGCAATACCCACGCAACAGGTTCTTGTATCGTTCCCACGCTCCTGCGTGGGAACGATACGCTATTTTTCGGCTGGTGCCCGGCCTTGGTACGATTCCAGGTTTGATGAAAGGTAACTATCCAGTTTCGCCTGTAGGAGCGTCGTCCACGGCGCGATTTGAGCCCGGATCGCGGCCTGGAGGCCGCTCCTACAGGCGTGTGCCGACAGAAGGGTCTGGATAGTTACCTTTCTTTTGTCAGTGGAGTGCCGCGTCACCGCTTTTCAAAGCGATGCCATGGCGCCACGCCGCAACACCAGCCGACAATTTTGTCGGCCTCGACACCAATTGGTCGTCTTTGCGACCATCCCTCCCCAGCTAATTATCGCAAGCCCCCGACATACGCAATAACATGCCGATATAACACATAAATCATCAGTGGCACAGCCGTTGCTATATCCCGCCGTAACACCTACCGGAGGAGAGACCATGCCACAGGCAGCCCTACTTGATGAACGACTCGAACAGATCCACCGCACCGGCTCCGCCCCCTGCGAGATTGCCTGCGACAAGGATAGCTTGGCCGGCGCGGTCAGTCAGCGGGCCTGTGTCTTTTGCGGCTCGCGGGTGGTGCTCTACCCCATTGCCGACGCCCTGCACCTGGTGCATGGCCCCATCGGCTGCGCGGTCTACACCTGGGATATCCGCGGCGCCCTCTCCTCGGGGCCGGACCTGCACCGCCTAAGCTTCTCCACCGACCTCCAGGAGCGCGACGTCATCTTCGGCGGCGAGAAAAAGCTCACGGCGGCCCTCTATGAACTGATCGAGCGCCACGCCCCCAAGGCCGCCTTTGTCTACTCCACCTGCATCGTCGGCATCATCGGCGACGACCTCGCCGCTGTCTGTCGCGAGGTGGCGGCGGTGACCAGGATCCCGGTGATCCCGGTGCAGTCGGAAGGGTTCAAGGGCAACAAGCGGGAGGGGTATCACGCCGCCTGCCGCGCCATGTTCGAGCTGGTCGGTACCGGCGACACCACAGGCATCTCGCCCCACAGCATCAACATCCTGGGGGACTTCAACCTGGCCGGCGAAATCTGGCTGGTGCGCGACTACTTCAAACGCATGGGCATCGAGGTGGTGGCCAACATCACCGGCGACGGCAGGGTGGACGATATCCGCCGCTGCCACGGGGCCGCCTTGAACGTGGTCCAGTGTTCCGGATCCACCATGGAACTGGCCAAGATGATGGAGGATCGCTACTCCACCCCCTCCCTGAGAGTCTCCTACTTCGGCATCGAGGACATGGCCGACTCCCTCTACAACGTGGCCGCCTTTTTCAAGGACCCGGCGATGATGGAGCGGACCCGGGAGGTGGTGCGCGAGGAGATCGCCGCCATCATGCCGGAGCTGAAACGCTATAAAGATGCCCTGACCGGCAAGAAGGCCGCTATTTACGTGGGCGGGGCCTTCAAGGCCTTCTCCCTGGTCAAGGCCTTCCGTCTCCTGGGGATGAGCGTGGCCATGGTCGGCTCCCAGACCGGTACCCGGGAGGACTACCAAGAGCTGGCCTCCATCTGCGACCCCGACACAATCATCGTCGATGACGCCAACCCCCTGGAGCTCACCGCCTTTTTGGAAGAGAAGAGCGTCGACATCTTCGTGGGCGGGGTCAAGGAACGGCCCATCGCCTACAAACTGGGGGTCGGTTTTTGCGACCACAACCACGAGCGCAAGGAGTGCCTGGCCGGCTTCGTGGGCATGGTCAACTTCGCCCGCGAGGTCTACTCCTCGGTGATGAGCCCGGTGTGGCGCTTTGCCCCCCGTGCCTCGGCCCCCGTCCCCATGCAACTCAAAAAGTGATCGGCTTGGCAGGCAGTACCTTCACCCACCCCCCAACCCCCTCCCCTCAAGGGAGGGGGAGCTTGAGCGGAGAAAACATCATGACCAAGAACCCGAGCTACATCTCCACCACCAACGCTTGCAAGCTGTGCGCCCCCTTGGGCGCCTCCCTGGCCTTCAAGGGCGTGGCGGGCGCGGTCCCCTTTCTGCACGGCTCCCAGGGGTGTGCCACCTACATGCGGCGCTACATCATCAGCCACTTCAACGAGCCCATCGACATCGCCTCCTCGGCCCTGGGGGAGAAGAACGCCATCTTCGGCGGCGGCCCCAACTTGAAGCTCGGGCTGACCAACGTCATCAAGAAGTACCACCCCGAACTGATCGGGGTGGCCACTACCTGCCTCACCGAGACCATTGGCGACGATGTCGGCCGCTTCCTGCACGAGTACGCAAGGGAGGTGAACGACCCGGCGCTGCTGCCCACCATCGTCCGGGTCTCTACCCCCAGCTACTCCGGCACCCACATGGACGGCTTCCACGCCGCCATCACCGCCCTGATCGACACCCTGGCCGAGGCAGGCGAACGGAGCCCCACGGTCACCGTGCTCCCCGGCCTGGTCTCCACCGCCGACCTCAGGCACCTGCAAGAGATCATGGCCGCCTTCGGCCTGCCCATGGTGCTGCTCCCCGACTACTCCGACACCATGGACGGCCCGGCGGCCAGCCGCTACGAGCGGATCCCGGCCGGCGGCACCACTATTGACGAGATCAAGCAGTGCGGCAGCAGCCAGGCGGTGATCGAGTTCAGCCGCACCCTAGGCGCCTTCCCCAGCGGCGGCGCGCTGCTGCACAAGCGCTTTGGGGTGGACCGCCACGCCCTGGGGCTGCCCATGGGCATCCGCGAGAGCGACGCCTTCCTTGAGCTGCTCACCACCCTGAGCGGCAGGGAGACCATGCCGGCCATGCTCCAGGGCGAACGCGGTCGCCTGATCGACTCCATGGTGGACGGCCACAAGTATCTGTTCGGCAAGCGGGCCGTGGTCTACGGCGAAGAGGACTTGGTGGTGGGGCTGACCGCCTTCCTCTCCGAAATCGGGGTACACCCGGTGCTCTGTGCCTCGGGGGGGAAAAGCGGCAATTTGGCCACCGCCATCGGCGCGGTGACCGCGGGCCTGCTGCCGGAGATGCCACGGGTCCGCGAAGGGAGCGACTTCTTCGATATCGCCGAGGAGGCCAGGGCCCTTGCCCCGGACCTGATCATCGGCCACAGCAAGGGCTACCCCCTGGCCCGGGAACTGGGCATCCCCCTGATCCGCCTAGGCTTCCCCATCCACGACCGCATGGGCGGCCAGCGTATCCTCCACCTGGGCTACCGGGGCGCGCAACGCCTCTTCGACGAGATTGTCAACACCGTCATTGCCCGCAAGCAGGAGCTGTCCCCGGTGGGCTACAGCTATATGTGAACAGGGAAGCATCAAGGATGAAAATCCCCTCCCCCCTTGCGGGGG
>CAYSFY010000012.1:0-299 GCA_964430285.1 uncultured Desulfobulbia bacterium
GTGCGTTTCTTGTCATGCCGCCCATGGTGGTGATGCCCCGGCCATGCTCAAGGGGGATGGCAATACGGTGTGCATGGCCTGTCATGCCAGCCAAGGCACCTTCAGCCACCCGGTGGGGGAGAAGGTCCGCGACCCCAGGAATGGTCAGATGATGACCTGTGTCACCTGCCACGACCCCAAAGGCACGGACTTTCCCTATCAGCTTAAGCTGAATGGCCAGAAGGCGCTGTGTCTCCAGTGTCATAACTATTAACCTATCCGAGCCTGCTCGCCCCCACCATGAAAAAACGTATCCTCGT
>CAYSFY010000012.1:309-863 GCA_964430285.1 uncultured Desulfobulbia bacterium
GCTCTCCTCCAGGGGGGGGCGATGGCCCATGCCGCCCAGGGGTGGAAACTGCTCTTCTCCATGCAGGCCGATAAAAACGGGGTGGCCCTCTCCCACCCGGCGGCACTCTATGTCGATGCCCGGGCCGAACGCTACTATGTGGTTGACAGTGGCCATAACCGGCTGATCTCCTTTGGCCGGGATGGTCAGTTGTTGCAGGCCTTCAATGCCGGCGGCGCCTTGGAAAAACCCATCGCCATGATCAAGCGGGGGGATGGCCACTTGTTGCTCCTGGAAAAGGGCAAGGGGGCGTTGACCGAGATCGATCTGAAGAGCAGGGCCGTGGTTCCCCATCGCCTGGAGGATCAGGGCCGGGCGCTCTATCCCCAGCGGCTCAAGGCCGGGGAGCAGGGGCTCTATCTCTTGGATAAGGTCAGCGGCTCCATTGTGCTCCTGGATGCCGCCCTGACGGTAAGCGCGCGCATTTCCTGCCCGGATTGCCGGGCCGGCTACGCCGATTTCTCCCTCCAGGGGGGGACGGTCTACGCCCTGCCCATGCTGGGGACCGAGCTGCA
>CAYSFY010000012.1:873-1535 GCA_964430285.1 uncultured Desulfobulbia bacterium
GCGCGGGAAGAACAGCTGCTCGGCGTGGTCGAGTTTGATGGCGCGGGCAAGCCGACCGGCCGAATCGCCTTGAGCCCCCCCCCCGAGTTCCCGGTCTCCCTGGCCCTTGACCCGGCGGGCGGGTTCTTGATCTTGGAACGGCACCGCAACCAGGTGGCCCAGTATCAGGCCGATGGCCGCCTGCTGCAACGCCATCTCGGCCCCGGCCACAAGGAGGGGGGGCTCTCCTACCCCACCGAGATCCAGGTGGACCCCTGGGGCCGGGTCTGTATCGTTGATGAAGGCAATGGTCGGGTCAGTGTCTATCAACCGTAAGCACCATGCCTTGAGGGCCGCTGTCGTGACGGCGGCACTCATCCTGATCATCCTCATGGCGCCGGCCACGACTCAAGCCAGTTTCACCGTGGTGTGCGCCACCTGCCATGTGATGCATGCCAGTCAGGCAGGGGTTGACCTCACCCCCCGGGCCGCGCTGCTCAATGACAGTTGTCTCGGCTGCCATACCGGCGCCAATAACGGTCTCAATTACATCCCCTATGTGTCGACCGTCGGGGCAACCACCCTGGCCAATAGCTTGGCCGGCGGCAACTTTAAGTTTGCCGGGGATAACGCCCACTTTGGCCATAACCCGGTGGGGGTGGGCGGGGCCGCCATCGTCTCTC
>CAYSFY010000012.1:1545-19859 GCA_964430285.1 uncultured Desulfobulbia bacterium
TCCGGGGTGGAACGATGGCGGTTTTGCGGCCAACGGTCAGGTCGGCACTACCCCCACCTGGACCAGCCAGTTGACCTGCGACGGCACTTGGGGGTGTCACGGCACCCATGATCAGAGCGGTGTCTTTGGCTCGCACCACCACAACAGCGGCGGCCAACTCAATAACCCGACCACGGTGGCTACCAGTTATCGCCTGCTCAACCAGATCAAAGGGTATGAGGACGATGATTGGCAGTTCGAGACCGCCGTTGACACGAATATCTACTATGGGGTGGCCCGGGGTACGGATACGACCACCGACACCTCCACCCTGAGTTACCTCTGCGCCGAGTGCCACGGTCTCTTCCACAGCGGGGTTGGGGCGGAGGGGGTGGCCGATGCCCTATTTGCCTCTCCTTGGATCCGTCACCCGGTGGACATCTCGATGCCCTTGACCGGCGAGTTTGCCGGCTACAACGCCTATCGCGCCGACGCGCCGGTGGCCAGTGACACGGTGCCTGCCACCAGCACCATCAACGTCGGAGGGGCCGGCGGCCGCATGGTCATGTGTCTCTCTTGTCATCAGGCCCACGCCACCCCGAATTATGCCATCCTGCGCTGGGATTATCGTGGCGCCGGTAGTACGTGGACCAACGGCTGCAGTTATTGCCATACTGAAAAAGATTGATGGTCTCTGCCCCCATGCCTATTCCTCTTCCCCTCATGCGCCTTGTTGCCCTGTTGCTGCTCTGCTTGCTGCCGGCCGGTTGCGTGCGGGTCGGCACCCTCCAGGGGAGCCTCCCCGCGCCGGCGTTGACCCTCGCCTCGACCCAGCCCCAGGTCTCCGTGGTGCTGACCGCCAGAGAGCCAACAGCCCCCATGGTACGCTTGACCTGGGCAGCCATCGATCTTGGGGATGGCGAACAATGGGTTTCCCTGTTGCGGCAGCCGCGGACCAGCTCTTCGCGCCAGGCGGCCACAGGTCTGTTGCTGGATCGGGTCCAGGTGCCCACGGGCCAGTACGGCCGGATTCGCTATCAGCTCAGCCAAGCGCTTGTGGATCAAGATGGCCACGAGACTCGGCTGACACTCCCGGCCCAAGCGGTGGAGTATCCGTTGCCCCAGCCGCTTACCCTGGATGAGGGTGACAGCCTCTCCCTCTTCCTGGAGTGGGAGGTGACCGCCTCCGTGGCCAAGGCCCCGGCCTTCAGCCCCACCATTACCCCCAGGGCAGCGCAACTGCCCCTGGCCACCGAGCTTGCCTATGTGAGCTGTCCGGAGATCGATACCGTCTATATCATCAGGACCGACCAGAATCGGATCTGCGGTTCGTGGGGGATTCCCGGTCGCCCCACCTATCTCCATGCCGTGAAGGAGCGCAACTCGCTCTATGTCCTGGCCGCGGATCAGGCCGTGATCAAGGTGGTGGAGCTCTCCTCCGGTAGGCTGCGGGATCGGATCCGCATCCCCATGGCGGTCAAGCCCTCGTTTATGGCCCTGGATCAAGAGGGGAGAAACGCCTACCTCCTGGATCAGGCCACTGACACGGTCTTTCGGGTCGATCTCGGTTCCGGCAGTCTGGCGGCCCAAGGCCGGTTTGGGGAACGGTTGGATTTTGCGGTCTTTGTCGAAGAGGTGCAGCTGCTGGCCGTCTCCTCCGCGCGCGCGCAGCAGGTCCTGCTGCTGGACCCGTTGACCCTTAAGGTGCGGCAAACCATGGCGGTGGGCAGTAACCCCCAGGGGGTTTTGGGGTATGGCCAGGACCTCTATGTCGCGGAAGGGAGGTCCAATACGGTGAGTGTCCACCACGGCAATACCGGCGCCAGCCAGCGCCAGACCGTGGGCCTGGGGCCGAGCAGGCTGCTGGCCCATGGCCGAACCATCTTTGTCGCCAACAGCGTGGGGGGCACCATCGCCATCCTCAGCCCGGGACAGCTGACCGTGCAAAAGGAGCTCCAGGTCGGTGGTACCCCGGGGGAGATGGCGCTCTCCACGGAGCGGAACTGGCTCTATGTCAATGATGGACAGGGCAACGGCGTGGTGGTCCTTGATCTGACCAGCCATCGGGTGGCTGCCCGAATCGATCTTCAGGCCCAACCCTTGGATATCGCGGTGGTGCCCTAGTGCCGGCTGCCGCCATGGGTCAGGGATGGTTCCTTTATCTCGCCTTGAGGGCGAATGGAACTGCCGACTGCTGCCGAGGAGTACCTTTGTTCATGCTTACTGCTTCAGGTTATGATTGCACACCACCCGCGCCAGCGGCAGGGTATGATAGAGTAACGGCATCGCTGCACTCTGGGAGCGATGACGGGATGACTGTCTGGAGAAGGTTGTGGAAATAATCTATTCACTGCGGGGAGGGGGATAACGACCATGGACACAACCCCACGGAGACCATACTTTTGTCGCGTTCTCATCGTCTTATCCGTTTGTATGGTCGGCGGCTCTTGCATGGTGCCGACAACGGTGGCCGGCACCTATACCTCATCCGCCCATGGTCAGTCCGTGTCGCGGACAGTCATGGCCTCTAAGGGATATGCCACCGGTAACTGTGCCCACTGCCACGAACAGCATGGGAGCGTTGAGGGCAGCGAGCCCGCCCCGGTCGGCGGCGCCCCCTCCTCTTTTCTTACCTTTGCCTCGGAAGAGAACCTCTGTTACGGCTGTCATGGCTCTGGCGCGGCTGGTAGCGCCACGGACAACATTGAACTGGATATGACCAAATTTTATCGCCATAACCCCGCCGGCTATGAGGGCCTGCACATGCCCAATGAAACAAAGGCCGCCATTGTGGCGAATAAGCATGTCGAATGTGCCGACTGCCATAACCCGCACCTGGTGGCCATCGGCAATCATGCCCCGGGCAGTAACGCCATCCTCGCAGCCAGCCCGCTCCACGGCGCCACCGGTGTCGATCCAACCTTTTCCGGCATCAACTGGCAGCCGGCCACTGCCTATAGCGAACTGCAGACCGCCACCAAGGAGTACCAAATCTGTTTCAAGTGTCACTCCGCCGCAGTGGGCAATATCAGCATCTGGAGCGGCACCTCCGGCTCCACCGCCTGGACCGATGTGGGGCTTGAGTTCAGTCCCGCCAACAAGTCCGGCCATCCCATCGTTACTGGGTTGAACAACTACACCAACTCATATTCCGGTTCCAACGGCCAAAACGCCAATCAAATCAAAAAGGGGTTGACCGCCGCCCAGTTGACGGCGCCATGGAACGTCAATATCGGCACCCAGACCATGTACTGCTCCGACTGCCATAGCAGCAATTCCACGGTGGCCGGCCCGCACGGCTCGGCCTACAAATGGATGCTCGGCGGCACCAACAAGGCCTGGCCCTATCTTTCGGCCAACGACAATGGTTCGAACAGCCAAGAGGCTTACGCGGCGGGGCCACTCCTCTTCCGGCGGTTGGGGGATACGCTAACCAGCCTCGGCAGTGACAACGGTCTGTTCTGCAGCAACTGCCACCCTGACCCGGCGGGGAGCAACAAGGTCCATGCCAATGGCAACCACAAGCCGAGGACGCGATGCGCCGACTGTCATATCCGCGTCCCCCATGGCGGCAAGGTGTCGCGGCTGATTGCCGCGGTGGATGCCGCTACCTTTGCCGCCGGCAACATGCCCCTGCGCTACACTGCCAACGGCGAGGGCAAGACCTCGGTGGTGGACAACGGCGGGGTAGGATTTGATGACGATGCCCCCATCATTCGACGGTTCACCAAGTGCACCCCTTGGGACTACTCCCCCAACCGCTGCTACTCCACGGCCATGTTCTATTCGGTCAGCGGCAGTACGTGCAACTCGGAGCATAGCGGGGCGGCATTCGCTAATCCCGGTGACCCGAGTAGTCCAGAGTCTTGGTAAGTGCGCCATCTCCTAGGGGCGTGACTCTTTTGGTAAGGCGCAACTTCAGGATGCCACTGTCTATTCGCCATTGCCTGACGTCACGGAAGACGGTTCTTGGCTTAATGCTGCTCCTCCTTTTCGTGGTGGTCCTCTCCTGTTTCATCCCCCAGCAGTTCAATACCCCACCACGTCAGTTTGTGATGTGGCAACAGGCGCATCCGGGGTGGTTGCCGGTGGTGGAACTCCTTGGTCTCCATCGCCTCTTTACCACGCCCTGGTTTGTTCTCCTCCTGTTACTCTTTCTGCTCTCCTTGGCCGTAGCCACTGTTGAGCAGTTCCGCCTGGCCCGGAGGAAGACCTTTGGCAGTGGTTGTCGCCCCCCCGTCCACTCTCGGGAAGGGGAACAAGGCGCATTGTTTCCGCGGTTGGCCGTGAGCGAACCGCTATTGATAACAGAGTTGCTGCGGGCGGGCTATTTCCGGGTGGCCGGCAATGAGGGGGGGCTGCGCTTTGTCAAGCATCCCTGGGGCTATTGGGGGAATTTTTTTCTGCATCTGGGGATCCTGATCACCATTGCCAGCTCCCTGGTTATCGCCACCACGGGAAAACGGGGGACGATCCGTGTGGTGGCAGGAGAGACGGTCTCTGCCCCTTTCCCCTGGCAGTATGAGGAGCATGGTCTGTTTGCCGATCCTCTTCGCCTTGACGAGGCCATTCGTCTCGACCGAGTTACTCCTGAGTTCTGGCCCCAGGGCGGACTCAAGAACATAACCAACGAGGTGCATTTTATCAACACTGCCAGCGGCCAGGCCGCCGGTCGGACCATTGCGCTGACCCCGATCTTGAGCTATCAGGGGCTGCGCATGTATCAAGGGGACAACTTCGGTAACGCCTTTTATGTGAAACTGACCGACGCCGCCGGACAACAAGGGACCATGGTCCTCGATATCCCATCGCCGGTGGACAAGGAAAAGGCGAGTTACGGCAACTTTGATTTTGAGGAGATCCCTTACCGCATCAAGGCCAAGTATTACGCGGACGCCGACCGGAAGGCGCTGGTCAGCGACAACCCGCTGTTGGTCCTGCGGCTTGTGGACCAGGAGAGGAACACCGTGCTCGGAGAACTCCCTCTGCGCCAGGGTGAGTTCGGCCGACTCGGCGCCTATGAGGCCAGATTGCTTACGGTAAAACGATGGACGGAGTTCATCGTTCTTGATATAAAAGGCATGCCCGGGGTCTTTGTGGGCTTCTTCGTCATCATCCTGGGCAGCACACTCAACTATTTTACCATCCCACGGGAGATCCATTGCCAAAAGGGCGGCAGGGGGTTTACCTGCACCTGGCAAGGGTCGCGGTTCACGCATCTCTATCGGGACGAGGGGCACGGGATATTCGCCCGGCTGCAGCGGCATGAGATACCATGAATAAGGCCTTCCCCCTGCAAATCGCTATCCACTGGCTGGCGGTGCTCCTCTACGTGCTTGCCTCCATCGCCAACACCTGGGGGATCGTGTTTGACCAGGAGAAGGCAGAGAGGGTGGCATATCGCATCCTCGTCGCCGGTCTCTTGGTCCACGGGGCGGCCATCCTCCTCTGGTGGTATCTTGTGGGTCACGGCCCCTACATGGCTCGTTACGAAGTCCTCTCCTCCCTGTCGTGGGTGCTGCTCGTCTTCTTCCTGTTCTCCAGTAAGGTCTATCCGGCGGTGCGGCCAGCGAGCATCCTGGTCTTCCCCACTGCCTTTATGTTGATTGGTCTGGGGGTATTTTTTACTCCGGCGGTGAAGACCTTGCCCCCCACCTTTCGCGGCATCTGGCTGGTGCTGCATGTCACCTTTTACAAGATCGCCTTGGCGGCCAACGTCATGGCGCTCGTTTTTTCGATCTGTTATCTGCTCAAGGAGAGAAAAGGCTACCCCTGGCTTGAGCGCTTCCCGGACCTTCGGGCCACCGACCTGCTGGCCTATCGTTTCGTCGGTTTCGGTTTCGTCTTTTGGGCCATCGCCATGCTCTCCGGCTCCATCTGGGCCTACCAATCGTGGGGGCGGTTCTGGGGCTGGGACCCCATCGAGAACTGGTCGCTCATTACCTGGGCTGGTTTCGGCATCTATCTGCACCTGCGGCGGTTTTTCGGCTGGCAAAGGGGAAGGGCTGCCTATCTGTATCTGTGCTGTTTTGTGATTGCCGTGCTCTCCGCGTTCTTTGTCCCCCTGCTGGACAGCTCTATCCATGCGGAGTACTTCCGATGAAGCGCTATGCCGGGGTCTTGCTCTTCCTGCTCCTCTTGCTGGTGGGTCATGACACGAAATTCGGCACCCCCGCGCCGGAGGAGCCACGAGAAGCGATTCGGAACTACAATGGGCTCCTGGCTGA
Organism: uncultured Desulfobulbia bacterium; assembly: GCA_964430285.1. GTDB lineage: Bacteria > Desulfobacterota > Desulfobulbia > Desulfobulbales > VMSU01 > VMSU01. The sequence continues at coordinate 7,752 of CAYSFY010000012.1, forward strand.
CGGCTATCGACGCCTGAATATGAATCATCTGGTCCATGCCGCCACCGGCGATCGGGCCCGCAAGGCCTATTACCACATGGCGGCCCTAGGTGAAGGCGGGGTCAAGATGGATTCAACCCTCCGCTCCTTGGAGTTTATCGCCACCAAGCAACTCGCGCCCGATCAGGCCGAGATCACCTGTCAGGAACAGTGGGGGTACGCCTACATCAACCTCGACAACGGTCACACGAGCCCGAGACTGACCGTCAACTACACGGCCCGCTATCGGATGGTCAAGGAGAGGGGGAAATGGCTGGTGGCGGACATTACTATCCTGAACACCGACCGCACCAGTGATGCCGACGAGCTGTCCATCTTCAAGAGGCCGGATGACCGCCCTCAGGGTAGCGCCGTCGAGGGCGATGGTGATCCGCTCGTCCATCCCCAAAAGGCGCCTCCCCGCGGCGAGAGGGTGTCCAAGGGGTGAGATCGCCCGGTGCGATTGGGACCACAACCACCAATACCTACCCATGGTTCAAGGAGGTCTTATGGAAGCGAGGAGAGAGACGAACCCGGTCCTATGTTCTTTTGTTCCTGTGGCGGTAGTTGTGCTCTGTTGCTTGATCAACGGTGCCGATCCAGCCGTTGCGGCAACCGCAACGGAATCCTGTGTGTCGGCAAAGTGTCATAGTGCCATGGGTAAGGATAAATACGTCCATGGCCCGGTGGCCACTGGGGACTGTACCTTTTGCCATCAGCCGACTGCCACCCATGCGTTTAAACCCATCAAGGACGTGGCAAAGCTGTGCAATAATTGTCATGACAAAAATATGAGCGCCAAGGTTGTCCATCCACCGGTGCGGGAGGGAGATTGCTGCGGATGCCATGACCCGCATCAATCCCCCAACCAGTTTCAGCTGCGGGGTGAGGGGTCGGAGTTATGCTTTGGCTGCCATGATCAGGAGGCGATTTTAGGGAAATTTGTCCACGGCCCGGTGGCGGTGGGTGGGTGCGCTGTTTGCCATCAGCCCCATGAGAGCGATTACTCGAAGCTCCTTCTGGCCGAGGGCAACGAGGTCTGTTTCTCGTGCCACGAGGAGAAGGGGGAGGCCGTTAAAGGGGAAAAACATGTGCACTCGCCGGTGGCGGAAGGGTGCATCCTGTGTCACAGCCCCCACAGCGGAGCGTTTCAGTATAATCTGAGCGCTGATGGCCGAAGAGATCTCTGCTTCACCTGTCATGACGACAAACAGGGGGATATCAAGGCGGCTAAGGTGCACCATGGCGGACTCGATACCGAGAAGGGGTGTCTTGCCTGCCACGACCCCCATGTCGCTAATTATGCCAACCAGTTGCTCATGCAGCCAGCGGACCTCTGCCTGAGTTGTCATGACCGGGCATATGGTGATAAGGGCAAGGCGCGGGTAGCCAATATGAAGGCGATGTTGCAGGATAACAGGGATCATCACGGTCCCATACGCCAGAAAGACTGCTCGGGTTGTCATAATGCCCATGGCTCGGATAATTTCAGACTGTTGCGAGAATATTTTCCGAAACTTTTCTATGCCCCATACCAGGCGAGTAACTACAAGCTCTGTTTTATGTGCCATGAGCAGACCATCGCCGAAGAGAAACTCACCACCACGCTGACCGGTTTCCGCAACGGAGACCAAAATCTTCATTACGTGCATGTCAATAAAGAGGTAAAAGGCCGAACCTGTAGGGCATGCCATGATGCCCATGCCACCAACAATCCGAAGCATATCCGCGACGCGGTTCCCTTTGGGGCGTGGAAGCTACCGATCAACTTTAAAAAGAGTGCCGGCGGCGGTACGTGCCTGCCCGGTTGTCACCAACTCTTCGCCTACGATCGTCAAAAACCGGTAAAGAACAGATAGGGAGTGTGATGAAAACAGAACATGTGCCGCAGCGGCCGCTGCCCAGTCCACTCAGCTTACCCTTGTCAGCCTTCGTCTATGGCCTCGTGTTGGCCATGGCGTTGCTGCTCACTGTTGCAGAGCCCCGCGCGGCGGATCCGGTCTCCGGCAGGAAAGGTGTTGCGCGGTCGCTTGGCGCACCCCCGCATCATTCACTGGACGCGGCCATCGCCTCAGCCCGGCAAAGAGTAAAGGCCGATCCTGCTTCAGAGAAGGATCTGTCGGCCCTTGGCTATCTCCTGTTGTCAACGGACGCCCTTACGGATGCGGAACAGGCCTTTGATCAGGCCCTCTCGGTCAACGCTCGTTGTCATGATGCCTTGACCGGCAAAGGGGCTGTCTTGGCGAGAAAGGGCAAGGATCGGGAGGCAGAAGCAATGCTTCGCCAAGCGCTACTTTTGAACCCCAATCCAGTGAGGACCCATTACGAACTAGGCTTGCTTTACGAAAAAAAAGGTGATTTTGACAAGGCCATGATCGAGTTCAAGAAGGGTGTCGAAAAGTACAAGCAGGGGAGGAGCTAATGGAGATATGTCGTCATGCCTTAGCCTCATCCCGGAAGCAACGGTTAAGGCACAAAGCCCGCCAGCTGCTGAGATCGCTGTCCCTGCTGCTGGTCTGCCTGTTGGGCGGGGGCATGGCGCGGGTTTCGGACGCGGCAGCCCTACAGGGGTTGTATGTTGGCGCTGAGGCCCCCGGTTTTTCACTCAAGGATCTTAACGGCCGACAACGGGCCTTGGCCGAGATCGCGGGTAAAAAACTCACCATGGTCATCTTCTGGTCCACGTGGAGCGGAAATTCGGAAAAGGTCCTGGCCCGCGCCCAGAAACTCTACGCCAGCTATCAAGGAAAGGGGCTCGCCGTGGTGGCTGTAAACGTCGACGGTCAACAGCTTACCCCTGCCGCCATGCAGGCGATTACCGCCATGGCGGGGACTCTTGGTCTTAAGTACCCGGTGCTTCTGGACCCGGGACTTGCCGTCTTCCATGACTATGGGGTGATTGCTCTCCCTTCGACTGTGATACTGGACCCCGCACGCACGATTCGCTACGAGTTGAGTGGGTATCCGCTGGTCGGTGCGGAGCAGATGACTGATTTTGTTGTCGCCCAAATAGAAGGCCGAGAACCGCCTGCGATCGTGCAACGAAAAGGGTACCAGCCGGAGAAAAATGCCCTGCGTTTTTATCAGATGGGCAAGAAGGCGCAGCAATCGAAACGCACGGACGCAACTGCCGAAACGTGGTTCCTCAAGGCAGCCGCGGCTGATCCCCGGTTCATGCTGCCCCATATCAGTCTGGGCAGGCTTTACCTGGCCCAAGGGAGACCCTCGCAGGCAAAAGAACAGTTTGACCTCGTGCTGCGGAAGGAGCCTGACAATGTCGTGACCCTTTGCGAGCTGGGCATGTTGCTGGTCGGAGACAAAAAACTTGCGGAGGGCAGGGATCTGCTGCTCAAGGCCATGGCAGTTGAGGCTTCCCATACCCCCTGTCTCTATTATCTTGGCTATGCCTACGGCAAGATGGGCAAGGTGACGGAAGCCTTGACTATGTTTGCGCGGGCCTTGGAAATGAACCCGATGGATTTGGACATCTTTGTGTACAAGGGGCGGATGTACGAGGAGATGGGCAAGTCGGCGGAGGCGTCCGCGGCATACAGAGAGGCGCTTGCGCTTGCGCTCTCCCGGTAAAAAGGACGAAGAACCGTATCCTGACCTCTTTGGTACCGTTATCAGGAGTGCGAAATTTGATGGTCTCGCAAAAAGTCGCATCATTTGCCATCCGCCTACGCAATATCAACAAGTTGCATAGTGTGTCGGCGTCGGTTGAGCGGTTTTTGCGAAACCGACAAATTTAACCCAAGGGACATCCGTAACTCCATGCACCTCCGACGTGTCACCCTCATCTCCCCCCCCTACCACTCCGGCGTGGTCGAATCCGCCGGTACCTGGCTAAACTTGGGCTTTGTCTATATCGCCGGCTCATTGCGGCGGGCGGGCTACGAGGTGGACTATTACGACGCCATGGCCCTGTGGCACGAGTGGCCCGAGATCCGGGCGCGGCTTACCGATTTTCGCCCCGACGTGGTGGCCACCACCGCCTTCACCCCCTCCATCGTTGACGCGGTGGCGGTGCTGCGGCTGGCCAAGGAGGTGAACCCGCGCGTGGTCACTGTCATTGGTAACGTCCATGCCACTTTCTGCTATGCGGAACTGCTTGCCGACGGCGACAACGTTATCGACTTCGTGGTGCGGGGGGAGGGGGAGAGGACCTTGCCCAGGCTGCTTGACTGCCTGAACCATGACGCGGATTCGGCCAAGGTGCGGGGGCTTGCCTTCCGGCGAGAGGGCAAGGTCCATGTCACCCCGGCCGCCCCCTGGATCGATGATCTTGATTCCTTGCCCACGGCCTGGGACCTGGTGGAGTGGCCCATCTACTCGTACCGGCCCAAGCCGGGGTCCACCCTGGCCATCGTCTCATCGTCGCGCGGCTGCCGCCAGAACTGCTCTTTCTGCTCGCAGCAACTCTTCTGGCAGCGAAGCTGGCGGGCCAGGAGCCCTGAGAACTTCGTGGCCGAGCTGGAGTTACTCAACCGTCACTATGGGGTCAACGTGGCCATGCTGGCCGACGAGATCCCCACTCTGGACCGCAAGCGGTGGGAACGGATCCTCGATCTGCTCATCGAGCGGCAGCCGGGAGTGAAGCTGCTCATGGAGACCCGGGTGGACGACATCATCCGCGACGAGGATCTGATGGGTAAATACCGCGAGGCCGGGGTGGAGCACATCTATGTGGGGGTGGAAGCCGGCTCGCAGAAGACCCTGGACCTGTTCCGGAAGGGGACCAAGGTGGAGCACTCCAGGCGGGCCATCGAACTCATCAACAATGCCGACATTGTCTCCGAGACCTCATTCGTCCTCGGCATGCCCGACGACACCCCGGAATCCATCGCCGACATCGTCGACCTAGCCATTCTCTACAATCCGGACATGGCCTTCTTTCTGGCCATCGCCCCCTGGCCCTATGCCGACCTCTACCCCCAACTGGAAAAGTATGTGGTCACCAAGGATTACCGCAAGTATAACCTGGTGGAGCCGGTGCTCAAGCCCACCGCCATGACCATACCGGAGCTTGAGACGGAGTTGGGCCGCGCGGCCCGCACCTTTTTTCTGCACAAGTTCCAGAACCTTGCGCAGTTGAGCCCTTGGAAACAGGAGTTCATGACCGAGGTCTTCAAGCTCTTGGTCTCCAACTCCTACCTGGCCAAACAGATGCGCGCCATGGCCCAGGAGGGGGGCGCCATGCCCCCGGAGATCAGAGAGGCCCTGCGTGCCGTGACCAATGACTCTCCTCCCCGGTTGTCCATCGCTCCCATCCCGTAAATAAGACTCTTACCCCTCTGTCGATCTGTAACTAACCGAGAATAAAGAGTAAACGTTTGTTTATGCACCTCCACCCTGTTTTCTGGGGACAAGAGCAGCTAAGGGGCGGGAGGCTGTCAATCGGCGGGACGAAGTGGCACTGCGTCTCTGCGCGGCGACGGCAGTGCGCACTCTTTACGGTTGCGGAAGAACAACCAGAGAAGTTACCAATCGATTTCATAATTCATAAATCATTTCTTGCAGTAAGACAAAATAACTTTTGAATCTGCCGCGACGATTGGGTAAGGTAATAGTTCATTAGACCCATCGTGCCTCACGGAGTGCCCACAACCCCATGACCAAAAGCAACAGCAACAACACTGAGCTGGGAAGCGTACTCCGGTCCCCCCTGTTCCGACGTTTCGTGGCCCCCATCGTCGTGACCATTGTGGGATTTGCGCTGGTGCTCTACCTCTTTGCCGTGCCCTATATCAAGGAGAAGGTCTACTCCCTGGAGGAGAAGTCGGTCCAGACCAATCTCAATAACATCCAATCCCTGATCACCTCCAACTATCTGGCCGTGGAGGCCCACCGCAAGACCGTCACCGAGGCCCATAAACGGGAACTCAAGAATATCATCCTGTTCACCGATACCTACCTCAAGAATATGGTCGAGCAGGTGGCGAGCGGTGTGCTCAACGAGGATCAGGCCCAGATGCGTGCCCTGGAAGAGTTGCGCGACTTCCGTTACGGCAAGGATGATTTTATCTGGGTGGCTGATTACAACGGCTTCTACCTCTCCCATCCCGACCCCAAGAAGAACATGGAGGACTATAGCGAAGTCCGGGACGTGTTCGGCAACTATGTACTGACCCCCCTGCTGCAAAAGGCCATCGAACACGAAGAGGGGTACCATACCTATTGGGGCCAGCGTCCGAGCGACAACCTGCCGGCGGAGAAATTGGCCTATGCCCGCCTCTTCCCGCAGTGGGAGTGGGTCATTGGCACCGAGGTCTTTGTCGACGACCTGGAGGCCGAGATCCTGGTCCGCAAGGAGAAGATGATCGATGAACTGCGCACCATCTTGAAGCAGATCGTCATCGGCAAGAGCGGCTACATGTATATCTTCGACTCCTGGCACAATATCATCATCCACCCGGACTCCACCCTGGAGAACACCGATATGTCGGCGGTCATCAACCCGATTACCAAAAACAAGTTGGTGGATGATCTGATTACCGTCAGTAGAACCAAGGATCATAAGCTGACCGCCATGGGCAACACCACCGCGGACAAGGAGCACTTCACCCACGAGCAGATCAATTGGGTCAAGCATGTGGATGGCTTTGATTGGTATATCGTGGCCTCGGTCAATACCGATGAACTCAACCAGAGTTCCGACCTCTTGCGCAACAAGATCCTGCTGTTGACCGCCGTGGTCATCGGCCTCTCCATCGTCTTGATCTCATGGCTGGTGGGCCGGCTGTTGCTGCCGGTGCGCAAGCTCTCCCGGGTGGCAAGCCTGGTTACCGAAGGTAACCTGACCGCCCGTTGTTCTGTTGAAGGGCACGATGAGATCACCTTTCTGGCCGAGACCTTTAATGTCATGGTGGGTCGGCTGAAATCCAATATCGATGACTTGGATCAGAAGGTCATGGAGCGCACCCAGGCTCTGGATGCCGCCAACCAGGACCTGTTGCTCACCGTCGGGCAACTGGAACAACACAATCACGAGGTGACGGAACTGAACCGTCTGGCGGAGCAACTGCAGTCCTGCCATGGCTTGGAGGAGACCTATCTGGTGGTGGCCGATTCCCTGACAGCCCTCTTTCCCCAGGCCTCGGGCTCTCTGTACATGGCCCAGCCGATAGGGGAGGGAGTCGGCTTTGAACCGGTGATCCAGTGGGGCGAGCACAAGTTCTCGACCTCCCCCTTGGCCAGTGACGAGTGCCTAGCCTTCACCAACTATCGGATCCTCGTGACCCCCGACCCGAGCCACACCCCCTGCTGTCAGCACATCGATCCCAGCGTGCACCACCTCTCCTTCTGTCTGCCGTTGTTTGGCCATAACGATGCCATTGGCCTCATCCATCTGCTCTTTGATCAGTGGGGATTTGCCACCTTCGGCCCGGATGAGGAACGGCAGACCGAACACTGGCGGCGACTGGCCACCTCGGTAACCGACCATCTGGCCATGGCCATGGCCAACCTGAAGCTCAGGGATCGGCTGCAGAACCTGTCGGTGCGTGACGGCCTGACCGGGCTCTTTAACCGACGCTATATGGAGGAGACCCTCAACCGGGAGTTTAAACTGGCGGAGCGCTCCAACCACCCCATCGGGGTGATTATTCTGGATGTGGATTTCTTCAAGAAGTTTAACGATACTTACGGCCATGAGGCAGGGGATATCGTGCTGGTGGAGCTGGCCAAGCTCCTCTCCGGCAGCGTCAGGAAGGGGGATGTGGTCTGTCGCTATGGCGGGGAGGAGTTTGTGATTATCCTGCCCGGACCGCCACAGCAGGCGGCGATCGAGCGGGCCGAGATCGTCAGGGCCAGGGTGGAGGAGGAGTTGCGCATCAACTACCAGGGGCATGGCATCCGGGTCACCATCTCCCTGGGCGCCGCCTTCTATCCGGCCCATGGCCAGACGCCTGATCAGGTCTTAAAGGCGGCGGACACGGCCCTCTATAGGGCCAAGGAGTCGGGCCGGAACCGGGCCGTTGAGGCCTCGTGAGGGCTGGGGGGCAACATGCGCATATGGGTCCGACGAATAAGCGCTTCCTTTGATGTTGATTCTACACGGCTTCTAATCAATCCTTTTCAGTAACTTCGAGACCGCCAGTTTGTTCAGGCGCATGGACTTGTCGATCAGCCCTTTTTTTTCATAATAATCGGCCAAGGCCATAATCACCTCCAGCTGGGGATCGGTGCTGATCAGGGCGTTCTCCAAGATGGGAAGGGCCTGCTCCTCGTCCCCTTTTTGGTAAAGCACGAGCCCCAATCCGGCCAGGGCCTCATCCGACTCCTTATCGATCTCCATGGCCATGCGTAAGGCCTCTTCGGCCAAGTCGAGCTTGTTGGTGGCGAGTTGCGCTTGACCGACGCCGATAAGGGCCTCAATGGCCTTGGGCAGGATCTTGGCCGCGGTCATGAACTCTCTCAGCGCCGCGCTGTGCATCTTTCTCGCCAGCATCACCCGCCCGTAATTCACCCTCCGAACGTACTCCAACTCCTCCTTGCTCTTGACGATGTTCTGTTGCGGCTTGAAAGAGTCCTGCCACTGCTCCTTTGACCAGTCTCCCAGCAGGAATTTCAGATTGTTGGCCAGGATCTCGTCGGTGTTGAAGGTGTAGGGGATTACCGTTTGCAGGGTGCCGTCGGCGGCGATCAAGATGGCCAGGGGCATCATGAAGATACCGTAACGGTCATGGATCTGCTCCTTGCTGTCGTCGAAGACTGGGGCGGTGATCAGGTGGTCTTTGATGAAGCGCTTGACGTCCTCCCTGCCTTGGTCGTCGCTAAAGACGGAGGCAAAGTTTACCCGCCCTTTAAAGTCAGCAGCCAATTTGCTCATGGCCTTGGCCAGTCCCAGAGAGCGTTGTTCCCTGAATAGGGGGGTTACCGAGAAGAACATGAGCACCGAGGGCTTACCCGAAGTGGGCTCAAAGGTGATCTCCTTGCCGCTGGCAAACTCCGGCAGCGTAAACGAGGGAAGCTTGGCGTCCTCTTTGAAGTTGAGCAGTTCATAGTCGCCGCCCGCGGCCATGGGTTCTGTTGTCAGCAACAGGGCGAAGATGGCGGCCAGCAGCCAATGGAGAGGGGCGCGCTTGGTGGTCATGAAGCCAATCACTTGTTTTCCATGGGGTGACAATGGGTGCACAGCATCATCACCTCTTCCTCCGGCAGTAGCTTAGGGAATGCCGAAGCGTGAGGCGAGTGGCAACTGGTGCAGGTGAGCTTATCTTTTTGCGTGCCCCTCCCCTTGATGAAAACCGGGTGACCCTGGACCGGGTGGTTGTTCACCTGCTTGGCGATCTCTTGATGGCAAACGGCACAGAGTTCGTTGGCGGGACTTGGCAGCTGCAGGGGGTAGGGGCTGCCGTGGGGGTTATGACAGGCGGTGCACCCCTTGGTCTTGATGACCTGATGGACAACCGGTTGTTGCAAGGTCTCTTGCATGCTGTGGCAGTTGACGCAGAGGGTGTTCGCCTCATTTTGGAGGAGTTTAGGAAAGTTCGAGGCATGGGGGTTGTGGCACATGGTGCACGCGCCCATGCCGATGGGGCCATGCTGGTGAGCATACCCTTTGATCCGGGCCGCGAATTTTTTGTGGCAGCGATAGCAGAGGGGGGCAACATCTTCAGCGTCTGTAATGGCGAATTTGACGGGGTGGTCACTGTTTCCCGGACTTGGGCTTTCCTTGGTGAGGTGACACTGCAGGCAACGCCACTGGATGGCGGCAGGCTTGTGGCGGCTGACGCTGTTGTCGAATTCATGGCTGTGGCACGGGTAGCAGATCTGCTCCGTGACCACGAGCGGCTTGGCATCGTTGGCGTTCACCGTCAGCCGATGGCATTGTTGGCACGGCCGCTCTCGCTCCTCGGTATGGAAGGGGAGATCGGTGAAGTTGCCTGGGACGATGCTGCTCTCATAACTGGGGGCGTAAAAAAAGGTGGCGCGGTAAATGCTCTCTCCTTGGAAACGGACCTCAATGGCGGTCTCTGTCTCGTAGGTCAAGGGGAAGCGCAGGTGCAGGCTCTGCTGGTGCTTGATCGCGCTGACCGCGGAGCCCTTGGCCTGGACGCCGTTGATGAAGAAGCTAAACTGCTCCAGGGGGGCGGAACTTTCCGTGATCCAGTTGAAATAGGGGACGGTGGACCAGATGCCGGGGGACTTGCTTGTCTCGTCTGCCCTGGTCTCGCTTCCAGTGAAGATCAGGGAGAGGGCAAGCAGGGTGGCAAGCAAGCGGATGGCGAGGGTGGTACTTTTGTCGGTCGCGCATAAACCGCTCAACCGCCGCCGGCACCCTTCTTCATCGATGGATACTGTGTAGACGGATGGTGAGTTCATGGACGTTTTGCGAGACCATCACAGTTGGTCATGGTCTTATTTCCAGCGCTGCTCATACAAGGTCATGAGCCGCGAGATGGCCAATTTGTTTAAGCGGTTGGCCTTGGTGTTATCTCCCTTCTTCTCATAGATATCGGCTAGGGCGATGATGATCTCAAGTCTCGGTTCCGGGGCGATGAAGGCGTTCTCCAAGACCGGCAGGGCTTGCGCGATCTCTCCCTTGCCGTAGTAGGCCAAGCCCAGCCCGGCGATGGCGTTGTCCGACTCCTTGTCGATCTCTTGGGCTTTCTTGAAGGCCTCCTCTGCCTTGTCCCACTCCTTGAGACTGATGTAGGCATAGCCGATTTCGAGATGGGCGGCTATGCTGTTCGGCATGATTTTGATGGCGTTGGAGAACTCCCTGACCGCTTGGCTGTACATCTGTTTCACCTGCATGATCTTGCCGTAATTGACGCGGCGGATATACTCCTTCTCCGCTTCGCTCTGGGCCGTGTTCTGTTCCGGAGTCAGGGATGCCTGGAGTTGCGCTTTTGTCCACTCGCCGAGCAGGAGTTTGAAGTTGCCGTCGATCAACTCCCGGATATTAAAGGCGTATGGGATGACCTCGTGCAAGGTCCCTTGGCCGGTGGCCATGACCGCCAGCGGCATCATGAACACCCCGTAACGGTCATTGATCTCCTTGGCGGGGTCGGCATAGACCACGAGCTTGTTGGCAAACGGTTTGATGTACTCCTTGACCACCTGCTCCCCCTGATCATCGCTAAAGACCCCGACGATCTCGACCCGGTTCTTGAATTGATCCGCCATGGCGGCCATGGCGGTGAGTAGGGCGAGGGATCGTTTCTGTCTGAACTCGGGCCTGATGGAGAAGAAGATGATGAGCGACGGTTTGCCGTCATGACCCGGGGTGAAGGTCTTGCTCCCTTGGCCGTCCACGGTCTTGGCCGTGAAGGCGGGGAGCTTCTCCCCATACTTGAAGGCGCGCAGGGTGGCCTTCTCTGTTTCCGCCCGGGCTGTGGCGCAGGTAAAGAGGGTGAGGAGCAAGGCTACCCCGAGCGTGGGGGCAAGGCGGGTTAGGATGGAAGTGGTGTTGGGGCGCGTGGCAATCATGAATAATCCTTTTCCGTGTGGTGATCTGTGTTTTCTCTCGTTGTCTGCTCGAACGTTCGCCCTCTCGTGATGGCAGGGGGGGATCGGGTTGGGTACGCCTGTCGTTGAGTTGGCCGCACCTCCTTACTCCCTGACTCCCCCGGAGGAGGAGCGGTGAGCGGGAGGTTTACGGTGTCGCGGGGGTTTCTCGATCGTACTTTCTGGGGGTGTGGCAACCGACCACGCACCCTCCGCCGCTGTCGCTCTTGGTGTACTTCAAGGTGATGGTCATTTTACCCTTGTAGGGGATGGTCGTGCGCATGTGCTTGGGTTGGTTCGAGGCATGGATGTCATGGCAGGTCTTGCAACTCCTGCCATCCTTGGCGCGATTGACATGCTGATAGTGGAGGTTGGTGGTGCCGTTTCGAAATCCGGTCTCCACGCTGCGTTTGTCGAGAAAGACTTTGCTGTTATGGCAGCTGAAGCAGAGTTCGTAGTGCTCAAGAGCGAAATCTTCGCTGTAGTTCTCCGTGAAGTTGAAGCGGAGCAGCTTTTTATGGTCCCCGCCATGGACCTGATGGCACTGGGCGCAGTCGTCGGTGCGGACCGGTCCATGCTGGAATTTACTCTCATGGATCTGTTTCTTGAGCGCCCCATGACACTGGAAACAGGCGT